>DASVQJ010000052.1:0-13319 GCA_036389235.1 Pyrinomonadaceae bacterium | reverse complement strand
GGCCTTTGCGAACCGGCACGTTCGGTTCGCAAAGGCCCGCCCGCTACCGCGGGTGGTTCTGTCCTTTCAGTCGAAAATTTTTGCCACGAACCCCTCGGGCGCGGTGTTTCCTCGTTGGATAAGGACGAAGGCCGAACTCTCTGACTCCCAGGAGGAAGCATGAAGCGCACAGCTAGTCTCATCATCATCTTCGCCGCCGCCGCGGCGCTCGCCACAATGGGTCATACCTTCAACGCCGGCCCCGGGCCTCTGCACGCGTACGTTGAGGCGGCGGCCTACGCGGCGCCCGCGCTTCCCGCGGCCGAGCCGCAGCGGCAGGCCAACGAGTTCCGCCTGCGCGAGCCCCTGGCCGCCGGGCGCAACCTACAGATCAGGGGCATCAACGGCAACGTCTCGGCCGAGCCGGCCGCGGGCGGCGAGTTCGAGGTCGTGGCCGTCAGGCGCGCACGCCGCAGCGACCCCGAGGAGGTGCGCATCGAGGTCGTCCGCCACCCGGAGGGCGTGCTCATCTGCGCCGTCTACCCGAACCCCGGCGGCGAGCCGAACACCTGCGAACTCAACAACAGCCGCTCGCACGTGCACGACAACGACACGACCGTCAACTTCACCGTCCGCGTCCCGGCGGGCGTCAACTTCCAGGGCCGCACCGTCAACGGCAGGGTCGAGGCCGAGCGCCTCACGGCCGACGTGGACGCGAAGACCGTCAACGGCAGCATCAACGTCTCGACCACGGGACTCGCGCGCGCGGCGACCGTCAACGGCTCGATCACGGCCGTGCTGGGTAGCGCCGACTGGCCCGCGGGGCTCGAATTCAAGACCGTCAACGGCGGCATCGACCTGACCCTGCCCGCGGGCCTCAACGCGCGGGTCGAGGCCAAGACGCTCAACGGCGAGATCACGTCCGACTTCCCGATGACCGTCACCGGCGCCTTCAGCCGGCGCCGCCTGTCCGCCACCATCGGCTCCGGCGGCGACCGCCAGCTCATTCTCGAAACCGTCAACGGCAGCGTCCAGATACGACGCGCGAGCTAATGCTTGGCGTTAGGTGCCGGGTTTTAGGCGTCGGTTAAAATCGGCACCCGGCACCCGGCACCCAACACCCATACTGAGGAATCATCATGTCGAAGAAGCGTTTGTTATTGAGCCTGGCCGCGCTGGCGGCGCTCGTGTTGACGGCGGCCGACGCGTCCGTCAGGGCGCAGCGTCCGGAGAGGCCGGAGCTGACCGAGGAGTTCCACCAGACCTACCCGCTCGCGGCGGGCGGCCGGGTCAGCCTGTCGAACATCAACGGCGCGGTCAAGGTGCAGGCGTGGGAGCGCGCCGAGGTGAAGGTGGACGCCGTCAAGCGCGCGCACACCCCGGAGCGCCTCCGCGAGGCGCAGATCAAGATCGACGCCTCGTCCAGCCGCGTCCGCATCGAGACCGAGTACCCGGACTCCACCCTGCGCTGGTCCGACCGCGACGGCGAGCGCCACGAGAACCCCGCGAGCGTCGATTACACGCTCACCGTCCCGCGCGGGGCGCACATCGACGAGATCAATCTCATCAACGGCAACCTCTCCATCGCGGGCATCGCCGGCCCCGTCAAAGCCTCCTCCATCAACGGCCGCGTGACCGCCGCGGGGCTCTCCGGCCCGGTCAACCTCTCGGTCATCAACGGCAAGCTTGAGGCGACGCTCGACCACCTGAACGAGTCGGGCTCGGTCAACCTCTCGTCCGTCAACGGCGCGCTCGTCGTCACGCTCCCGTCGGACGCCAACGCGCTCGTGCGCGCGAGCACAGTCCACGGCGGCATCTCGAACGACTTCAACCTGCCGGTGCGCGTGGGCGAGTACGTCGGGCGCGACCTCGAAGGGCGCATCGGCCAGGGCGGCGCGGACGTGCGCCTGAGCAACGTCAACGGCTCCGTCACCATCCGCCGCGCCGACGACGGCCGGCCGCTCAGCCCGGTCACGAACCTCCTCTCCGAGACGAAGGGGCGCCGCCACTCTGACAACGACTCCGACGACGACTCCGGCGAAGACATCGCCGACGCGGCGCGCGAGGCCGCCGACGCCGCCCGCGAGGCCGCGCGTGAGGTGCGCGAGACAACCCGCGAGAGGCGCGACACGCTCCGGGAGGCCGAGCGCGACCGCCGGGACGCCGCGCGCGAGCGCGCCGACGAAGTCCGCGAGCGCCAGCGCGAGGTCGCGGAGGCCGCCCGGGCCGCCCGCGAGGTCGAGAGGGCGTTGAAGGGCGTCGAGAAAGAGCAGCTCAGGGAGGAGGTGCGGAACGGCGTGAGGGGCGGCTACGACGCCGCGCGCCGCACCGAGCGCGAGTCGAACACCTTCGCCGTCTCGGGCGCGCCGCGCGTCCGCGTCGAGACCTTCGACGGCGCCGTCAGCGTCCACGCCTGGGACAAGCCCGAGGTGATGTACACGGCCGTCAAGCGCGCCGCCGACGACCGCGAGATGCAGGGCATCAAGCTGCGCGCGCAGGCCGCGGGCGGCGAGGTCACCATCCGCGCCGACTTCGACAAGAGCCAGGCGCGCGTCTACAGCGAGAAGGGCGGGGGCGTCGTCTACTCCTCGAACGCGGAGGCGGAGTTCGACCTCTACGTCCCGCGCAACTCGACGCTCTTCGTCTCGACGGGCGACGGGAGGTTGAGGGTGGACGGCGTGAGCGGCGAGGTCGAGCTGCGCACGGGCGACGGCTCCATCGACGTGACGGGCGGGCGCGGGCGGCTGCGCGCGGAGACCGGCGACGGCCGCGTCCGCATCGAGAACTTCGAGGGCGACGCCGAGGCGCGCACCGGCGACGGCCGCATCACGCTCGACGGCCGCTTCACCCGCCTCGCCGCGCGCACGGGCGACGGCACCATCTCGCTCTCGCTCCCCGAGGGCGCCAACGCGACCGTCGAGACCGACGGCGAGTCCGTCTACAACGACGGCGTGGCCGTGGCCGAGACCGACTCGGAGAGCCGCGTCCGGCGCTGGCGCGTCGGCAGCGGCGGACAGACCTTGACGCTGCGCACGGGCGACGGCCAGATCATCCTCCGGCGGCGTTAACGCGCGACGCGCGCGCGGCGTCTTAAGGGTGGACGCGGGGCCTCTAGCCGCGGGCGCGCGGGATGAAAAGATGTGAAATCTTATGAAGACGTGCGCGCGCTTATAAGGCCCTCGCTCAAGCCGTAAGAGACCGCGTTGGTTCCATGATTTCGTTGAAACCTTAGGCGCGCGAGCTACGTCTAACAGGGCGCTCGCAAAAAGTCGGTGGCCGAAGTCCCCCGGGCGCCGTCGCGAGCGGGCTCGTCCAATCCGGCAGCATCGAATCCAATAAACGGAACTCGCGGCGCGAACAGGCCGCGAGTTTAAGCCTTCCATGAAGAAAAATTTCCTGTCCGCCGTCGCGTTGTCGGCCCTCGCCCTCTCGATGACGACCGCGCTGTTGTCACCCGGCGACGCGCTGGCGCAGGAGGTCGCGTCGGTGCGCGCGAAGCCGGGCGGCTCGTCGGCCGGCGGCGGCGCGCGCCTGCTCAAGCGCATGACGCTGAGCACGGCGGAGACGGCCGAGGGCTCGCGCGTGCGCATCACTTCGGACGCGGCGCTCGAAGGCTACAGGACTTTCACGGAGGGCGGCAGGTTCTTCGTCCTCGTCCCCGAGGCCGACGCGGCCGTCTTCGCTTCGGGCGGCTTCGCGGCGCGCGGCTTCACGCGCGTCGAGGCGGGGCAGCGCGGCGACGACGCGCTCATCGCCTTCACGCTCGCGCCCGACGTCGCGCCGCGCGTGCGCGCGTCATTCAACCGGCTCGAAATCCTCTTCGCGGCGCAGGCGGGTCAGCAGTCCGCGGGCGGCAGCGACGGCGCCGCGGCGCCCTCGCCGACCCCGCCCCCGGCCGCCCCTTCGAACGCCGCCGCCGACGGCAAGGCCGCCTCGCCCGAGGCGAAGGCCGCGGCCGCGACGGCGCCCGCGGGCGGCGGCAAGGCCGCGGCGCCGGGGACTTCGGCCTCGCGCCTGGCGGCGCTGCTCACGCCGGAGAAGGTGCAGCCCGCGCGGCTCGTGCGCTTCGACACGGCGCCCGTCATCGACGGCAGAATGGACGAGGAGATTTGGAAGTCGGCGGCCGTCTTCAAGGACTTCGTGCAGTACCGCCCGGTCGACCTGGTCGCGCCTTCGCAGCAGACCGAGGTGCGCATCGGCTACGACTCGCGCTTCCTCTACGTGGCTTTTCGCGCCTACGACGAGCCGGGCAAGGTGCGCGCCACCATCGCCAAGCGCGACGCCGTCTTCGACGACGACTGGGTCGGCATCTGGCTCGACACCTTCAACGACGGCCGCCGCGCCTACGAACTCATCTTCAACCCGCTCGGCGTGCAGGCCGACGCCATCTTCACCGAGGGCGTCAACGAGGACTTCTCCGTCGACGTCGTGCACGAGTCGAAGGGCGTGCTCCTGGAAGACGGCTACACGGTCGAGGTCGCCATCCCGTTCAAGTCTCTGCGCTACGAGGCGGGCAAGGATAAGAAGTGGGGCCTCCACCTGCTGCGCACCATCAAGCGGCTCAACAACGAGCAGTCGTCGTGGATGCCCATCTCGCGCGACAACTCCAGCCTGCTCGGGCAGGAGGGGCACGTCACGGGCCTCGAAGGCATCTCGACCGAGCGCACCGTCGAGCTGATTCCTTCCCTGACCATCTCGGAGGAGGGCAAGCGCGTGTCCTCGGTGACGAAGGGGCGCAGGGGCGTCTCCGAGGCGATGGGCGTCCCGCTCCCGACGGACAGCGGGCGGTTCCTGAACAACCCCGTCGGCTTCGACCCGGGGCTGACGGCCAAGTTCGGCATCTCGCCGACGATGACGCTCGACATGGCGCTCAACCCCGACTTCGCGCAGGTCGAGGCCGACGCCACCGTCGTCACCGCCAACCAGCGCTTCCCCATCTTCTTCGAGGAGAAGCGGCCGTTCTTCCTCGAAGGCAAGGAGATTTTCGAGACGCTCATCAGCGCCGTCCACACCCGCAAGATCGTCGACCCCGACTACGCCTTCAAGTTCACGGGCAAGCGCGGCCGCAACACCTACGGCCTGATGTTCGCCTCGGACAACGCGCCCGGCAACCTCGACGACAACGACCGCGACTTCATCCGCGCCACCGGAGACCTCCCGTCCGTGAGGGGGCGGGAGAGGAGGAGCAGGGAGGCGGCCGACCTGGACCCCGACCTGACCCCGCTGACCGACGCGCTCCAGGGCGAGCGCGACTCGCTGCTGAAGAGGCTCGACCGCAACGCGACCGTCGCGGTGCTGCGCGTCAAGCGCGACATCGGCAAGGAGGGGCACATCGGCCTCCTCGGCACCTCCTACAACTTCGTGGACAAGTACAACCAGGTCGGCGGCTTCGACGTGCGCTACCGCTTCGGCAAGAAGACGGTCTTCTCGGCGCAGGCGCTGGGGAGCGTCTCGCACCAGCCCTTCCTGTACCCGGACGAGGCGGGCGAGTTCGACCGCAAGGCGAAGGGGCTGGCCTACGCCTACAACCTCGACTACAGCGCGCGCAACTTCGGCTGGAACTACTCCGCCGTCGGCCGCTCGCGCCTCTTCCGCGCCGACGTGGGCTTCGACCGCCGCTACAACACGCACAACCAGACCTTCTTCGCACGCTACCAGTCGAACGACAAGCCGAAGGCGAAGATCGTGAGCTGGCGCGTCTTCAACAACTCGACCTTCAACTTCGACTGGAAGTACCGCAGCCAGTTCTTCCAGAACGAGTCGCAGTTGCAGCTGAGGATGCAGAGGCAGACCTTCGTCGGCTTCGGCGTCGAGGAGGGCTACGAGCGCGTCTTCGAGTCGGAGTTCGGCCCCACGCGCGAGGGCTTCGCGCTCGTGAACTCGCGGAACGAGAGGCTGGCGGGCCTCGACGTGCCGCCCTGCCGCAACTTCGAGCGCGACCCGGTGCTGGGCAAGCTGAGCACCGAGGTGAACAAGTGCACCTTCTTCGGCGAAGACCCGGAGCGCTCGGCCTACAACCGCGACGTCTACTTCTACGTCGAGACGCGGCCGTCGAAGAAGTATTCGGTCTTCGTCTTCAGCCTCTACCGCTGGGGCCAGCTCGACTTCGATTACGGCACGCCCAACCCCGACTACCCGCGCGTGAGCCCGGCCGCGCTGTTGTTCGGCCAGCAGGCGCCGCGCGACCCCGGCCCGGGCAACCAGTGGACGGTCGAGAGCAACTTCACCTACCAGCCGACCGACGCGCTGCGGGTGTCGCTCAACTACAACAAGGCGCGGCTCGTGCGCCGCGACACGGGGCTCGTCGCCTTCGACGACGACATCTACTCCCTGCGCGGCACCTACCAGTTCACGCGCTTCATCTTCGCCCGCGGCCGCGTGGACTACACCTCGCTCGGCCGCAACGCGCGCGGCCAGTTCCTCCTGGGCTGGACGCCGAACCCGGGCACGAGCTTCTACGTCGGCTACAACGACGACATGAACCGCAACGGCCTCAACCCCTTCTCGAAGGAGCTTGAGCCCGGCCTCCGCCGCAACGGCCGCCTCTTCTTCATCAAGATGTCCTACCTCATCCGCAGGAGCTTCGGCGAGTAAGGGGGCAGGCGGCAGGCAGTAGACGGTAGTCAGTAGCCGGTAGGAAGACGAAGCGGCGCGCCCGGCCCGAAGGCCGAGACGCGCCGCTTATGCTTACCGCCTTTTGGATTTCCTACAATCTACTGACTACTGACTACTGTCTACTGCTTTTCCTGTAACCGGCGTGATAAACTTTGCGTCTTCAACGCCTGAAGGCATTTATCACGATGGCATCTCCCGGTAGAGCCCTGCTTTATAACTTCTCGCGTCGCGTCCTCGTCGCGTCGTTCGCGCTCGCGCTCGCGGCGTCGGCCGCGTGCAAGAGCGAGTACCCGGCTTCGGGCCAGCAGCGCGGCCCGGGCGAGGGGCGCGGCGGCGGGGCGGCGCGGCAGGTCAAGGTCGCGCGGGTCGAGGAGATGCCCGTCGGCGCGAGCGTCAACGTCACGGGCACGCTCGCGGCGCAGGACGAGGCGACGCTGAGCATCAAGGTGCCGGGGCGCCTCGCCTCGGTCGCCGTCGATCTCGGCAGCGTCGTGCGGCGCGGGCAGACCATCGCGCAGGTCGAGCAGCAGGACTACCGCCTGCGCGTGCAGCAGGCCGAGGCCGCGCTCCAGCAGGCGCGCGCGCGGCTGGGCTTGCAGCCGCAGGGCGACGACGACCGCTTCGACCCCGAAGTGACGGGCACCGTCCGGCAGGCGCGCGCCGTCTTGGAGGAGGCGCGGCAGAACCGGCAGCGCGTCGCCTCGCTCGTCGAGTCGGGCGTCGTCGCGCGCGCCGAGTACGAGTCGGCCGACGCCGCCTTCAAGGTCGCGCAGGCCAAGTATCAGGACGCCGTCGAGGAGATACGCAACCGCCAGGCGCTGCTCGCGCAGCGGCGCACGGAGCTTTCGCTCGCGCGGCAGGCGCTCGCCGACACGGTGGTCGTCGCGCCCTTCGACGGGCTCGTCCAGGAGAAGCACGCGAGCGTCGGGGAGTACCTCGGCGCGGCCGCGCCCGTCGTGACCGTCGTGCGCGTGAACCCCCTGCGCTTCCGCGGCGAGGTGCCCGAGCGCGACGCGGCCACGGTGCGCGCGGGCCAGCCCGTGCGCGTCTCGGTCGAGGGCGACCGCGGCCTCTACGCCGGCCGCATCGTGCGCCTGAGCCCGACCATCAACCAGCAGAACCGCGTGCTCGTCGTCGAGGCGGAGATTACGAACCCGGGCGGGCTGCGCCCCGGCGGGTTCGCGCGCGCCGAGATCGTCACCAACAGCGGCGACGTGGCCGTCACCGTGCCGGCCAGCGCCGTCGTCACCTTCGCCGGCATCGAGAAGGTCATCACGGTCGAGAACGGCAAGGCCAGGGAGAAGGCCATCACCACCGGGCGCCGCGCCGAGACGTGGACGGAAGTCCTCTCCGGCATCAACGTCGGCGAGGCGGTCGTCCTCGACCCCGGCAACCTGCAATCGGGCCAGCCCGTCAACGTCGTGGAGTGAAAACAGTAG
This sequence comes from Pyrinomonadaceae bacterium, assembly GCA_036389235.1. GTDB lineage: Bacteria > Acidobacteriota > Blastocatellia > Pyrinomonadales > Pyrinomonadaceae > QHXN01. The sequence continues at coordinate 5,286 of DASVQJ010000052.1, read as the reverse complement.
ACAGTAGTCAGTTAAGAGGGTTGAGCCCCGGAGGGGCTAGATGTTTATAGCCCCTGTGCTCTATTAGTATCAGAGCCCCGTCAGGGGCGACATCAACGTGCCGCTCCTCCGGAGCTTATGAATATTGAGAACAGACCGGAGCTATAAACATCCCGCCCCTCCGGGGCTCGCTGCCTGCGGCCATCTGCCTTCTGCTCTTATCAGGTATTCAGCGTGAGAAAGAGTCTGAGCCTCGCCGTCGCCGCCGTCCTGCTGCTGTGCGGCGCGGGTCTGCCCGCGGGCGTCCGCGCACAGACCTCCCAATCCGCAGACCCTTACGCCGAACGCCTGCGCGAGTTCGAGGAGTTCGTCGGCGCCGCGATGAAGCGCGACCACATCCCGGGCCTGACCGTCGGCTTCTTCAAGGACGAATACACCTGGGTCAAGGGCTTCGGCTACGCCGACCTCGAAAACAGAACGCCCGCGCACGCGGAGAGCGCCTACCGCCTCGCCTCCGTCACGAAGTCGATGACGGGCGAGGCGATTGTTCAACTCGCCGAGCGCGGCCGTGTAGACCTCGACGCGGAGATACAGACTTACGTCCCCGACTACCCCGTTCAGAAGTGGCCCGTGACGGTGCGCAACCTCCTGACGCACACGGGCGGCGGGCAGGTCGGGTCGGGGCTCGGGCCGGAGCACGTCACGACGAAGGAGGTCGTGGCCCGCATCTCGAAGTACCCCATCCAGTACGAGACGGGGACGAAGTTCGACTACCAGACGAGCGGCTACAACCTGCTCGGCGCGGCGATTGAGAACGTCTCGGGGCAGAGCTTCGACGCCTACCTGCGCGAAAACCTCTTCGCGCCCGCCGGCATGAAGGACACGCGGATGGACGACGTGATCGCGCTCGTCCCGAACCGCGTGCGCGGCTACGAGCTGGCGGGCGGCGAGGTCAGGAACGCGCCCTTCGTCGACGTCAGCTCGCGCTTCGGCGGCGGCGGACTCACCGGCACGGTGCCCGACCTGCTGCGCTGGGCGCGGGCGGCGCTGGCCGGGAGGATCGTCTCGCCGAAGTGGGTCGCCGAGATGTTGAAGCCCTTCACGTCGAAGTCGGGGCGCTACACGGGGCTCGGCGACGGCGACACGTACTACACGCTCGGCTGGATGGTGCAGCCGGTCAACGGGAGCTTCTCGGTCTCCGCGGCGGGCAGCCAGAAGGGCACCGAGACGCTCCTCTACTACTTCCCCGAGAAGCGCCTTGGCGTCGCCGTGGCCTGCAACCTACAGTTCGCGCCGACGGGGCGTTACGTGCAGCGGCTCTACGAACTCGTCACGGGCGAGTCCTGGGAGGCGAAGGTCTTCACGAGGGATAAGCTCGACGCGCCGCTGGCGCTGGCGCTCAACAACTCCTTCAACTACGGCGGCCTGCACTTCGAGGAGCACCACGCGCCGCTCACGCGTGACGCGAAGGAGCTGGCCGACGCCTTCGCCTTCTTCAACGCGACCGCCGCGCGCGAGGCCGCGCGCGCCGACTTCGCGGGCGTGTCGAAGCGCGTCCGCGACGCGCGCCACCCGGCGGGCGGCGTCCGGCTCATCAAGCTCGGCTCCTACCTCGCCGCGAGGCTGAAGGAGAAGAACGGCGCGGCCGGGCTCGACAAGTATCACGCCTCGGGCGCGATACCCTTCTTCGCGGACTACGTGCGGCTCTACAAGTCCGACCCGGCGACCCCGAAGTCTCTGCGCTTCACGCCGGAGTTCGAGAGGCTGATCGCGCGCTGGGACGCGGACTGGTCGAGGACTTGGAACGACTTCACGCGCCGCCTGTCGATTGCGCCGGACACGGACTTCGACGCGGTCGGCGCGCGGCTGCGGAAGCAGTTCGAGGGCGCGGAGGTCTACCCCGATTTCACGGGCCAAATCCAGCCGATACAGACGGGGATGGTCGCGCTTAAATCTGCGAGGCTCGGCGTAGACCTCTACCCGCACTCGGACGAGCTGCTCTTCAACTGGGGCTACTTCATCATCCTCACGGAGCGTCAGCCCGGGGGCGTCGCCGCGCTCAAAGCGTTGGGCGACTACGAGCGCCCCGCCGCCTACTTCCGGCGCGCGTTCGAGTCGAACCCCGAAGGCGTGATGCGCGCCCGAACCTTCCTCGAACTCGGCGGGCGCTGGCTGGGCCGGCCGCCGTTCTACGACGCCGCCGTCGAGTTCGTCGGCGCGGGCGTCCAACTGCACCCGAAGGACGCGAAGCTGCGCGAGCTGCTCGGCGACTTCCTCGCGCGCAAGGGGCGGCCCGACGCGGCGGCCGAAAACTTCCGCGCGGCTTATAATCTCGACCCGACTCTGGCGAAGGGCTCGTCGGTTGACGAATACGTCGCCCAGAGGTTGAAGGCCGCAGAGCAGAAGAAGAATTGATTGAAGTGCGTGCGTCCGGGGCCGCGTCGGCGGCGAGTCAAGACCTGGAACTTTGAACTTTTAAGCAATGCAGAAGCTCGCTGAAATCTGTATCAGGCGGCCGGTCTTCGCGGCGATGATCGTGCTCTCGCTCGTCGTCGTCGGCGCGGCGAGCTACTTCCGCCTGGGCGTCGACCGCTTCCCGTCGGTAGACCTGCCGACGGTGAGCGTGCGCACGGCCCTGCCCGGCGCGGCGGCCGAGGAGGTCGAGACGCTCGTCTCGCAGCCCATCGAGGAGGCCGTCAACACCGTCCAGGGCATCGACGAGCTGCGCTCGGTCTCGGCGCCCGGCATCTCGCTCGTCATCGCCACCTTCAAGCTCGACCGCAACCTTGAGACGGCGGCGCAGGACGTGCGCGACCGCGTCTCGACCGTCATCAACCAGCTCCCCGAGGAGGCGCGCGAGCGCCCGCCCGTCGTCCAGAAGTTCAACAACGACAGCGCGCCCGTCATCACCATCGCGCTCACCGGCGAGCGAAGCCTGCGCGAGCTGACCGAGCTGGGCGACAAGGTCGTCCGGCCGCAGTTCGAGCGCGTCGGCGGCGTCGGCGCCGTGCAGATCGTCGGCGGCCTCGACCGCGCCATCAACGTCCTGATAGACGCCGACCGGCTCGAAGCCTACCAGATTCCCATCACGTCGGTGCAGGCCGCGCTCGGGCGCCAGAACGCCGACATCCCCGGCGGCAACGTCACGACCAGCAACGAGGAGCTGACGCTGCGCACGATGGGGCGCGTCACCGACCCGCGCGCCTTCAACGACCTCGTCATCGCCAACCTCGGCGGCTCCGCCGTGCGCCTGCGCGACGTGGGGCGCGTCGAGGACGGCACGAAGGAGCAGCGCTCGCTCGCCCGCCTGAACGGCGTGCCGACCGTGACGCTCCAGGTGCAGCGCCAGTCGGGCGCCAACACCATCGAGGTCATCGAGGGCGTCAAGAAGGCCCTGGCGCGCGCCGAGGGGCAGCTCCCGTCGGACGTGAAGATGGAGGTCATCCGCGACCAGTCGCGCTACATCGAGGCGGCGCTGCACGAGATCACCGTCCACCTGGTTCTGGGGAGCGTCCTCGCCTCGCTCGTCGTGCTGCTCTTCATGCGCTCGTGGCGCTCGACGCTGATCGCGGCCGTCGCCATACCCGCGTCGGTCGTCTCGACCTTCGCCATGATGCGCGCGCTCGACTTCACCCTGAACAGCGTGACGATGCTCGCGCTCGTGCTGATGGTCGGCGTCGTGATCGACGACGCCATCGTCGTCCTGGAGAACATCTTCCGCTTCGTCGAGGAGAAGCGCATGACGGCGATGGAGGCGGCGCGCGAGGCGACGGCCGACATCGGGATGGCCGTGCTGGCGACGACGCTCTCGCTCGTCGTCATCTTCCTGCCGGTCTCGTTCATGTCCTCGATCTCGGGCCGCTTCCTCTACCAGTTCGGCATCACGGCGGCGGTCGCCATCATGGTGAGCCTGCTGGTCTCGTTCACGCTGACGCCGATGATGTCGGCGCGGCTGCTGCGCGCGGAGGACGCGTCGGGCCACGGCGGCGGGCGCCACGGCGAAGGCGGGGTCGGCGCGAAGGCCGGCTCGCGCGGCGGCTTCTACGGCTACATCGACCGCGCGTACACGCGCCTGCTCACCTCCTCAATGCGCCACCGCCTGGCCGTCTCCGTGCTGGCGATTCTGGTGGTCGCTTCCAGCGTGCCGCTCTACCGCGCCGTCAAGCAGGAGTTCATCCCCTCGAACGTGGACGAGGCGGAGTTCGAGGTCAACGTCAACGCGCCGGAGGGGACGAACCTCCCCTCGATGAACGAGACGATGCAGGCCATCGAGCAGGACATCATGAAGACGCCCGGCGTCAGGCTCGTCCTCGCCTCGGCCGGCGGCAGCTTCCTCGGCAGCGTCGGCCAGGGCGACCTCTACGTCCGCATCGCGCCGCACGAGGAGCGCACGCTCTCCTTCGGCCGCCTCTGGCGCGAGCTGCTCGAAGGCCGCCCGCTCCGGGCCTTCCGCGGCAACTACACGCAGCAGGACGTGATGCAGGAGGTGCGGCGCCGCCTCCAGAAGTACGCGCCCATGCGCGTCGGCGTGCGCAACGCGCAGTCGTTCAACTTCGGGGCGGGCGGGCGCTTCGACATCGACTTCGTCATCCGCGGCCCCGAGCTGGAACAGCTCTCGCGCTACGCCGAAGAGCTGCGCGACCGCTCGGCGAAGCTCGGGGGCATCGTGGACGCGGACACCACGCTCAAGCTCAACAAGCCCGAGCTGCGCGTCGAGATCGACCGCGAGCGCGCCGCCTCGCTCGGCGTCTCGACGGCCGACGTGGCGAACTCCCTGCGCGTGATGGTGGGCGGCGACCAGGAGGTGACGCGCTACCACGACGCCTCGGTCAACGAGGCTTACGACGTGCAGCTCCGCCTCGTCGAGCGCGACCGCAACGACCCGCGCTCGCTCGGGCAACTCTACGTGGCCTCCTCGCGCGGCGGGCTCGTCCGCCTCGACAACCTCGTCCACATACGCCGCGACATCAGCCCCTCGCGCATTGACCGCATTGACCGCCAGCGGCAGGTGTCTCTGCGCGCCTCGGTCGCGCCCGGCTTCGCCCTCGCCGACCGCATCGAGGCGCTGCGGGCCGAGTCCGCCCGGATGAGCATGCCGGCCGCCTACACGACGGCCGTCTCGGGGCGCGCGCGCGAGCTGGAGCGGACCTTCACGGAGTTCCTCTGGGCCTTCATGCTCTCGATCATCTTCATGTACATGATCCTCGCGTCGCAGTTTGAAAGCACTGTGCACCCGCTCACGATCCTTTTGAGCCTGCCGCTGTCGGTGCCTTTTGCACTGCTGTCGTTGTGGGGCACGGGTGACAC
>DASVQJ010000051.1:0-2567 GCA_036389235.1 Pyrinomonadaceae bacterium | reverse complement strand
GACCTTCGACGTGGCGACCTACGGCACGACGGCCAACGGAACCGAGGGGCCGTCGAAGATTCACGCCTTCAACGCGAACCTCTTCTCGACGCTCTCGCCTACGAAGCTCAACGAGTTCCACTTCACTTACGGGCGAGAGGAGCGCCCTCGCGCGGCAACGCAGTCGAACATCCCCGCCGACACCGCGATGGGCTTCGCCACGACGTTCCGCTTCGGCCACCCATTCTTCCTACAGCCGGGCGTTGACGAGACCTTCTGGCGCTCGCAGATAAAAGATAACTTCTCCGTCGTCTCCGGCAACCACACCGCGAAGTTCGGCGGCGAGTGGCTGCACAGCAACAACTCGCAAGTCTTCCGAGGCTTCTTTCAGGGGCGCTACCTCTTCGACAGCGTAACGGGCTTCCTGCGTTACGCCTCGCCCGCGGCCGCGGGCGGCTTCGGCCCCTCGACGGTCGGCTGCGCGACGGGCGCGGGCGTCGTCTCATACGTCACCGCGCCGACGCCCTGCCCCGCGGGGACGACCGCGACCGGCGGCCCGCTCCTCCTCTACTTGCAGGGCGCGGGGCTGACGGGGCCGGCGACCGACGCCGCGGGCTTCTCCGACATCGCCAACGAAGACCTCGCGCTCTTCGCTCAGGACTCGTGGAAGATTCGCCCGAACTTCACCGGCACGTACGGCCTGCGCTGGGAGGCGCAAATCTTCCCCGACCCCGTCGTCGACCCCGCGCGCACGGCCTACGGCGTCTTCCTGGGCGACCCGCGCTTCCCCTCGAACGGCCGGCTCCCGAGCCAGAAGAAGCAGTTCCAGCCGCGCCTCGGCTTCGCGTGGGACATCAGGGGCGACGGCAAGTCCGTGCTGCGCGCCAACTACGGCATCTACTACGCGCGCCAGAACATGCTCTCGCAGGTCGGGTCGATCACGACGAACGGCGTGCAGCAGCAGACCATCTTCCTCAACACGCCCATCATCTCCTCGGGCGTGCCCGGCCCCGTCTGGCCCGGACTCGTGACGCCGCCCTCGACGGTGACGCCCTGCGTCGCGGGCGCGGTCTCGAACCCGTTCCCGTGCTTCTCGGGCGTGAGGGTCTTCAGCCGCGACTACGCCAACCCGCGCGTCTACACCACGAACGTCGCCTACGAGCAGGAGCTGGCCGAGCACCTCTCCGTCTACTTCGACTTCACGCACGCGAAGGGCGTCCACATGACGCGCTTCCTCAACGTCAACCGCAACAACTTCTTCTCGCCCTTCCTCGGCGAGGTGATGGTGACGAGCGCCAACGGCAAGTCGCTCTACCGCGGCCTCACCGTCGGCGTGCGCCGCCGCTTCAGCGACCGCTACCAGTTCGAGGGCAACTACACCTTCTCGAAAGACATGGACGACGACTCGAACGAGCGCGACCCGTTCACCGACCGCGCCTTCGACATCAACAACCTCCGGCTCGACTACGCACTCTCCGACAGGGACATCCGCCACCGCTTCAACTTCTTCTCGAACGTCGAGCTGCCCGCCCACTTCGACCTCAACGCGCGCGCGCAGGCGCGCTCGGCGCAGCCCATCACGCCCGTCGTGCGCACCGCGACGAACCGCAACACGCTGCGGAAGAACAACGAGTTCTTCTCCTTCGACTGGCGCTTGCAGCGGCCCTTCCGCTTCGGCGAGTCGGCGGCGCTCATCCCCATCTTCGAGATGTTCAATACCTTCAACACGTCGAACAACATCAACCCGCTCGTCACGCCCGGCCTCTTCAACTTCGACGGCTTCCTGCGCCAGGGCGTCGGCGACCCGCGCATCATCCAGCTCGCCGTCAAGTTCGTCTTCTGAAGACGGCGCGCGGGTCGGGCCGGCGGTTCGCCGCAACCTTGAGTTTTAGAGCTAAGGGGGTTAACCACAGAGGCACAGAGGACACGGAGATGGCACAGAGGATTAGATTACTCTGTGCCCCCTCTGAGCGCTCTGTGCCTCTGTGGTTAACCCCCCCTTTACTTCAGTCTCAGGTGAGGAGGTTACCTGTAGGTGAGAGAAGTCGAAGCAGAAATCAGAGAGATCGTCGACAGGGAGACGCGGGCCTGGGACACGAAGGACGTGAAGCTCCTGCTGAGCGTCTTCCACCCCGACATGGTCTGGCCGTGGCCGCCGACCCCGAAGCATCACGACCCCGCCGGCTGGGTCTTCTGGGCGGGGAGGTATGACTACGGCCGCTGGGGCCGGAACTGGCAGCAGCTCTTCGACACGCACGAGCTGGTGCACAACCGGCGCGAGACGAGGAAGGTCGTCGTCACGCCCGAAGGCGACGGGGCGTTCGCCGTCGTGGACGTGGACACGCTCTGGCGCGACCGGGAGGGCCGCGAACAACGCTGGAAGGGGAGGGCCTGCAAGGTCTACTCGAAGGTGGGCGGCGTCTGGAAGATGACGATGCACACGGGGCTGCTCGACTACGCCGACTTATAAATTCAGCGCGGCGCGCGGGTCGGAGCAGAGGCTTTGCAGCCGCTCGAAATACCTCCCGACGTGCAGGCCGTCCATCAGCGCGTGATGCGCCTCGACGGAGACGGGCATCAGCACGCGG
>DASVQJ010000050.1:0-3109 GCA_036389235.1 Pyrinomonadaceae bacterium | reverse complement strand
GCCCTGCGCATCCCCGTCGGCTCGGCCTCGGCCGCGCCTTACAACCCTTACGTGCAGTTGCGCGACGCCATCAAGCTCTTCCCCGCGGGCGGCCAGAACCGCGGCGCGGTGCTGCTCGTCTCCGACGGCCTCGACACCTCGCGCGGGTTCGACTTCTCGGACTCGATTAACTCCGTCGACCTGAACCGCGCCGTGCGCGAGGCGAAGAACCGCGGCGTCTCGGTCTACTCGTTCTACGCCCCCTCGGCGGGCCTGACGAGCTTTAACAGCCGCGCCGTCAGCTTCGGCCAGAGCGCGCTGAACCGCGTCTCGAACGAGACCGGCGGACGCGCCTTCTTCCAGGGCAGCGACTTCGTCACCTTCAACGCCTACTTCTCGCGCCTGGCGAAGACGCTCAACGAGCAGGGCGGCCGGGCCTACTAAGGTCAACGTCAAACGGACAGACGGAGGGCGCCGCGCGGGGGAGGGAACCCCGGCGGCGCCCTCTCCTTTTCCGGGCCGAAAAATTTATGGCAGCCGGGAGCCCGGCGGTGTTAAAGTTCACGGCGGCCGGCGCGCGACACACTCGCATCCCGCGCCGGCCCTCTGCTCACGCCATGAAGGAACAGCACCCCGGCGAATACTGCCTCATGCTGGAAGGCCCGTACCTTTCGGTCTCCGAGGCGGAGCACGCGCTGCGCGACCCGTTCATCGAGGACTGGGTCGAGCAGACCGGACGCTTCCGCATCCACAACCTCAACGAGATGATGATCGTGCCCGGCGTCCCGCTCGGGCAGCTCGGACTGGAGATGCTCGACGACCGCGTCTTCCAGCTCTACAGCCTCGACCCGCGCCACCCCCTCACCGAGCGCAAGGCCGAAGGCGTCGCCGAGGCCCTCAAGCGCCAGGACATGTTCGACGAAATCTCGGTCGAGCCGCGTTGGCCCGAGGAGGTTGAAGAGGCCGGCGAAGAGGCCGGGCAGGGAATTTAAGAACAGTTTCAGCCGCCGCAGCCGCGTCGGAAAAGCTCCTCGTCGTCACCCTCCCCGGCCTTGAAAGTCCGGGCGAAACTCGAACGCCGCTCCGCGGCTCACCCACCCCAACCCTTCAACGCATGATTCAGTTAACCGTATTTTTGTCGAGTTTTCAGCGCCCGGCCGCGCTCGCTCCTTGCCGTAGGCGCCCCCGGCGTGTATCGTGTGCGGCTGGCGGTGGTCTGTCTTCGTTACCCGAACAAACTAAGATGAGCTTCTTAAATGGCCGGGTGCGAGTCGCGGTCGGCGACATCACGCGCGAGGCGGTCGACGCCGTCGTCAACGCCGCCAACTCGACCCTGCTCGGCGGCGGCGGCGTGGACGGCGCCATCCACCGCGCGGGCGGCCCTTCGATACTCGAAGAGTGCCGAGAGATACGGCGCACGCAACACCCCGGCGGGCTCCCGACGGGCGAGGCCGTCATCACCACCGCGGGCTTGATGCCGGCGCGGTATGTGATACACACGGTCGGGCCGATTTACGGCCGCGAGGGCGGGCGCGAGCCCGAGCTGCTCGCGTCCGCTTACAGCAACTCGCTGGCGCTGGCCGCGGCGCACGCGCTCGCCAGCGTGGCCTTCCCCTCGATCTCGACGGGCGCCTACGGCTACCCGCGGGAAGAGGCGGCGGCCGTCGCCTCGCGTTCGGTAGCGGAGTTCCTTAATGGTAACGAGACGGTCGAAGAAGTCCGCCTCGTCTTCTTTTCCGAAGGCGACATGAACGTCTTTCTGCGCAATCATCAATTCGTCAGTTAGCGAGCGAACCGCCCGCCCGCCGCGCCGCACTAAAGTTTCTTCCGGCCGGCGGCCTTTTTTTGTCGGCGGGCGGGCGGTCAAAGAGTCGAGTAGAGAAGAATGGTTCAAATGATGAGAGAGGTCGAACCGACTCAAGTTCGAGAAGAGGCCGCGGGGGCGACGAAGCTGCCCGAGACCATCGAGGCGCTGGAGCGCGTCTCGCAGAACTACTGGTGGAGCTGGAACCCGGACGGGCACGCCGTCTTCCGCGACCTCGACCAGAAGGCCTGGGACGGCTGCGAGCACAACCCGCGCCGCCTGCTCAAGGAGGTGACGCAGTACAGCCTGATGCGGATGGCGACCGACCCCGTCTACGTCGAGCGCGTGCGCCGACTCGCCGAGGGCTTCGACGCCTACATGGCTTCGGGCACAGAGACGTGGGCCGCGCGCCAGGCGCGCGCGCTCACGCACGCGCGCCCCGTCGCATACTTCTGCGCGGAGTTCGGCGTGCACCACTCGCTGCCGCTCTACTCGGGCGGCCTGGGCATTCTCGCGGGCGACCACCTGAAGTCGGCGAGCGACTTAGGGCTGCCGCTCGTCGCCGTCGGCCTGCTCTACCACCACGGCTACTTCCGCCAGCACCTCCGGCGCGACGGCTGGCAGGAGGAGGCGTACCAGCAGATCGACGTCGGCGACCTGCCGATGCAGCTCGTCCGCGGCCGTGACGGCGAGCCCGTCCGCATCGACCTCTTCGTCCGCGGGCGCGGCGTGCGCGTGCAGGCGTGGCGCGTCGAGGTCGGCCGCGTGCCGCTCTACCTGCTCGACACGAACGTCGAGGGCAACGACGAGATCGACCGCCTCATCACCGGCCACCTCTACGGCGGCGACCGCGAGACGCGCTGCGTGCAGGAGATGGTCCTGGGGATAGGCGGCGTGAGGCTCCTCCGCCAACTCGAAATCGAGCCGCACGTCTTCCACCTCAACGAAGGGCACTCGGCCTTCCTGACTTTAGAGCTGGCGCGCGAGCTGACCGAGTCGGGCGTCGAGTTCGGGGAGGCCGCCGCGCGCGTGCGCTCGCGCTGCGCCTTCACGACGCACACGCCCGTCGCCGCCGGCCACGACGAGTTCGTCGCGCCGCTCATCCAGAAGTGCTTCGGAGAGGGGTACTGGGACGCGCTCGGGCTCTCGCGCGGAGAGTTCCTCAACCTCGGCCGCGTGAAGGAGGACGAAGAGGAGGAGCTGTTCGGGCTCACCCCGCTGGCGCTGCGCATGTGCCGCTCGTCGAACGGCGTGAGTAAGAAGCACGGCGAGGTCTCGCGCGAGCTTTGGAACAAGATGTGGCCCGAGCGTCGCATCGAAGACGTG
>DASVQJ010000049.1:0-6119 GCA_036389235.1 Pyrinomonadaceae bacterium | reverse complement strand
GTCGAGAGATACAGGGCGACGGCCGAGCGTGCCCGGGCACGCTTTGGCGGGCAGGGATGCCCGCGCCCCCGGCTTCGGACGCCTTATCCCATTCAGCAAGCTGGTATAAGGATACTGGACTCCGCAATCGGCACAGGGGCGTGATTTCGCTCGACGGATCAACTCGCGGTGTCTCTGGTACGCGCGCGCGTTGCGGTCGAGATAAGAACGCTTGTTACGCTTATAGTGATTCCTCGTCAGCCTCTTCCCGCACTCGCGACAGTAGGAGTGGCGGGCGCCCCGCGCGCGGTACTTGAAGTTGAACTCTTCAACGGGCTTGACGACGTGACAGCCGGAGCAGGTTTTGTGCTTGGGATTTTGCTCGACCACGGGCTTAACCTTTCCCGTGGCGGCGGGGCTGAAGATGGGGCTGAAACAGTTACGGCCGTTCGTAGTCAACGGCCGTAAGTAGTTGATTTAGTTAATGCACCCGGCAAGACTCGAACTTGCGACCTTTTGATTCGTAGTCAAACGCTCTATCCAACTGAGCTACGGGTGCGTGCTTTCTCTTGTGAAGAGATGGGACGAATATAAAAGGCGTGGGCGAGGGTGTCAAGCGGGCGCGCGGGGCAAATCAGGCCGTAAAAGTCGGGTGTTTTCAGCGCGCGTAGTAGCCGGGGCGGGCGCGGGCGATGGCGTCGGCGCGGGTGACTTCGACGGTGACGGCGCGCCACTTGCCGTCGCGGGGGCGGGCGTTGGAGGACTGGTAGGCGAGGCTGTAGAGCGTGCGCATCTCGGCGGCCACCTCGGCGTAGAGGCGCCCCATGTCTTCCAGTCTTTGTATCTCGTGGAGGCGGCCGCCCGTGCGGTCGGCGAGCGTCTGCATGCGCGTGCGCGCGGCCGAGTAGATGGCCGACTGCTGCGGCGTGAGCGGGAGCATCTTCTTCGGGTCGGCCGAGGGGAGCGCGAGCGGGTAGATGGTCACGCCGAGCCGGTCGGCCAGGTCGAGCACGGAGCGCAGCGCGGCGCTCTGGTCGGGCTTGACGGTGGCGACCGCCTCGTCGCCGGTCTTGGCATCGGCCGTGGCCGTGCCGTCGAGCTTGCGCTCCTCGGTGTCGAGCCCGTCGGTGAGGACGACGATGGCCTTGCGCCGCTTGCCCTCCTTCGAGAGTTCCGCGAGCGAGTGGCGCAGCGCCTTGTAGAGGCTGGTGTTGCCGCGGCCGTCCGCCTGTTCGATGGCGAAGGCGATCTTGCGGCGGTCGGTCGTGAAGCCCTGGAGCGTCTTGATCTGGTCGCTGAAGATGACGACCTCGATGCGGTCTTCGGGGCCGAGCGCGTCGATGAAGCGCAGCGCCGACTGCTTGAGCGTCGGCCGGAAGTTCCGCGTCGAGCCCGACATGTCGAGCAGGAGCACGAGGCTGAAGGGCGCTGTTGAAGGCTCGAAGCTGACGACCGACTGCTTAACACCGTCCTCGTAGACGTTGAAGTCGGACTGCGAGAGGTTGGTGATGGCGCGCCCCTTCTGGTCGGCGACGCCGACGTTGAGGATGACGAGGTTCGAGTTGATGGGGACGACGTCCTCGTCCTGGTCCTGCGCGCGGGCGGCGGCCGAGAGGCAGAGGAGGGCGACGAGGGCGCAGGCGATTTTGCTTGAGTTGTCCCGGAAAGTGTTGAAAAAGGTCATCGCTCGAACACGCTCGGTGCGCGGATAGTATGCGCAGGCGCCACGGTTTGCGCAAGCGCGCGCGGCAGTGGGTTGGGTGCGTGTCTCGCGCGGCGAGTTGCCAGAAGACAGTGCCGCGGGCGGCACCGGGCGGGCCGTACGGCGGTTGAATTAATTAACAGGGATGGGCGGGATTGAGAGGATAAGCAGTTAAGGGTTTAAGATTTCAAATCTGAAATTTCAAATCCCTGAACTCTTACCCTGTTCGCCCCGTCCATCCCTGTGAATTTACCTGCCGGCGCGTGCGCGCGCGCGGCGCGGGGCGGGCGGCGCTTCGCGCTCCGAGTCGTCGGCGGCGACGGGGGCGGGGAAGGGGACGGGGGCGGGCGCAGGGGTGCGGCGGGTGCGGCGCGCTTCGGCGCGCTCGGCCGCGGCTTCGGCGACGCGTTTGGCCTTCTCGATGCGCTTGCGCGGGACGAGCTGGTAGCGCAGCTCCATCTCATGCGAGACGCGGTAGATGCCTTTCGCCTTCTGGCCGCGCTCGGCGCGGCGTATCACGTCGGCCGTCTCCAAAAGCTCGGCGCGGTCTTCCTTGTCGATCCAGATGTAAAAGGATTCGGCCATCTCTCTTAAAACCTCCAGGCGTATCAGCTTGCGCATCTCCTCGGGCCGTGCGACCGGCTGGATGTGCACAAGCGTTAAGTCTTTCGCCGCGCGGGGGTCGCCCCCCGCCTGCACGCGGCGCGCGTCGTAGTAGTCCGAGACGAGCGCGTCCACCTCCGCGCGGTGCTCGTCGTAGAAGAGTGCGAAGTCGTTGCAGCGCGTGCGGAAGGCGCAGTTCACCGAACAGACGAGCGCGTCCTTAAAGTGTCCGTAGCGGTTGCAGTATAGTTTCGGACTCATCGCTCGCACCGTGCCGAAAGGCACGGGATAATATACCACGCGCGTGCCACGCGTGCAACGCACGTTTGCGCGTGAAACGAAAGGGCGGGTGCGAGGCGTGGCGGGCCTGCGCCTTCTTCGAACGGCGGACGCCTTGAAAATTCACTTCACGGCCGGCGGGCGCGGGCGTATAATCCGCGCCGTCCGCCGGAGGGTTGACTCAAAGACTCACGGGTTCGCCGCCAAGTCCCGCAGAGTGTCTCCGAAAACGGCGCCGCCGACGAGGCGTCCTCAAGCGTGCGTGGAGATGCGAAAGCCTTGTACAAGCCGAACTTCTGCTGCGAGTGCGGCGAGCGCGTCCTGCGCCCGCGCTGGCGCGTGTGGACGAGTCGCCGCTTCTGCGCGGCGTGCGGGCGCCGGTTCCGCCGGGCGGGTCTGAAGGGGGCGCTGCTGCTGGCGTCGGCACTCTTCCTGCCGGGGTTTCTGCTGGGACGACTCTTAAGGCCGCCGCCGCCGCCTCTCGTTCTGGAGAGGGGGGCGCAGGCTCCCGCGCCGCTCATACCCGCGCCCGCGCCGCCGAAGCAACAGCCGCGGCCCGCCTACGGCCCGGACGGGACGGCGAACGAGCGTCCGACCGAGCCGGACGAGGCCGTCTACGTCTGCGGCGCGCGTACGAAGAAGGGGACGCCGTGCCAGCGCCGCGTGCGCGGCCCCGGCCGCTGCTGGCAGCACCGCGGCAAGCCGGCCATCCTGCCTCCTTCGAAGCTGGTCGTGCCGGGTTAGGCGTGCGGCTTTGAACTTTCGTGCGCGTTGGCGCTATACTCCGACGCCGCCGAGTGCGTCGGCACGACTCTTCGCCCGTCGATAGTCACCTTCCCGCGTCGTCCGCGCGGCGTCGAAGCGGCCACCGACTCAACCCGACGGCGCTTTCACCCGACAGTAACCCGGCGGAATTCGTGCTCCTTCCGCCGAAGGCTCCTGCAACCTCAACCCGATTCAGAAAGGTGTTCCCCATGTACAAGATTCTATGCCTGCTGCTCGTCGCCACCCTGGCTTTCGGAACCCACACCGCGCTCGCCATCTCGGACAGCGCCTCCTACTACGGCGGCACGATGGCGGAGTTCAAAGACGCCAAGAAGGAGGTCAAAGGCCACCTCATCACCTCCGACGAGAAGGCGCTCATTTTCAAGTACGGCAAGAACCAGACGGCCTCGATCCCGTACGACCGCTTCATCGACATGGAGTACGGGCAGAAGTCCGGCCGCCGCGTGGGCGCCGCCGTCGCGACGACCATCCTGCTCGGCCCCGTCGGGCTCCTGACCCTCCTCTCGAAGAAGCAGAATCACTTCCTCACGCTCGGCTTCACGGACGAGGCGGGGAAGGAGCAGGTGGCCGTCTTTAAGCTCAACAAGGACATGGTGCGCACCACGCTGCCCATCCTCGAAGCCCGCTCCGGGAAGAAGGTCGAGTACCAGAGCAAGAGCGCCGAGAAGAAGGCGACCGGCAAGTAGGCGGCCCGCGGCCGCGGCTCGCCGGAGGCAAAAGTTGAGCGGGAGGACGAGGGGCAGCGTGGCTCTCGTCCTCCCGCTCTTTTGCCTTTCGCCTTTTACTTTTGCCCCATCCCGGCGGGTTGCGAAAACGCGGCGGGCGGGTTAGCCTCTCCCGCACAGTTCTCAGAATCTTTCGGCGGAACCGAGCGCCGATTGAGCGTTTCCCCCGACGTGAACGCCCCGCATCCGGTTACAGCCAACCAGACAGACAGAGACCAGTCTTTAAGGAGACCCACAAGATGTTTAAGCTCAGGAACACGGCCCTCGTCCTCCTCATCGTGTCCGCGTGCGCCCTGACGGCACTCGCCATCACCTACGGGCAGTTCGACGGCAACCGCCACCCGCAGGTCGGCGCGCTCGTCGGCGAGTTCTCGTCCGGCACTTACCCCTACTGCTCCGGCACGCTCATCTCGCCGACCGTCTTCCTCACGGCGGCGCACTGCAACCTCGGCTCGTCGCGCGTCTACGTCACCTTCGACCCGAAGTTCTCGTCGAAGTCGAAGCTCCACGCCGGCACCTACTACTACGACCCGCAGTACAACTGGAAGCAGGACGACCCGCACGACATCGCCGTCGTCGTCTTCGACAAGCCGGTCAGCGGCATCACGCCCGCGCGGCTGCCGAAGGCGGGGCAGTTGGACGCGCTCACGGTCAACCAGAAGTTCACGGTCGTCGGCTACGGCGGGCAGGAGCCCGTCAACCAGCCGGGCGGCCCCGTCATCGCGTACCTCGACACGCGCGAGTTCTCGACCGCCTCGCTCAACTCCGTCAACCCGGCGTGGCTGCGCCTGTCGCAGAACCCGGCGACGGGCGACAGCGGCGCCTGCTACGGCGACTCGGGCGGCCCCAACTTCCTCGGCGCGGGCGCGTCGGAGACGAACATCGTCGCCGGCACGACCATCACCGGCGACGCGCTCTGCAAGTCCACCAACGTCATCTACAGAACCGACACGCCCTCGGCCCGCAACTTCCTGAGCGGCTTCGTCTCACTGCCGTGAGGGAGTAGACTGTAGTCAGTAGTCAGTAGAAAACGTCGGCGGCCGCGAGTTGTTAAGCTCTCGCGGCCGCCGACGTTTTGGCTTTTAACCTACTGACTACTTCATTCTACTCCGGCTGGGTGGCGGCGGAAATCTTGGAGCCGTCGCCGGGCGTGCCGTTGAGGCCGCGGTTGACGAGGACGCGCACTTCGGCGCGGCGGTTCTCGGCGCGCTCGTCGCGCGTCTTGTTCTCGTTGAGCGGGTTCAGCGCGCCGTAGCCGAACGGCGTCAGGATGCGGCGCAGCGGGATGTTGTGGTTCTCGACGAGGTAGCGGACGACCGACTCGGCGCGCTGCTCGCTGAGGCGGCGGTTGACGTTCTTGTCCCTCGACTCGTAGGCGAAGCCGGTCACCTCGATCAGGAAGCCCTTGGCGTTCTTCGCGTACGCGGCGACCTGGTCGAGCGAAGCCTTGGCCTCGGGCGTCAGCGCGGCGCTGCGGAGCTTGAAGTTGACGTTGATGCTCTGCTCGGGCGTGTAGTCGTCGATGGAGTTGATGCGCTCGTTGGCGACCTGCACGCCCTGCACGGCGCGGTCGGCGGTCTCCTGCGCGGCCACGGCGCCGCCCGCGGCGGCGTTAGAGACGGCGGCCAACTCCTCCAACTGGCCCGACATCCGCTGCGCGTTCTGCTCGGTCTCGCTTATGCGATTCTCGGCGGTGCCGACGCGCCCCTCGACGGGCACGATGTTGGCTTCGAGCGTGCGCGCCGTGCGCAGGTCCGTGTCGGTGAAGCGAACCTTGTCGGCGACGAGGTTGCCGGACGCGTCGCCGCGCCCCTCGACCTCGACGTGGAGGCCGCGCGTGACGGAGGTCAGCGCGTACTTCGTGCCGCCGCCGAAGAAGCCGCCCTTGGTCTTGACGCTGGTGCGGTCGTTCAAGACGACGGTCGTCTGCGCGCCGGTCAGGTCGTCCTGCACGACGAAGGAGTTGTCGGTGCGGCTGACGACCGCGCCGCGCAGCTTCGACTTCTGGCCCGAGGCGACCGTCGAGCGCTGCGGCGAAGAGTTCG
>DASVQJ010000048.1:0-15968 GCA_036389235.1 Pyrinomonadaceae bacterium | reverse complement strand
GAAGGCCGTCGGCCTCGGCGTGGCGGCGCTCGCCTTCGCCTGCGGCGCCGGCCTCGCCCACGGGCTGAGGCGCGAGCCGGCGGCGCCGCACGCCGCCGTCGCCCCGGCGAGCACAGCCGCCCCGGCGCGCGCCGAGGTCAGCATCCGCGACACGCCGAAAGGCGAGGCGGGCCCTTCCCCGGGGCGCCGATGAAGGGCGGGTGTTTACAACCCGCCGATTGAGGCTGCACAATGTCACGCGCCAGTTAAACGACGTCCCCGACGACGACCCGCTTATGTCCATCCTGATCGCCGAAGACAACGTCGCGCAGCGGCGCTACCTGCGGGAGCTGCTCGAGCGCGAGTTCGCCGCGCACGCCCCCGTCATCGAGGCCGCCGACGGCGAGGAGGCCGTCAGCGCCGCTTTGAAGGAGCGGCCCGAGCTGTGCGTCTTCGACATCCAGATGCCGCGCCTGTCGGGGGTGAAGGCGGCGCGCGCCGTCTGGCGCGACTTCCCCTCGGCGCGCATCATCTTCTGGACGCAGTTCGCGCACGAGGTCTACATCAACGAGCTGCGCAAGATCGTCCGCTCCGTCGAGCCGCAGCCCGCCTACGGCTTCATCCACAAGAACAACCCCGAGAGCCGCTTCCTCCGCTTCGTCGCCGCCGTGCTCGAAGACGGCGCGGACATGATCGACCCGGCCTTCAAAGACTCCTTCAAGCGGCCGCTCCTCACCGAGTTCGAGGCGGAGGCGCTCTACTACCTCGCGCTCGGACTCTCGAACTGGGCCATCGCGCGCAAGTGCGCGCTCTCCCTGCGCGGCGTCGAGAGCCGCCTCGCCACGCTCTACGAGAAGCTGTTCGTCTCGACGCCCGAGGGCACGCCGCACGAGGCATACGAGAAGCTCGCGTACAACATGCGCACGCGCGCCTTCTTCGAGTCGCTGCGCCGCGGCCTCATCAACTCCGACGAGCTTGAGAAGGCCGCCGGCGACCTCGAACACTGGATCGACCGCGACCGCAAGCGCTTCCTCGACGAACAAAAGTGAAGACGGTGGGCAGTGAGCGGTAAGCAGTGAGCAGTAGGTTGATGGCACCGGATAGAAGCCGGAGGGAAGGAGTCAGAAGGCGGGCGGCCGCGCGGGCGGGCCGCCTGTTGGCTTACTGCCTGCCGCTTGCCGCACTCTGCTCACTGCTCGCCGCCCACTGCTCACCGCTCGCTTCTAAAGCCGAAGAGTCGACGACGCAGCCCACGAGCCTGCACCGCTGGGGCGCGGTGACGCTCTTCCACGGCCTGCCGTCCGACCAGGTGCGCGCGGTGGCGCAGGACGCGGAGGGCGTGATGTGGTTCGGCACCGACTCGGGGCTCGCGCGCTACGACGGCCGGCGCGTGCAGTCGGTGACGAGCGAGGGGCTGGCGGGGCCGCGCGTGCGCGCGCTCGCCGTGGGCTCGGACGGCGCGCTGTGGGCCGGGGCCGACGGCGGCGCCTTCGTGCGCCCGCCCGGCTCGCAGGAGTTCCGCCGCGTCGAGGAGGCGCGCGGCAAGTCTGTGCTGGCGGCCGTCGCCGACGAGCCCGGCCGCGCCCTGCTCTCGACCGCGGACGGGGTCGTCTTCGAGTGCCGCCTCGGGCCGGACGGCTCCCCGACGGCGCGCCAGTTGGGCGAGCGCCTGACGGTCGCGGCGGGCAAGCCGCAGCCGGTCGAGCTGTCGAGCCTGGCGTCCGCCGGCGGGGCGGTCGTCGTCGGCACGCGCGGCCGCGGGCTCGTGACGTTGGAGGCGGGCGGCGAGGCGAAGGAGCTTGCGGCGAAGCCGCGCGCCTTCTACGTCGAGGCGCTGGCGCGCGACTCGGCGGGCGCGCTCTTCTTCGGCGCGCAGACCTCGGGCGCGGACAGCGGCCTCTTCAAGGTCGAGGTCGGGAGGGAGAAGGCCGAGGCCGCGCTGCGGCCTTCGAAGGTGGCGGGCGTGGCCACGGGCAAGGTGACGGCGCTCGCCGCCGGGCCGGGCGGCGAGCTGTACGCGGGCACGGAGGCGCGCGGCGTCTTCCGCCTGAAGAACGGGCGCGTCGTCGAGCGCTTCACGTTCGCGGGGACGGCCGGGGGCCTCCGCTCCGACACGGTCAACGCCGTCTTCGTAGACCGCGAGGGCGTCGTCTGGTTCGGGACGCCGCGCGGCGTCTGCCGCTACGACCCGCGCGGCGTGCGCGTCGAGCGGCTCTCGCGGGAGACGGAGTCGAACTTCATCCGCACGCTCTACCGCACGCCTGCGGGCCGCCTGCTGGCGGGCACGAGCCGCGGGCTCTTCGCGCGCGACGACGCCGCGGGCGGCGCCTGGCGCGAGGTCGCGGAGGTCTCGGGCAAGACCGTCTACTCGGTCGCCGAAGACAGCCGCGGCCTGCTGCTCGTCGGCACGAACGCGGGGCTCTTCGTCGGGTTGCAGACCGAAGGACTCAAGGAGAAGTCCCCCGTGCGCCTCGCGCCCGAGGAGAAGGCGCCCGGCGCGAGCGCCGAGGGGGAGAGGCCGGTCGAGGGCGACGAGCAGAAGCCTCCCGTCGAAGATGAGAGCCGCGTTGACGGGAGCGGGAAGAAGCTCGGGAGTGCCGGGGCGGGGGCGGGCGAAGCCGCCAAGCCCCCGGGCAAGGGCGGAGACGCGCCGGCGGCCGACGAGAAGAACGCGGAGGCGGCGCAGGCGAAGAAGGCAACGGAGCCCGCGCTGAGCGGCAACGTGCGCGCCATCGCGCGCTTCGGCAACAGCGTCTACGTCGCGTCCTACGGGCGCGGGCTCGAACGCTTCCTCGGCCCCGGAAGGCGCGAGCTGGTCTGGCCGCGCGCGGGCCAGGACGAGCGCGGCCGCGAGGTCGTCAGCCTCTACGCCGAAGAGTCGCGGGGGCGCCTCTGGGTCGGGACGGCCAACGCCGGCGTCTTCTACTTCGACGGCTCGAACGTCAGGGCGGAGCCCGCGCTCGCGCCGATAGAGCGCAGCACCGTCTGGGGCGTCTCGGCGGCCGAGGGCTGGCTCTGGCTCGCCACCTCGCGCGGCCTCTACGCGCTCGGCCCCGGGAACAGGTTCGTCAAGGCCGTCGAGAACGTTGACGTGCGCGCGGTCGTCGCCTCGGAGGGCGGCGGCGCGCCGCGTGCGTGGTGCGGGACGGCGGGCGTGGGGCTCCTGCGCGTCGCCATCGACGAGCAGTTCGGCGCCATCGCCTCGCGCCTCGGGACGGAGCAGGGGCTCCCGACCGACAACGCCTTCGCGGTGCTGCGCGCGGGCGGCGGGGACGACGAGACGCTCCTCGTCGGCACGACGCGCGGGCTCGCGCGCTACGAGCCGGGGACGCTCGCGCCGGTCTTAAGACTCGTGCGCGTCACCTCCTCGCGCGCCATCCAGCCGGAGGAGTTGCAGGGCGGCGGGCTGCGCCTTCAGTACCCGCAGAACGGGCTCGCGCTCGACGTGGCGGCCGCGGCCAGCCGCACCTTCCCCGAGCAGTTCTTCTACGCCTTCACGCTGCGCGACGCGAAGGGACAGGTCGTCAAGCAGAAGCTCTCGCGCGACTCGCAGTTCCAGGCCGAGTCGCTCGCGGCCGGCGCCTACACCGTCACGGCGCGCGCCTACACGCTCGACCTCGTCCCCTCCGACACGCTGGCGCTCAACTTCGAGGTGGCGCGCGCCCCCTTCCCGCGCACCATCGTCGCGCTCTCCGTGCTGCTCGCGTTCGCGCTCGTCGCGCTCGTCTGGGCCTTCCTGCAACACCGCCGCGTCGTGCGCAGCCGCGAGGAGCTGCGCGAGGCCAACCACCAGTTGGCCGCCGCGCGCTTGCAGCTCGCCAGCGAGGCCGAGGCCGAGCGGCGCCGCATCGCGCGCGACCTACACGACCAGACGCTCGCAGACCTGCGCCGCCTGCTCCTGCTCACCGACGAGATGCAGCAGCCCGGCACGAACAGCGCGGGCGCGCAAGGGGCGCTCGTCACTTCGGCAACAGGGACGACGGGCACGACGGGGACGACGGTCGCCGACGCGCCGCGCCTGCGCGCGGAGATAGAGTCGATCTCGCAGGAGGTGCGGCGCATCTGCGAAGACCTCTCGCCGTCGGTGCTTGAGAACGTCGGGTTCGCCGCCGCGCTCGAATGGGCCGTCGCCGCGGCCTGCGCCCAGCAGCCCGCCGCGCACAGGTTCGCCTACGACTTCGTGTGCGACGAAGACCTCGAAGAGCGTCTCGCGCTCGCGCCCGGCGTGCAGATGCAGGTCTACCGCATCGTGCAGGAGGCCGTCAGCAACGTCTGCCGCCACGCGGAGGCGGGACACGTCTCTTTGAGCGTCCACCTCGACGACGCGGGCGACTTCCTCCTCAGGCTCTCGGACGACGGCCGCGGCTTCGACGCCGACAACAAGCGCGCGCTCAAAGGCCGGGGGCTGGCCGGCATCCGCGCGCGCGCCTCGCTCATCGAGGCCGAGGCCGGCTGGGCGCGGCGCGAGGGCGGCGGCACGGTCTTCACGCTGCGCAAGCGCGCGGCCGCGCGCCGCGACGCGACCGGGCCGGGCGCGCCGCCGGCCTGACAAAAAGCACTACGGCGCCCCGCGACTTTCGTGTTAATCTCTGCGCCGTTTGCTGCCCGACCTTCTGAATCTTATGCCACGACCGCCGAGACGCTTCCCGAAGTCGCTGCTTCTCGCGTGCGCCCTTACGGGCTGCCTGCCGCACGCGCCCGCGGCGCTCGGCAGGCAGGAGCCTGCGCGGCAGGAGGAGGCCGCCGCGCAGGACGACGAAGAGGTCGTCCGCATCGACACGGAGCTGATACAGACCGGCGTGATGGTCTTCGACAAGTCGGGCAAGTTCGTCGAAGGGCTGCGGCAGGAGGACTTCGAGCTGACGGTCGAGGGTAAGCCGGCGCCGGTCTCCTTCTTCGAGCGCGTCGCGGCGGAGCCGCCTTCGTCCTCCCCGCCGCCGTCCGGCGCGGCGGCGGCGACTTCGGCGAACGCCGCGCCACCGGCGGCGGCAGGGGGCGCGAGGACTGTCATCTTCTTCGCCGACGACCTGCACCTCAGCTTCGAGAGCCGCAAGCGCGCGCGCGACCTCATCGGGCATCTCGTCGAGGAAGAGCTTTCGGACGAGGACGTGGCGGCCGTCGTGTCGAGCAGCGGGCGGCTCGGCTTCCTGCAACAGTTCACCGACAACCGCGCCGTGCTGCGCGAGGCCGCGGCCCGCCTCGGCGACGACAGGGGCCGCGAGGCGGGCGACCGCCTCCAGCCGCCGATGTCGGAGTACGAGGCGTTCCTCATCGACCGCTACGACCCGCAGGTGACCGACGAGTTCGCCAGCGCCGTCCTCTCGCTCGGGCTCGCCATGAGGAGGGAGGACGCCGTCGATCAGGCGCGTGCGCGCGCGCGCAACGTCCTCCAACAGGCCGCACTCTTCTCGAAGACCACCTACCGGGCGCTGGAGCAGACCGTGCGCCGCTCGGCGCAGATGCCCGGCCGCAAGATCATCCTCCTCGTCTCGGACGGCTTCCTGCTCGACACGACGAACACGGACGCGGCGGAGCGGCTGCGGCGCATCACCGACGCGGCCGCGCGCGCCAACGCCGTCGTCTACGCCTTCGACCCGCGGGGCCTGGACGCCTCGATGCCGGCGGGCAGGGCGGCCCACGCCTTCCGCGTGCAGTCGGGCGAGCGCTCCGAGATGCAGGAGCCGCTCAACTCCATCGCGCGGGAGACGGGCGGGCGCTTCGTCAAGAACACGAACGACCTGCGCCCCGGCGTCTCGCAGGCGCTGGCCGAGGCGTCGCGCTACTACCTGCTGGCGTGGCGCCCCGACGCCGGGCCGGGCGGCGGCGACAAACTCCGCCGCATCGAGGTGCGCGTGAAGGGGCGGCCCGAGCTGGCGGTGCGCTTGCAGAGCGGCTACCTGCCCGAGACGCCGAAGGAGTTGCCGAAGGCGGCGGCGAAGGCCGCCAAGCCAGAGGCGTCGAACCCGAAGGCGGCCCCGCCGCCCCCGCCGCCGACCGACCCCGCGCAGGAGCAGTTGCGCGCGGCCCTCAACTCGGTCACGTCGAAGACCGAACTGCCGACCTCCCTTTCCGCCAACTACCTTGAGGCCGAGGGCGGCTCCGTGCTCGCGGCGTCGTTGAGGGTCGAGGGCTCGGCCGTCGCCTTCACGCGCGAGGGCGAGTCGGCGAAGGCGGAGGTGGACGTGGTCGGCGTCGTCTACGACTCGAAGGGGAAGGCCGAGGCCGCCTTCAGCCGGCGGCTGACGCTGAGCGCGCCCGCGTCGAGCGTAGAGGGCGGGCGGAGGGAGAACGTCTACTACAACTACCAGACGAAGCTCGCGCCCGGCCTCCACCAGTTGCGCGTCGCCGCGCGCGACGTGAAGACGGGGCGGCTCGGCAGCGCCGTGCAGTGGGTCGAGATACCCGACCTCTCCAAGCGCAGGCTCGTGCTGAGCAGCCTGCTCGTGGCCGAGGCGCGCGCCGCCGCCCCGCAACGCCCGGCCGCGGCGGACGCGCGGCCCGAGCCGGCCGCCGCCGAGATCAGCGTCGACCGCCGCTTCGAGCGCACGTCGGCGTTGCGCTACATGGTCTACGTCTACAACGCGCGCGCCGACGCGGCCGCGCCGCCCGACGTGACCGTGCAGACGCAGGTCTCCCGCGCCAACCGGGCGGTCATGGCCGCGCCGCCCTCGCGCGTCTCGCCAGAAGGCCAGGACCCCGCGCGCCTCGCCTACGCCGCCGAGCTACCGCTCGCGGGTCTGCCGCCCGGCCGCTACTCGCTCCGCGTCACGGTCAACGACCTCGCCGCCGGGACGACGGCCGCGCAGCGCGTGACCTTCGTGGTGAAGTGAGAGGCCGGAACCCTTTGCTCGTCGTCGAGACCGTCCGAGTCGGAGGAGAGAGAGTCAGTGCCAGAATTCATCGAAGCCCCTTCGGTCGTCGAGGCCGCGGGCAACAGGCCGAAGATCATCGAGGAGTACGTCGGCCGCGTGAACACCGGCGGCGGCGAGGTGAGCGTCGCGCGGATGCGCAGCCCCGGCGGCTGGGAGGAGCCCGGGCAGCGCCCGGACTTCGACGAGTACACGGTCGTCCTGCGCGGCCTGCTCCGCGTCAAGACCGAGGGCGAGACGTTCGACGTGCGCGCCGGCCAGGCCGTCGTCACGCGGCGCGGCGAGTGGGTGCAGTACAGCACGCCCGAAGCGGAGGGCGCCGAGTACGTCGCCGTCTGCCTGCCCGCCTTCTCGCCCGACACAGTCCACCGCGACGCCTGAGCGCGCGTCGCCGTCTTTGAACCGAGCCCCGGCCCCCCGGCGGTCAACCAGGAGGCTAACGACGACAATGACATTGAAGAAAATGCTACTGGCCTGCGCCTGCGCCGCGGCCGTCGCCACGCTCGCGGGCTGCGGCGGGCTCGGAGGGAGCGCGCCCGCGGGTAACACGGCGGCGGGCAACAGCAACAACGCCGCGCGCCCGACCCCTTCCAACTCCGACGCGGGGGCGGCCGCGCCCGAGACCGGCGTCGAGAAGGTGAAGCCCGCGCCCGGCACCGGCAACGTGCAGGGCAAGGTGCTCTACAACGGCAAGCCCGTCGGGGGCATCGAGGCCACGCTGTGCGAAAAGTTCAACCGGTTCGGCGGCGGCTGCTCGGGCCAGACCTACACGGCGAAGTCGGACGCCGAGGGCGTGTACGTCATCACGAACGTCCCGCCGATGACGTACGAGGGCCTGACGGTCAGCGTCTTCGACACGGACTCTTACATCTTCGCCACGACCGGCATCGCGGGGCTGAGTTCGGCCAAGTACGAGGTCGCGGCCGACAAGACGCTCTTCGTCCGCCCGACGCACCTCTTCAAGTCCGACCTCAAGCTGCTCAACCCGAAGGCGGGCTCGAAGGTGAGCGCCCAGGGGCTGGAGCTGAAGTGGCAGGAGTACCCGGACGCGGCCTACTACAAGCTCAGCCTCTACCCTTCGGAGGCGTCCGTCACGTCGCCCTACATCGGCCACCGCGTCGAGGCGACGTCCTTCCCCGCGGACAAGCCGCTCCCGAAGGGCGAGTACCGCATCCAGGTCGAAGCCTACAACGGCTCCGACCAGAAGCTGGCGGAGAGCGCACGGGACATCAAGTTCACCGTCACCGACGGCTCTTGAATCCGCGGCCGAACGTTCGCCATGGCAGGCAGGAGTTTTAAAGAGGGCTGGATGGACGTGGACGGCGGCGCCGACCCGGGCCGCTACGTCCGCCTGATGGACGTGGCCCGCGGCGGGCGCGAAGACGACCCCGCGCAGTACGCCGGCGTCTTCGGCGCGCTCGGCGCGCGGGAGGGCGAGCGCGTCCTCGACGTGGGCTGCGGGACGGGCGGCGCGGTGCGCGCGCTGGCGGCGGGCCTCCCCGGCGTGGGGCGCGTCGTCGGCCTCGACGTGAGCGAGGTGATGATCGCCGCGGCGCGCGCCCGCACACCGGAGTCGGGCGTGTCGGAGGCGCCCGTCGAGTTCGTCGTCGGCGACGCGCACGCGATGCCCTTCCCCGACGGCTCGTTCGACGCGGCCTACTCGACCCGCGTCTTCGAGATCATCGGCGACCCGCGCCGCGTGCTCTCGGAGATGGAGCGCGTGCTGCGGCCGGGCGGCCGCCTCGTCGTCAACGGCATCGACATCGACGCCTGGACCATCGACTCGTCCGACCGCGACGTGACGCGCAGGATTCTGCACCACGCCTGCGACCACGAGACCAACGGCTGGGCCGGTCGCCAGCTCCCCGGCTGGTGCAAGGAGCTGGGGATGATGGAACTGTGCGTGACGCCGGTCGCCGTCGCCCTCACGGAGTTCGACACCCTCTACGAAGTCGTCCTGCGCGCCTTCGTCGAGAACGCCGAGGCGGCCGGCGCCGTCACCGCCGAAGAGGCCGCGCTCTGGGTCGAAGACCTCCGGGAGCGCGACCGCCTCGGCCGCTTCTTCTGCACCCAGACCTTCTTCCGCGTCTCCGCACATAAGGGGAGTAGACAGTAGTCAGTAGTCAGTAGTCAGTAGAAAAGAGTTCGTCGCTCGAACCCTGCGTTTGTCATCTTCAACGTCCGACTGGCGGAGCCTACTGACTACTGTCTACTGTCTACTCCCCTTTCCTCACACCCCACGCGGCTTCGCCTCGACCTGGCCGCGCGCGTCGAGCCATGCGCGCCAGCCGCCTTTCAGGACCCGGACGCGCTTGAAGCCCGCGGCCGAGAGGGTCTGCGCCGCGCGGACGGCGGCCTCGTCGTTGGGGCAGGCGCAGTACGTGACGACCTCCGCGTCGCGCGGGAGGTCGCGCAGCGGCGGCAGCGCGAGCCGCGCGCGGAGCCTCCGCTCCTTGATGTGGAGCGCGCCCGCGATCTTGCCGTCGCTCCCCGCGTAGGCGTCGGCCGAGCGCAGGTCTATCAACGTCAAGGGCTCGCCCTTCGACAGCTTCCCCTTCAACTCGGCGGCGGAGACGAACTCGGCCGTCACGAGTTGCGCCGCGCCCTGCGCGCCCGCGGGCGCGGCGCCGGAGCCGAACGTCGCCGCGCACGCGGCGAGCAGCGCGCACGCGAGCGCGCAAGTCCTGTTGAGCCTCATTCCCGTCGCCTCCTCTTAACCGTCGCCTTCACTGCTGCACGGCCTTGACCATCCCGCCGTGCACGACGCGCGCGGGCGCCGGCTTCCTGTAGCCGCGCGGGTTGTACCAGGCGTAGTGCGCGCCGTCGTAGTAGATGAAGCCCACGCGCCCGCCGCCGCTCTCGTCTATCACGTCGCCGACGATGCGCGGCATCTTCCCCTCCTCGCCCGAGGCGAGCGCCTCCTTCCGCGCGCGCGCCTTGATGCGCCCGCCCGCGGCGTCCTTCAGCACGTAGGTCTGCGTCGCGCGCGGGTCGCGCCAACCTTCCGCGCCGTAGCCGTGGATGACGGCGATGAGCGCTTCGGCCTCTCCGACGAGGGGGCGGCGCCTCGCCTCGCCGTAAGAGGCGGAGGCCGCGGGCGGGGGCGCGAAGGGGTCTTTGACGATCCAGTTGGCGAGTTCGTCGTTCACCTCGCCGAGCCTGCCGGGCGCCGGGGCGACCGCGACGGCCAGGTCCTGCGAGTCGTCGCCGTTGAAGTCGCCGACGGCGAAGGAGGGTTCGGGGCCGGCCGTCAAAGCGCCCTTGAAGATGCGTTCGACGGCGCCGCCCACTTCCGCCGCGCCGGGCGGGGGGAGCTTCGACGCGCCGGCGGCCTCGGGCGCCGCCGCGGCCGCGTTCGCCGCGGGCGCGGGCGCCTCGGCGGGCGGAGGCGCCTCGGCCGTCACGGCCGGCCGCCGCGTAGACGAGCCGGCGCAGGCGGCCGACAGCGCGCACGCCGCGGCGAGGCACAGAATGAGCGCGGGCGCGAAGGTTCTGTTCGACATCCTTTTGTCCTCTATGAAATTTCGAAGGGAAGGCCGGGGGCCGTCCGTGTCAGCGACGGCCCCCGGGCGTGTCATTGACTCACAGCGACTTCAGGAACGCGATGACGTTCGACTTCTGGTCGGCGGTCAGGGCGTTGAAGGCGTTGCGCGACGAGGTGGCCTGCCCGGCGTGGCGCTGGATCGCCTCGTTGAAGGTGAACGTCAGCCCGTCGTGCATCAGCAGCGGGCGCGCGCGCACGCCCCAGAGCGGCGGCGTCCGCACCATGTTGCGCGTCGCGGCGCCGCCGTTCTGGACGATGCCGTCGCCGGTGCCGACGTTGTGCAGCAGGAAGTCGCTGAACGGGTGGATGCGCTCGTCGCCCAAGACCGCCGGGACGGTGAACGCCCCGCCGTTGATGGAAGTGCCGGCGGGCGCCGTCACTATCGAGGGCGTGTGGCAGACGTTGCAGCTTATCTGGTTGAAGAGCGTCTGGCCGCTCTGCACGGCCGCCGTGATGGGGCCGCGCCCGGGCGCGCTCGTCGCCCTCATGAAGTTGGCGAAGGCTTCGGCGTCCGCGCCGTCGTCCTCGGGGTCGGCCACCGTGTCGAAGGCCGCGACCGACTGGCCGAGCGCGTTGTTCTCGACCGTGCCGCCGCTGCCGTCGAACGGGTTGGTGATGCCCATCTCGTTCAGGTAGGCGTCGCCGGAGAACGAGACGAGGGAGGCGTGCTGGTTCTTCCAGCCGAAGCGCCCGATGCGGAGCGCGCCGCCCGCCTCGACGACGGGCACGTTGATGATGGTGCCGCGGAACTCGGCGGGCTGCGCGTCGCGGATGGCGGTGATGGTGGAGTTCGCGATGGCCTCGACGAAGCCGTCGCCGATGACGTTCAGGCTCGTGCGGAAGGTGTGGATGTTTTCGAGCGGGGCGTTGTCGAGCCGCTCCTGGATGGGCGCGGCCAGCGCCCGCAGTTGTATCAGCGAAGACCCGCCCGGCGGGTTGGTGAACACGCCCGACGAGTTCAGGTGACCGGCCCTCAGCTCGTTCGACTGGCTGATGCCGCCGGTGTCGGGGCTCTGGTGGCACGCGACGCACGCCACGTCGTTGTAGGTCGGCCCGAGGCCGTCGTCGGCCGTCTCGCGCTCCTCGAAGATGAACTTGTTGTCCTCGAACGAGCGGTTGGCGACGGGCGGCCCCGAGACGCATTCGTCGATGGGCGTGCCGCGCTGCCCCAGCCCGTTGAAGAGGTCGTCGGTGAGGACGTTCAGGTCGGTGGTCGGCGCCTCCTGGATGGTCTGACTCTCGACCGCGGAACGCGATGCGGCCGCGAGCGCGAGCGCCAGGACGACGGCCGTCACGGCGGACAGTTTCAGGATTTTCATATCGGTCTCTCCTCTGGCGATGCGGGGGCGCGGGAGGCCCCCGTGGGAAGGTGTGTCGCGGCGCGCGGCGCGTGAGAGTGGCGGCGCGCGCCTTCAGGTTATCGCCCGTGTGTTCGCCCTGGAAGGAAGTTCTCTGGCCCTCGCGGGAGGCGGCGCGGCGCGCGGCGAAGGGGCGTCGCCGCGCGCCGCACGTCTTAGGGTATTCGGGAGCCGGCCGGTCGGCCGAGGGTGACGAGACGTCCGGCGCCGCCCGGGCGTACAGGGAAACGCGCCCGGGCGGCGCCGGCACTCCGGCCGCCCGCGCCGCTCTCGAACAACTCTGCGGGAGCAAAGAAGGTGTGACTGCGCCGGGCGCAGCCGTCTGAATCTTGAGACGGTGAAACCCCTGTGAGAGGGTCGGGCAAGTGACTGGGGCAGGGGGCGTGACCGACGTTGCGCGGTGAAGCCTAATCCCGCCGCGCCCCGTTGTCAACACTTTTTGTAGTAGGCGGTGGTCGGTAGCCGGTAGCCGGCAGAAACCCTTCGCTAATTAATCATCCGGGTGTCGGCGTCAACGACCGCGGCGCGGGGCGCTGCTGTCTACCGACTACCGACTACCGTCTACTGCACCGTGGCGGGCAGCAGCGAGCCGCGGCGGTCGGTGGCGACGCCGCGGCCGTCCTCGATGACGCCGATCATGCCGTGGAAGTGGATGTCGCTGCCCGAGAGCACGAGCAGCACGTCGCCCGCGCGCACGTCCGGGTTCTCGACGTGGAAGCGGACGACCGTCGCGTGGCCGTTCGACTCTTCGAGCGTCTCGAACTCGAAGGTGTCGGCGTCGACGACGACCGTCTGCGAGTTGTTCGTGTAGCTGGGTCTCTCTTCCGCCATAGATGATTACCTCTTAAAAAATTATCGTTAAAAATTATCCGGGTGAAAAGCCCTGCCGTAGAGCCCCTGGTACGCCCAGCCCAGGACGCGCGCCTCGGCCGTGCAGAGCGTCTCCAGCCAGCAGCAGTTGAGGTAGATGTCCCGCTCGCGCCGCGAAGGAATCTTCTCCGCCTCGTGGACGACCGACGAGTCCTCCGAAGGCTTCAGGCCGTACGCCTCGGCTATCGACTCGTTCGTCTGCCGCGCGTCTTCGAGCGCCGAGAGCAGTTCCTTGATCCAGCCGTGCAGCGCGCGCTCCGAGTCGTGCTCGACGAGCGCCTGCATGACGCCCACGGCGAGGCGGTCTTCGGCGCGGTTGAAGCCGAGGGGCTCTTCGCCCCCCTTCAACTCCCCCTGCTGCCGCCACTGGAACAGCGCCTCGACCGCCGGGAAGCGCACGACCGCGACGCGCTCGTCGTAGTCGAGGAACCACTGGATGACGGCGGCCAGCGACGCCGGCTCGACGCGCCCCCGGGCGTCGCGGCGCAGGGCGGGCGGCCCCTGCGTCCCGCCCGCGCTGACCGACGCGTCTGCCTTCGATCTCGACATCACGAACTCGCGACCGCCTCGCCCGCCTCCTGCGGCGCGCCCTCCCGCCGGCGCTTCAGGTACTTGCCGAAGTAGCCGTTCCACGGCGGGATGACGACCGAGACCGGCCCCTCGGCGCGCGCCTGGCAGGAGAGTCTGATGAGCGGCTTCGGCTCGTCCGTCTCGACGTAGCCGAAGAGCGGCATCATCTTGCGCTCGCGCCAGTCGGTCTCCGAGAGCCTCTCCGCCCCGCCGAGCACGCCGACCCAGCACGTCCCGCACGAGGCCGAACGGCACTGCACGGGGATGGGGCCTTCGTCCACGGTGCAGCGCGCGTCCGACTCGTGCCACGGGCGCTTGTCGGACGCCGCGCCGGAGGCGACCTCCTGCTTGTCCAGGGCTTTGAACCGGCGGTCGTCGGCGTTCTCGTCCCACACCACCGTCCAACGTCTGTCGGCCGTCCGCAGGAAGCCGAACAGGCCCTGCCCCTCGTCCTTCGCGCGCTCGCGCAAGACCTCGTCGGGCGTGCGCTTCAGGTGCCTGCGGTCGATGAGGACTTCGCCCGGCGTCCTCCCGAACTCCGCCAGGCCCACCTGCTGCAAAGTCATCAGCCCGACGGCGGCGACGGCCGTCGTCAAAGACTCGTCAACCTTCCGCTCCCCCGCCACGGCGCGCGCCACTTCGCGCACGACCTCCGCGAGCGTGCGGCCCTGCGGCACCTCGC
Source organism: Pyrinomonadaceae bacterium (assembly GCA_036389235.1). Taxonomy (GTDB): domain Bacteria; phylum Acidobacteriota; class Blastocatellia; order Pyrinomonadales; family Pyrinomonadaceae; genus QHXN01. Next base: position 2,096 of record DASVQJ010000048.1, on the reverse strand, counting down.
CGCCCTCCGCGAGGCGCGCGACGGCGCGCTTCACCTCCGGCCAGAAGCGGTGGCCGTAGAGGAAGGTGTGGGACGAATCGAGCTGGTCTTTGAGATACCACTTGCCCTGCATCAACAACTCCTGCGCGAGCTTGGCCGGGTCTTCCGCGGCCCGGAAGGCGCGCAGCAGCGCCAGCGGGTAGAAGTGAAACCAGACCTGCGCCGCGTTCCTGTCCACCTCGTGGATCGCGGGCAGCAGCGTCACAAGCGTCTCGCGCCACGCCGCGTCGTCGTGGCGGTTCAGGAAAACTTCCAGCGGCGTCTCTCTCTTACTGCTCATGGCCCCCCTGTGAAAACTCTTCCGAAAAATGATGAAAACCGAAACGAGGAGTTTACCCGTCTTCGCCGCCGCAGACAAATGCAGTAGTCAGTAGACAGTAGTCGGCAGTCGGCAGCGCTCCGCTTCGCGGAGGTCGAGGATGACAGCCGCAGGGTTCGAGCGACGACAGCTCTTCTACTGTCTACTGACTACTGTCTACTGACTACTTCGCCTTTAATTTGACAGAATATAGCGACAGGCCGCGTGATAGAGTACGGCACTAATGGCTGAAGACGGCGAGTCGAAGCGTCTGGGCGACGTGACGGTGGGCGAGGCCAAGCGCGCGGTCATTTACGCGGCGCTGATCGCGCTGGCGCTCTTCCTCTTCGTGCGCCTGCTCGGCGAGGTTCTGGTGGCGCTGCTGCTGGGCGCGGTGGCGGGCGCGTACCTCCTGCCGGTGCAGGAGTGGCTGGAAAGGCGTTTGCGCGCGCGGGCGGGGAGCGCGCTCATCACCATCGCGCTCATCGTCGTGCCGCTGGCGGCGACCGTCGGCTACGGCTGGTACGAGATGTCGGGCTACTCCTCGCAGGTGCAGGACCAGACGCGGCGCGAGCAGATCGTCGCCGGCATCAGCCAGTCGCTCTCCGAGTACGTCGCGGTCGAGAACACGCGCGCCGTCCTCCAGAACGCCTTCGCCGAGGCGTTCGTCCGCTCGGGCGAGGCGCTCGCCGACTTGCGGAAGCGCACGGCGATGCTGCTCGTCTCGGCCACGGTCTTCTTCTTCACGCTCTTCTACGTGCTGACGCAGCGCGCGCGGCTCGCCGCCTACATCAAGCTGCGCGTGCCCGGCGACTTCCTGCCCTTCTACGAGCGGCTGGGCGAGAACGTCGGCGGCGCGCTGCGCGGCGCGCTCTTCGCCGTGATGGTCGACCAGACGGCGAAGGCCGTCGCCATCCTCGTCATGAACCTCGTCTTCGGCGTGCCGCTGGCGGTGGGGCTCGCGCTCGTCACCTTCCTCATCGGCTTCTTCCCCATCCTCGGCGAGTGGGCCGTCTACATCCCCGTCAGCATCTTCCTCCTCGTCTTCCAGCACCGCCCCGGCGCGGCGGCCGCCTACTTCCTCATCGGCGTCGCCATGACCGTCGGCTCCTCGCTCGTGCTCCGGCCGAAGCTCGCCGCGCACAGCGCCGAGCGCTTCAACTTCTACTGGATGCTGTTGGGCCTCGTGACGGGCGTCTACCTGCTACCGGTGCAGAAGTGGCTGGAGCGGCGCCTGCGCGCGCGCGCCGGCAGCGCGCTCGTCACCATCGCGCTCATCGTCGTCCCGCTCGTCGCCACCGTCGGCTACGGCTGGTACGAGATGAGCGGCTACTCGTCGGCCGTGCAGGATCAGGCGCGGCGCGAGCAGGTCATCGCCGGCATCAGCGCCTCGCTCTCCGAGTACGTCGCGGTCGAGAACACGCGCGCCGTCCTCCAGAACGCCTTCGGCCAGGCGGTCGTCCGCTCGGGCGAGGCCATCGAGGAGTTCAAGAAGCGGACGGCGATGCTCCTCGTCTCGGCCACCGTCTTCTTCTTCACGCTCTTCTACGTGCTGACGCAGCGCGCGCGCCTCGCCGCCTACATCAAGCTGCGCGTGCCGGGCGACTTCATGCCCTTCTACGAGCGGCTGGGCGAGAACGTGGGCGGGGCCCTGCGCGGCGCGCTCTTCGCCGTGATGGTCGACCAGACGGCCAAGGCCGTCGCCATCCTCGTCATGAACCTCGTCTTCGGCGTGCCGCTGGCCGTGGGGCTGGCGCTC
>DASVQJ010000047.1:0-4202 GCA_036389235.1 Pyrinomonadaceae bacterium | reverse complement strand
CGGACTGAACTGAAAGCCTTTCAGTTCAGTCCGACGTCCGGCGTTCCTCGCCCTGCGTTTATGTCTAGTCCCTGCTGCGGCCGACCTTGACGGGAATCTCCAACTGCTCGGTGCCGCGGACGACGGTGACGGGGACGGTCGTGCCGGGCATCGCCTCGGCGATGCGGTAGCGGAGGTCGCCGGGGGTGCGGATGAGGTACTCGCCGAACTTGACGACGATGTCGTGATCCTTCAGCCCCGCGATGTCGGCCGGCTCGTTGCGGTTCACGTCGTCCAGCTCGACGCCGAAGACGTTCGAGTTCGGCACCTGCACGCGTCCGCCGATGTCGACGCCCATGACGCCGCGGCCGCCCGGGCGCTGGTCGAAGAGCTTCAGCCCCGGCGTGTCCCTCTGGGCGACCGTGGTCAGCGCGGTCGTGGCGGTCACGCCGTCGCGGACGTAGACGACCTCGACGGTCTTCCCGACGGGCGTCTCGCCGAGAATCCGCCGCATCTCCCCGGCGTCGCGCACGTCCTTCCCGTCGAACTTCTTGATGATGTCGCCGCCGATGAGACCGGCGCGGACGATGGGCGTCTCCGGCCCGGCGATGCCTTCGACGAGCGCGCCGCCGCCCGGGGCCGTCTCGAAGCCGTCGACGCCGAGGAAAGACCTGACGGCCACCGGCGCACCCCCGCCGCGCGACCTCATCGCGAGCGGCATCATGCCGCCCACGATGAGCACGACGATGATGATCGTCACCCACAGCCACACGCCGCGCACGGGCCGACACACCTTCGCCAGCCTGGAGGTCACGCCCTGCGGCTGCTGGACGTTGAGCGTCGAGGCGGCGCCGAACGGCTGGATGGGCGCGGCGCCCCAGGTCTGCCGCGCCTGGAAGGGGTCTGTCGAGGGCGGCGGGGCCGTGGCCGTCGGCATCGAGGCGGCGTCGAAGCGCTGCGTGGCGACGTACTCCTCGACGCCCTCGCCGAGGCGGTAGCCGCACCTGCGGCAGAACCGCAGCCCGGCGACCAGCGCCGCGCCGCAGCTAGGGCAGTTGACCATGCCCGTGTTTTCAGCTCGCATCCCTGCCCCCTCCGTTCTCGGCACGCGTGAAAGTTTCTTCGGAGACCGGCCCCGAGGCGTGCGGCCTTCGGCGCACTTTCGGCCGGCGTCTTGTGTGTACAGATATACGCCGGTTGGAGCGCCGCGGTTGCATCCCGCGCGCGCGGGACTTAGACTCGTGCCCGCGCCCCAAGTCCCGCCGCGTGAAGGTATTGTGGCTCGCGGCGCGCCCGCGCGCAAGCGCCTCCGGCCGCCCGGCACGGCGCGTGCTCTGCCAGTGGGCAGTTTTCAGTTTTCAGTCTTTAGTTTTCAGTCGAAAGGCAGAACCGTCTTAGCTGAAAACTAAAAACTGAAAACTGAAAACTGTTTACACACAGGAGGTCGGATAGGTGGAAGTAACCAAGGCCCTCGCGGCGCTCCAGCCGCTCTACGGTAAGGACAACGTCGAGATCGTCACCGAGACGGGCGCGCGCGTCCGCGGCGTCGTCCGCAGCCTCAAGCAGACGCAGGCGCTCACACGCCCCAGCGTCAAGATCGAACGCCCCGACGGCGAAGTCGTCAAAATCCTCTTCACAAACATCACCGAGATCATCGACCACAATCGTTGAACGGCCCGAACCGTTAAAGGCCGAGAACCGCGAACCGTAAGCCGTAACGAGATAAAAGCAGTTCTTACTCGTCACGGCTTACGGTTCGCGGTTCTCGGCCTTTTATTGTCGCGGTTCACGGTTTACGGTTCGCGGTGCTATAGTATCGGCCGGCCGGCCGCCTCAAGGGCCGCGGGAAGAGTTTTTGCATGATGACGATTGAGGATTTCGGAGCGCGCGTGGCGAGCGTGTGGCAGGGTTTGAGGCCCTCGACGCGCAGCCTGGTCGAGCGCGCCCTCTCGACGCCGGCGCTCCCTCAGCAGGGCCCGGCCGCCACCACCACGGCCTCACGCCGCGAGAGCAACTACGACGCGCGCTCCGAGTGGGAGCTGAGCCGCCTTCTGGCCGCGCTCGACGAGGTCGGCGCCGAGGCCCTGAGCGCCGAGCAGGCGCGCGACCTGCGCCGCATGACCGAGACCTGCGCCGCCGTGCTCAACCGCGAGGCGCGCTCGTCCGAGGTCTTCGCGCAGCTCTTGGAGCGCGCGCTGCGCGCCAGGGACTACGCGCGCGTGGACGAGGTCGCCGACGTGATGACGGCGCGCCTCGCCCCGAGCGAGCTGTGCGAGACGGCGCGCCACCTCAACCCGGCCGTCCGCGCCGTCGCGCAGGAGGCCCTGCTGCAACTGCCGACCGGCATCCTCGTCGCGCTGCTCGGCGACCCCGTGGACGCCGAGACGGCGCGCACCGCACTCGAATCACAGGCCGACGAGTACGAGTCCGAAGAGGCCCGCATCGTCGTCAACGCCCTCCTACAGGTTGACGAGGCCGAAGACGACTTTTAAGGAAGTAGACAGTAGTCAGTAGGTAGGACGAAGAACAGCGCGGCTCTCATCAAGAGGATGATGAGAGCCGCGCTGTCTTTACCTCTGATCTACTGGCTACTGACTACTGTCTACTGCCTACTTCCTTTCGCCTATCTCGCGGAGGCGCGCGACGACCTGTTCGATGAGCCAGTTGGGCGTGGAAGCCCCGGCGGTGACGCCGACGCGCTGGGCGCCGGAGAGGTCAGCCGGGTTGATCTCTTCGGGCGTCTCGATGAGGAAGCTGCGCTCGCACTGCTCCTTGCAGACCGAGAGGAGCTTGAGGCTGTTCGAGGAGTGCTTGCCGCCGATGACGTAGAAGGCGTCCACCTCGCCCGCGAGCGCGCGGGCCGCGTCCTGCCGGTCGCGCGTGGCCGAGCAGATGGTGTTGACGACCTGCGGCTCGGCGTCGGCCTTCGCCCGCACGGCCTCGGCCGCTTCGAGGAAGGTCGAGAGCTTCAAGGTCGTCTGCGAGACGACGAGCGGCGCGTGCAGCGGCGGCAAGCTCGCCACCTCCGACGCGTCGCGCACGACGCGCGTGCGTTCGGGCGCGTAGCCGACGACGCCGATCATCTCGGGGTGGTCGGGGTTGCCGACGACTATCACGTCGCGCCCCTGCTCGGCGGCGCGCTCGGCCAGCTTCTGCACTTTGGTGACGAACGGGCAGGTGGCGTCGATGACGCGCTCGGCGCGGGCTTCGAGGTCGCGCTGCACCTGCGGCGTGACGCCGTGCGCGCGGATGACGGCCGTCTCGCCCTCCGAAACGTCTGCGGGCGCGTCGATGGTGCGCACGCCCCCGGCTTCGAGCCGGTGTATCTCCTGCGTGTTGTGGATGAGCGGCCCGAGCGTGCGCACGGTCGCGCCCTCCGAGAGCGCCCCCTCGACCATCTCGACGGCGCGCTCGACCCCGAAACAGAAACCGTACTCTTCGGCCAGCAGAACTTGCATGTGAGCTGTTAGCCGTCGGCTGTTAGCTTTTAGCTTCAGGCCGGCCGGAGGCTCGGCTAATCGCTAAAAGCTAACGGCCAACCGCTTCCCTTCTATCCGACGCCTTCGGGCGGCGGGGTCTGTGTGATCGGCTCGGGCGCGGGCGGGGTGGAGCAGCGTGTGCGCCACTCAGCGCGCAGCCGCTCGGCCGCGGCGAGGCTGTCGTCGACCCAGCCGATGTTCTTCTCGGCGAACCAGCGGACGCCGCCCCAGAAGTTCTTCTCGAACTCGCCCAACTGCCGCGCCGCGTCGGCCGGCAGCACCGCAAACGACGCGTCGCACAGGAAGCGCACCGCGTCGCAGATAGGGTTGCCCGTGTCGTAGCGCGGGTCTTTAGTTCTTTCCATCGTAAAACTTACCTCCTGCCAGACACATACGGCCGGAGCGCCGGACGCGTTCCCTCGGCGCACATCTTAGCACACGGGTCGCGCGGGTCGTCAGCGCGGGGCGCAGTCAACATTATCCGAAAAACGCCGATAATCCGGGCAGAAGGTTATTTACGCCGTTCCGCCGGCCGGCCGGGCCGCGTTAGAATCGACGGGACGCCGGGGCAAGGAGACTCTTCGGTTATGGGCACGAGGATTTTCGGCGACGCGCTGTTCGGGCTCGGCGGCGACCCCGACCGGGTTGCGGACTACGGCTCGTTAACGCCCGCCGGCCTGTCCCCGGCGCGGGGCGGGGACGCGTACCGGGGCGGCGCGGTGACCGTCACCGTCGCCGAGGGCG
>DASVQJ010000046.1:0-5639 GCA_036389235.1 Pyrinomonadaceae bacterium | reverse complement strand
TGCTGCATGTGGTAGTTCTCGGCGTGGCGCTGGAAGCGCATCTGCGACCAGCCGCCGACCTTGACGCGCTGCGTCTTGACGTTCTCGATCTCCTCGGTCGCGGCGGCGTGGCCGTGGCCGAAGACGAAGATGCGCGCGCGGTTCGTGTCGCAGACCAAGACGGCGTAGCGGCGGTACTGGTCGGCGATGCGCGCGAGCGGGTAGAGGTGCGGCTGGTTGTAGACGTAGAGGCGGTGGCCCTCGATGGGCGCGTCGAGCTCGACGGCCTCGAAGAAGTCGTCCGCCCCGGCGCAGGCGAAGATGGCGACGCCGTTGGCCGAGGGGCGCACGTCCGCCAAGTAGGCGTTGATGCGCTCGGCGTCGCGGTCGAAGCTCTCGCGCTCGGGGCTGTGCGCCTTGAACGTGCGCGCGCGCTCCGAGAACTCCTTGCGCAGAAAGCGCTCGAAGTCCTGCCGGCCGTGCTCGTTGGCCTGCGCGTTCAGGTAGAGGCTGACGACCGGCAACTCCACGGGCTCGAACGCCGCCAGTTGGTCGATGATCTGCTCTAAAGTATTACCCTCCGCTGCACCACTCTGTGCCATTCTCTTCTCTCTCCCCTCGGCTTAAAAATGTCTGTAAAGCGACGCGGGCCGGGCGGACGACGGCCGCGGGCGTCCGCGCCTTCCGGCAAAATTCTTTCGGGGGAATCGTTGCCGCGATATTAGCACGCGCCCGCCCCGCGCTCCAATTCTTCCGCCGGGAGCGCTGGCATCCTGCCCGCCAAAGCGTGCGAGAGCACGCTTAGCAGCGAAGCGTGCTGCCTCGACGTTGAGATGTACAGTCTCACGGCTTTCGCGCTGCGCGCTCATGGCGGGCAGGATGCCCGCGCTCCCGGCGACAGACGACACGCGCTTGCGCTAGTATAGGGGCAGAAGCCAGGCACTTAAACCGAGTCTCCCCGAAGTCGAAGGTCGTCCAACTATTCTCCGCCGGAGGTCTGCGATGAGTCTGTCCCGCCGCGCGCGTGGGCGCGTGCCCGCGCTACTGCTCCTGACGACGCTTTCAATCCTGCTCCCGTCCTGCGCGACGCAGCCCGGCGTAAACGCGCCGCCGACCGTGGCCGAGGCCGAGAAGTTCATGGCCGACGCCGAGGCGCGCCTCAACGACCTGGGCCTCCGCGCGCAGCGCGCCTCCTGGGTGCAGAGCAACTTCATCACCGAAGACACGGAGGTGCTGGCCGCCGACACCAACAAGGACTACATCGCGGCCGTGACCGAGCTGGCCGGGGCCGCGCGCCGCTTCGACAAGCTGGAGAAGCCCGAGGCGCTCGCGCGCAAGTTCGCGCTCCTCAAGCTCGCGCTCGTGCTGCCCGCGCCCGCCGACCCCAACGAGCGCGACGAGCTGACGAAGATCGCCGCCTCGATGGAGAGCGACTACGGCAAGGGCAAGTGGTGCCCCGAAGGCGAGCAGGGCAAGTGCCTCACGCTCTCCGACATGGAGCCGATCCTCGCCGAGAGCCGCGACCCCGAAGAGCTGAAACGCGTCTGGACGGGCTGGCACACCGTCTCGCCGCCCTACCGGCAGCGTTACGCGCGCTTCGTCGAGCTGTCGAACAAGGGCGCGCGCGAGATGGGCTTCAAGGACGTGGGCGCGATGTGGCGCTCGAACTTCGACATGCCGCCCGACCAGTTCGCCGCCGAGATGGAGAGGCTCTGGCAGCAGGTCAGGCCGCTCTACAACTCGCTCTACGTCTACACGCGCGCGAAGCTCAACCAGAAGTACGGCGACGCGGTCGTGCCGAAGAACGGGCCGATACCGGCGCACCTGCTCGGCAACATGTGGAGCCAGGAGTGGGGCAACGTCTACGACCTGCTCCAGCCGCCCGCGGGCGACCCCGGCTACAACCTGACGGAGATTCTCAAGCGGCGCAACACCGACCCGAAGCAGCTCGTGCGCTACGGCGAGGGCTTCTTCACCTCGCTCGGGTTCGAGGCCCTGCCCGGGACCTTCTGGGAGCGCTCGCTGTTCGTGAAGCCGGCCGACCGCGAGGTCGTCTGCCACGCCAGCGCGTGGGACATCGACGCGAAGAAGGACGTGCGTCTGAAGATGTGCATCCAGATTAACGAGGTGGACTTCCAGACCGTCCACCACGAGCTGGGGCACAACTACTACCAGATGGCCTACGCCGCGCAGCCGTACCTCTTCCAGAGCAGCGCCAACGAGGGCTTCCACGAGGCCATCGGCGACGCCGTCGCGCTCTCGGTCACGCCCGAGTATTTGAAGCAGCTCGGGCTCATCGAACGCGTGCCCGACGCCTCCGCCGACACAGGGCTCCTCTTAAGAAGCGCGCTCGCCAAAGTCTCGTTCCTGCCCTTCGGTTACTTAGTAGACCAGTGGCGCTGGAAGGTCTTCTCGGGCGAGGTCGGGCCGGGCGACTACAACAAGGCTTGGTGGGACTTGCGCACGAAGTACCAGGGCGTCGCCCCGCCCTCCGCGCGCGGCGAGCAGGACTTCGACGCGGGCGCGAAGTACCACGTCGCGGCCAACACGCCGTACGCGCGCTACTTCCTCGCGGCCATCCTCCAGTTCCAGTTCCACCGCGCGATGTGCCGGCAGGCGGGCTTCCAGGGGCCGCTCCACCGCTGCTCCGTCTACAACAACAAGGAGGTCGGCGCGCGTCTGAAGAGGATGCTTGAGCTGGGGCAGAGCCGCCCGTGGCCCGAGGCCCTGAAGGCGTTGACCGGCGAGGAGAAGATGGACGCCACCGCCATCATCGACTACTACGCGCCGCTCAAGGCCTGGCTCGACGAGCAGAACAAGACGCTCGCCCCCGAGGCCGTCGCCGCCGCGAACCCGTGGTGAGCCGGCGGGCCAGATAGATTCGTCACTCGTGTCCGGCGTGAAGGGCGGTTAACCACGGAGGCACAGAGTGCTCAGAGGGGGCGCAGAGTTCGACCCTCTGTGCAACCTCCGTGTCCTCTGTGCCTCTGTGGTTAACCGCCCTCCGCTCTACATTCAATACTGGGATAAACGCTCACCCCAACATCCCGCGCACCCGCCCCTCCGGCGCGTAGCCGGGGAAGACCCGCTTGAGGTCGGCGGCGCCGAGGTGTCGAGAGGCGACTTCGCCGAACACGTCGCGGAAGTCCGTCGTCAGGGCGAGGTCGCGCCCTTCGTGAAGCTGCTCCTCCTTGAGGCCCGGCCAGCGCCCGTAGACCTTCCCGCCGCGCACCGCGCCGCCGATGACGAACATCGCGTTGGCGTGGCCGTGGTCGGTGCCGTTGGTGCCGTTCTGCCGGACGGTGCGCCCGAACTCGCTCATCGTCAGCACCAGCACGTCCTGCATGCGCGCCGGGCCGAGGTCTGTGACGAGCGCGTAGAGCCCCTGCGCGAACTGGCCGAGCAGGTTCGCGAGCTGCCCGCGCGCGCCGCCCTGCCCGCGGTGCGTGTCCCAGCCGCCTACGTCGGTGAAGGCCACCTCCAACCCGACGCCCGCCTTGACGAGCTGCGCGATCTGCACGAGCGCGCGGCCGAACTCGCCGTTCGGGTACTGCGCGCCGTTCTCGGGCCTGTACTGCGCCGGGTTGACCCTCTTCAAAAAGTTGACCGCCTCGAACGTCTCCCTGCCCGTCCCGCGCAGCACGTCGTCCACGCCCTGCTCGTACAGCCCCTCGAAGCCGCCCTGCACGGAAGGCGTGTAGGCGCCCGCGCGTATCTGGAAGTCGGAGAGGTTGCGCATGGCGACGGCCGCCGCGCGCCCCTGCATCGAGCGCGGCAGGTTCTGCGTCATCGAGATGGCGCGGAAAGGGGTCGCCTTCGGGTCGGGGCGCGCCTGCACGAGACGGTTGAGCCAGCCGTCCTGCGTGGACTTGACGCCGGGCGTCGCCGACTCCATGTAGTCCTGCGCGTCGAAGTGCGAGCGCGTGTTGTCGGGCGAGCCGACGGCGTGGACGACCGCCAGACGCTTCTCGTCCCACAGGCGCTTGAGCGAGGACATGGCTGGGTGCAGCCCGAAGAAGCCGTCGAGGTCGACGGCCGACTCGGCGCGCCCGGGCTGCGCAATCGCGATCTGCGGGCGCAGCTCGTAATACGCGCGCTCGCCGTGCGGCACGACCATGTTCAGCCCGTCCGCCGCCCCGCGCTGGAAGATGGTGATGAGCGTCTTCCTCCGCCCGTTCGGCGCGGCCGAAAGCCCTTGCGCCTCGACCACGCGCCGCAGGAACGACGGCGCCGCCCCCACCACGCCGACGCTCGCCAGCGCCAGCCCGCCACCCTTCAAGAAGAACCTGCGATTCATTGCTCACTCCGTCCTGGTGAATGGTGAATAGTAAATGGTGAATGGAAAGAACTGTCTTCAACCATTCACCATTTACTATTCACCATTCACCATTCACTGTCTTTGAAACTCCGGCGAGCCGATGACGAGCGCGGCGATGCGCGCGACCTCGGGGTTGCCGACCGTGGCGCCGGCCTCGCGGCGCTCGCGGCGCGCGGCGCGGACGTTCTTCTCGCGCGTCTCCTCGTCTCCGGGCGCGTACGTGACGGGCGCGTCCGACTGCGTCGTCAACTGCTTCATCAAGACCTCGCGGCTCCTGGGCGAGATGTCGCCTTGCAGGGCGACGTCGAGGAAGCGCTCGACGACGGCCTTCTGGTTGACGGCGCGGCTGCTCACGGCCTCTTCGCCGACGAAGCGCGTGAGGTCTACGCGCGCGCCGGGGATGCGGTTCGAGACGAGCGCGAGCGAGAAGTTGAGACGTTCGAGGAGCGCGCCCGTGTTGACCCAGTACGAAGCCTCGTCCGGGTAGCCCGTCGGCGCCTGGTAGCCGTAGAGCGGCTCGCCCATCCGCGCGACCCACTGGATGAGCGCCGGCCGCACCTCGACCTCCGCGCCGAGCGTGCGCAGCGCGCTCGCCGTCAGCTCGAACGGCGTCTTGATCTTCGCGCGCCGCGCCCCGGCCGAGTTGAACTCGGGCGAAGTGAAGACCGCGCGCAGCGTCGCTTTGATGTCGCCCTTCGAGTTGTGGAACGCGTCGGCGACGCGCCGGACGAGCGCCGGGTCGGGCGTGTCCGAGACGAACTTGCGCACGAGCTTCGTGGCGATGAACTTCGCGGTCGAAGGGTGCGCGACGAGTATGTCCAGAACCTTCCTCCCGTCCTCCTCGCCGCCGCCCGCGGGAACGCGGACGCCGAGCACGGTCTTCTCGCCGTCGTCGTGCGTGCGCGGGTTGAAGAAGAAGGAGCCGGCGTCGCTCTCTTCACCTTCGGCGCCGTAGAGCCCCGTGCCGCGCGGCGCGCGGATAGTCCAGCCTGTGAAGGCGCGCGCCACCTCCTGCACGTCCTTCTGCGTGTAGCCGCCCTCGACGGCGAGCGTGTGCAGCTCCATCAACTCGCGCGCGTAGTTCTCGTTGATGCCGCGTCGCATGCGCTGTTGCTGCTGCGGGCGCGGCTGCTGCTGCATCGCCGCCTGCCCTTCACCCTGCTGCCGCTCGCGCTCCATGCGGCGCTGCCGCGCCTCGCCCTGCCGCATCCGTCGGCCGCCGAAGAGTCCGCCCGGTCGCATCGCGCCCGCGCCTTCTGAGTCCTGCCGTTGACGGCGCAGCACACGGCGGTTCGCCTGCGCGTTCGGGCTCGTGCTCTGGAAGTTGTCGAGGTAGAAGAGC
>DASVQJ010000045.1:0-27579 GCA_036389235.1 Pyrinomonadaceae bacterium | reverse complement strand
GTTATAAGTGTGGCCGGCAGGTATCGGCAGCGAGCCGCCTGACAACGGCATGCACCCAACCGCCGACACGAAGGCTTTTATATTCAGCAATGGTTTGTGCGGGCGGGTGACGCGTTGATGAGTTCGTGTGACTCGCCGCCTCGCATAGCCAGACAATGTTTGTGTCACCAATTTCCCCTGTAAGCCTTACGCTGCCCGAATCAGAGCCCGCTAATGGTCTTTATGTTGTCCGAAGGCGGTAGATAAGCGAAAGGCCGCCGGGTGCCAAAACCCCGGCGGCCTTCAATCTTACCTTCGGCGCGCGGCTACAGGCCGAACCGCTTGCGGTACTCGTCGGAGGTGATGAAAGCCTTGACCATCTCGGCGCGGACGAAGTCCTCGTCGAAGGAGTTAAGCTTTTGGAGCCAGAAGTCGTAGCCCGTAAAGTTCGAGTCGGGCGCGGCGTCGGGGTCTCTGCGCAGGTAGCCGAAGTACTGCATCAGCACGAAGGCGCGGTTGAACTCCCTCAGCCGGAGGTCGGCGTCCTCGGCCACGCTCCTCAGCACCGACGCGCGCCTCGCTTCGTCCGCGGGGGCCGCGGACAACTCCGAAACGAGCTGCGCCTTCTCGTCCGCCGAGAGCACCCCGCCCGCGCGTTCGTCGAGCCTCGCGACGAACTCCTCCGCGGTCAGCGCAGGCGGGTACGCCTCCTTGAACCGCTCGCGCCGGACGAACTCAAGCGCGTAGGCATCCTTGTTCTCTTCGAGTCTCTGCCGCCAGTTCCCGCGGCCGACCTGCACGCACTGGCCGACGCGGCGCGAGTCGGGCAGGAACTCGTCGAGGCGCACGACCGGGACGGTGCCCGGCACGTTCGGCGAGACGGCGTCGCCGTAGGCTGCCTTGTACACGCGGTAGGCGAAGTAGCCCGTGTTCTGGAACTCAATCGAGACGAAGAAGGCCGCGCTCACGTTGACCCTCTTCACCTCGCGGCACACGGCGTCCGCGCCGCACGACTCGATCTCGTTCCGCCAGAAGGCGAGCCCCGACGAGTCCGGCCCGCGCCCGAGGAAGTCGAGGTAGTGCTGGCGGACGAAGAAACCGGAGTCTTCGAGTGAGTTCGCGGCCGGCACGCCGGGCTGCCACGTCGGGGCGAAGACGAGCCCCGAATTATCCGTGAGCTTCGACTGGTTGCTGCCGTCGTCGCCCATCACATAAATCTCGTACCTGTTCGAGGCGCCCGTGTCGCGGTTGCTGGCGAAGGCGAGCTTCGTCCCGTCGGGCGACCAGGTCGGGCCGGTGTCGTTCGCGGCGTTGTCGGTGAGCCGCGCCGGCGGCCCGCAGCCCTCCAGGTCGGCGACGTAAATGTCCAGCCGCGCCTGGTCGATGTGGCTCGGCGGCTCGGGCGCGCCCGCGTAGGCGAGCTTCGTCCCGTCGGGCGACCAGGCCGGGTTGAAGTTGATGCCGTCCGCGATCTTCGTGCGGCCGCTGCCGTCCGCGTTCGCCACGAAGAGTTCGTAGCGGAGCCCGTCCGGGCCGGAGAAACTTTTGCGGCCGACGAACGCGACCCGCTTGCCGTCCGGCGACCACGCCGGGTCGCGCACATCCATCAGGTCGCCCTTGGCGAAGCAGCCCTTCTGCCACGGCTGCGCGTTGACGTCCGCGACGCAGACCGTGCCGACGGCCCCCATGAACACGTTGACGTAGAGCAGGCGCGTGCCGTCGGGCGACCACGACAGCCCTTCGAGGTAGTTGTCCGTGTAGCTGCCGCGGTCGCTGACACGCCGGACGCCCGACCCGTCGGCGGCCATGACGTAGATGTCGCCGGCGTAGCCGTTCCTCGAACTGACGAACGCGAGCTGCTGCCCGTCGGGCGACCACGCCGGCTCGGAATCCTGAGCCGGGTTGTTCGTCAGGTTGACGGGCTCGCCGCCGCCCGCGGGCACCGCGTAGATTTCGAGGTTGCCGTCGCGGTTGCTCGTGAAGGCGATGCGCCCGCCCGCCGCCGCCCCGACCCGCGACGAGGCCGCCGGCGCGGACGTGAGCCCCCGGAGAGCCCCTTCTGAGGCGCGAGCCCGCGCCGCGTCCCCGGCCGCCGCGGCGGGCGCGAGGGCGAAACTCGCCAGCGCGAGCAGCGCCGCGAACCGGTGCCGGCGACTATTCTCACGAAGTCGCATAAACTTACTCCCTCCTCGTAAATATGCGGCAGGCCCCGACCCGGCCCCGCCGCTGATAAGACGCCGGCCGCGCCCCTCAACCCACGCGCCCGCGCGAAATCAAACCGCGCAGGCGCGGGCCGCGGCTTTCGCGCCCCTTCAGCCGATCTTGATGCCGATGGATTCGAGGAAGCGGGTGGGGCGGTCGCCGCCGATCATGGCGAAGATGAAGTCGTTCGGGATGGTCGTCTTGACCTCCTGCGTGCGCGCGTTCATGAGCACGACCTCGTCCTCGCGTATCTCCTTGACGGAGGTGCCGAAGAAGACCTTGATCCTGCCCTCGTCGATGCAGTCGTAGACCTGTAGCTTGTTGCCGAACTTCAGGTCGTTCTTCATGTCCGAGCGGATGACGAGCGTCACCTCGTTGATCTCGGACTCGGGGCGGAAGGTGATGCGGTCGCCCTGCCGCGTCGCCACAAGGTCTACGGCCGCCTCGACGGCCGAGTTGCCCGCGCCGACGACGACGACGCGTTTGCGCTTGTAGGCTTCGGGGTCGGTCAGCTTGTACTTGACCTTGTCCTCCGTCCGGCCGTCGCGCGTCACCTTCAACTCCTCGCCCGGCACCTTCAGCCTCATCGGCGTCCCGCGGAGGCCGAGCGCGAGCACGACGCGGCGCGCGTTGTACGTGACCTGCTTCTTCTCGGCGCCGCGCTCGGTCTTGACGACGAAGTAGTCGCCGTCCTCCGCGCGCCTCACAGACTTGCAGCTCTCCTGCTCGTTCACGCTGACGCCGGTCTCGCGCAGCGCCCGCGTCCAGTCCGCGAGGATGGCCTCGCGCTGCATCCCGGCGCCCTCGGGGAGGATGCCGCCGCGCGGCTCCATCGTCTCCGGCTTGAAGAAGACGTACTTGTTCGCCGGGTACGCCTCGATGGTGGCGAGCACCCTGTCCTGCTCGACGGCCGCGTAGGTGAGGCCGAGCCTCTGCGCGGTGATGGCGGCGGAGAGCCCGGCGGGGCCGACGCCGACGATGACGACCTCCACGTCGGCCTTCGGCTCGGGCGGGGCGCCGTCCCGCAGGTCGTCGCGGATGAACTTGACGCAGTCGGCGCCCTCGTTCGTCGCGTTCTTGATGAGCGGCGTGCCCGACACGTCGCCGACGATGTAGCAGCCGGGCACGTCCGTCATGAAGCGCGCGTCGCGGTTGGGCACCTTGCGCGGCGGAATCTTCTTCGTCGTGTTGACGACGATGCACGCCTTCGGGTTGACGGGGCACTCGACCTGGCAGGCCGTGTCCTCCATGCACTGGTCGCGCGCGACGGGCGTGGCGACGCCGCCCACGATGGCGAGCACGTCGTGCGGGCACGCGTCCACGCAGGCGTGGCAGCCGATGCAGCGCTCGGTGATGACGACGGGGTGCGGGTAGGAGGGGCCGTCCGGGTCGTACTGTTCGAGCTGCTCCGGCGTGAGCTTGATGCGGCCGTCGTCCTCCTCGGGCCGGGGCGGGAGCGGCTCCTCCAGCAGCCGCCGCGCGCGGCGCGCGTCGCGCAGCGCGAACGCGACGGCGACGAGCAGGAGGGAGAGCGCGACCGAGGCCCAGCCCCACCACGGCAGCCCGCCGAAGAAGCTCTTGCTCGGGTCCGCCGTGAACAGGTTCACGGCCGCCAGCATCGACAGCAGCGCGAGTATGACGAGTAGCTGTGATCTCTTCATTGTCCGCTCAGTTGCAGGCCGGGCTGTGCGGCCGAGAGGTCGTTCAGGAGCGCGCGCCCCCACTCGCGCCGCGCCAGCGGGTGCTGGACGTGGCACGAGATGCAGTTCGGCCTGTCGTCCGCCAGGACGCGCTCGAACTTGCCGCCGCGGTCGCCGTTGTGGCAGGCGGCGCAAGTCCGGCGCGGCGTCTCGCGGTCGGGCGGGTCGAAGGAGTTGTGGCAGGACGAGCAGGACATCTCGCCGTCCTTGTTGCCGGGGATGTCGCCGACGGTCTTGACGCGGTGGATGTGCAGCGCGTGGAACTCTGCGCTGCGCCGCAGGTCGTCGGGGTCGCGGCCGGCGGAGCCCGGCCCGACGAGGAGCGGGCCGCGCACGGTCTGCACGAGCTTCCGCAGCGCGGCCGACTTCTGCGCCCACTCCTCTTCGGCCAGCCCCGCCCAGCCCCACCTGCCGCCCACCACGGGGTAGCCGTACGTGCCGCCGTGCGGCGTGCGAACCGCGCGGCCCTGGTACGTCTTCCGGTTCGAGTCGCTGTGGCACGTCGCGCACGTCTGGAGGCTGGCGACGTTGGGACGGAACTCCGTCCCCTGGTGCTCGACGTGGCAGTCGTTGCAGCCTATCCCCGCGCCGACGTGCGGTTCGGTCACGGTCGCCTTGAAGCCGGGCGCCTGGTGGCAGGAGGAGCAGTTCGTCTCTATCTTCGACGTCAGAGAGTGGCAGGTGGTGCAACTGCCCGCGTTGGCGCGCGCGGCGATGGCGGGCTGCGAGCGTATCGAGTGGGCGGCGTGCGCGGCCGAGACGGGCGCGGGCGCGTAGGCTTCGGCGTAGACGAAGGCCGCGACCGCCGAGAGCGCCAGCACGAACGCCGTGCCCCAGACGAAGACCGAGGCGGGCCAGGGGCGGACGAGGTCGCGCGTCGGCGTCCAGTTGAAGCGCGCCTTGCCGAGCACGCGCATCGGCTTCTGCGGGCGCAGGGGCGAGACGCGCTGCATCTTGCCCTCCTCGCGCTTGCGCTTCTCCCAGAAGACGTTGAGCGCCTGCGACAGCTCGGACGTGCCCGTCGGCCGCTTCTTGAAGGGCGTGGGGCCGGTCGGCGTCTCGACGCGGTACATGGAGTCCGAGACGTTGGTCGTGACTTCGAGCGTGACCGTGAGCCGCAGCGCGTCGCCCGCGCGTTTGACTTCGAGGAAGAAGGGGCCGATCTGGATGAGGTCGCCGTCGGCGAGCACCTCGCCCGACTCGGTCGCCACGACGCGGCCGTTCAGAGTCGTCCCGCTGGAGCTGCTGAAGTTGTAGAGGTAGTGGCGCCCGCCCGACATCGTGATGCCGGCGTGCAGGCGCGAGACCGCCGGGTGGTTGAGCACCACCTCGCAGCTCGGAAGTCTCCCGATCTTCAGGCCGTCGGTGACGAGGGTCACCGGGTCTACTTCCAGGTCGTCGCGCTCGACGATGAAGCGGCTGTCCTGTGTCTCCATAAAGGATTTGAAATTTCAAATTTCAAATTTGAAATTGCTCAACGGACTGCGAAGAGGACGACTTGAACGATGTGGACGAGCATCAGCGCCAGCATCAGGGAGGTCGCGACGACGTGCGGCGCCAGCCAGAGCTTGAGCAGTTGGTGCAGGTAGATGAGCGAGTCCACGCGGCGGAGCGTCACCGTCGCCTCGACGGCTTCGAGGAGGAGCTGGCGCGACTCCGGGTCGAGGCTGCGCGCCTCCGCCTCGTAGGTCTCGCGCGCCGAGGCGAGCAGCGCCGTCAGCTCCTCGCGCCGGAGGTACTGGCGCAGGAGGTAGCCGAAAGAGAAGACGCGGCCGCGCACCTTCTGCTTGATGAACTCGCGCAGGTGCTCGTTGCTGCGCTGGCCGATCTCGGCGAGCGTCTCGCGCAACTCCTCGCGGCGCGCGCGCAGGTCTTCGACGAGCAGGGGCTCGCCCTCGATGCTCGTCATCACGCGCGGCGCGACGAGGTAGACGGCCGTGCCGAAGAGCCCCGTGACGACGACCGCGTCGAACGTGACCATCAGGAGCGAGGTCAACAGCCCGCCCGTCGTCCTCCCGCCGTGCAGCAGCAGCACGAGCCCCGCCGCCACGCCCACGTAGACGTGCATCTGCATCCAGTAGCGCAGGGCGCCCGCGCGCCTGCGGTAGACCTGCCGGCGCAGCGGGTACGTCATCACGGCCGCGATGCCGGCGAGGCCGACGAGCCCCGTGACCCAGCGCACCGTCAGCCACGTCCCGCCCAGGCGCGCGTCGATGCCGAAGCGTTCGAGCGCCCAGACGACGGCGCCGGTCAGGAGCAGGACGAGCAGCACGCCCGCGACGTGCCACAGGGTCGCGAGCGGGTCGCGCCGGTGTATGTTGCGGCCGATGGCGTGCGTCTGGTCGCGGAAGACGAGGCCGATGCGCCCGTTGACCTCGGCGAAATACTCGCGCGGGTTGACGCGCACGAGCGCGCCCGTCGGGCAGTTCTCCTGGCAGGAGAACGCCTGGGACTTCGCGCCCGGCGGGTTGAGCGTGGTGCCGGCGCAGAGGTTGCACTTGGTGGCGAGCAGGTTGTCGGTCGCCGTCACGGGCTGCGGCGGGGTCTCGGGCGCGAGGCTCAGCCAGCCCTTGAGCCGCCCGGCGAGCGCGGGCGGGCGGGCCGCCTCCGGCCGGCTCGGGATCATCGTGATGGCGTTGTAGGGGCACTGCGTCGCGCAGTCGCCGCAGCCGATGCAGGTCTTGGGGTCGATGTCGATCTGGCCGTTGGCGAAGCGTCCGATGGCGCCCGTCGGGCAGCCGGTCAGGCATTCGGGGTCCTGGCAGTGCATACAGACCGAAGGCACCAGCACCTTCTCGCCCGAGACGCCGCCGTAGTCCTTCGGCCGCCCGATCTGTATGCCGCGGCGCAGCAGCCGCGACTGGCCGTGCACCCGGTGGCAGGCCATCGAGCAGTTGCCGCAGCGCACGCACTTGTCCATGTCCATCACGAGCAGGTTCGTGCCGTCCACGACCCCGGTCGCGATCTCGCGCTCGGTGGCGGCGACGAGCGGCTTGTTGAGCCGCGAGGTCACGGTCACGTCGTCGTCCGCGAGCGAGAAGCCGGAGAAGGTGCGCAGGATGGTGTCGCGCAGCTCCGGGTCGGCGCGCAGCGGCGGCATCGCCACTTCGAGCACCTCCGTGCGCTGCAAGACGATGGCGGTGTAGGCCCAGCGGCCGTCGCGCTCGACGCCTTCGAGCCCGAGGCAGTTGCCGGCGCCGAGGAAGTCCACGCCCACGTCGTCCGTCAGGCCCTCGACGTTCAGCTCGCCCACCGCGCCGCCGTAGCCGAGGCCCCGCACGCGCCGCACCCAGCCGTTCTTGACGAAGGCGACGCGGTCGATGGGGTCGCCCTCGCGGAAGAGGACGTGGTGCTTGGCGTAGACCATGAAGCGCGCGGACTTGCCCAGGCGTTCGAGGAGCGGCTGCGGGAACTCCTCGCCCGTGGACTGCCCGATGTCGATGAGCGTGCGGCTCAGCCCGTGCTTGCGGTAGTTGGCGTCGAGCATCTGCCCGAACTTCGGGAGCTTGCGCAGCAGCCTGAGGGCGGGGCGCGTCACTTCGAGCACGCGCGCCTGCGCCCCTTCGGGGACGCGCACGGTCGCGTTGCGCGGCACGCCCGCGAGGATCGACATCTCGCCGAAGCTGACGCCCGGCGGGACGGCGCCGACCTTCCGGTCGGCCCCCGTCTCGCGGTCGCGGACGAACACATCCAAATTGCCCTCGACCGTGATGTAGAAGGTGTTGCCGCCCCAGTCGCCCTCGCGGATGACCTCCTCGCCCGAGTCGAACTCGTAGAGGCGGACGTACGGGCCGACCTTCTTGCCGTTGTAGTTCCGCCCGTAGGCGATGACTTCGAGGTCGAGCTCGTGCCGGAAGTGGCCGTCGTGGCGTTCGAGCAGGTCGGAGATGATGTCAACGCTGCGGATGGCTTCGAGGACGGTCTGGTGCTTCTTGATCTCTTTGGGCATGGGCCGCTAAAAGGCGTCTGAAACGATGGCTTCGGAAAGAATGAACGGTCGGCGAAAAGAGTCGGCATTATAGCACCGGGCGGCCGTGTGAAAAGCAACAAAAGGCCGGGCGGGCGGGCGTCCGGGTTTCGGGATTTTTTGGAACCCCCCGGCGGGGCGCGGCGTGTAAGTGGGCGTGACGGCGCGGGGGGAGTGTATAATTCCGGAGCGAGTCTCCCCGGCCGGCGTCGAATCAAAAGGCAGGCCCCACTTTCCCGGATGAGCGCGATCTCCTCGACGAACGAGCTGGTCTTCTCCGTCGCTTCGGCGGGGGCGCCCGTCCGCGCGGAGGAGGCGGTCGGCGAGATGACCGACCACCGCCTGCTCGAAGCGACGAAGGCGGGCGACGACGCGGCCTTCGCCGAGCTGGTGCGGCGCTACCGCAACCAGATCACGAACTACGTCTACCGGATGACGAACGACTACGACCTCGGGGTCGATCTGGCGCAGGAGACGTTCATGCGGGTCTACGCGGCGGCCGAGCGCTACCAGACGAGCTACGCGTTCTCGACCTACATCTACCGCATCGCCACGAACCTGGCCATCTCGGAGCTGCGCCGCCGCAAGCGCCGCCGGCTGGTCTCGTTCTCCTCCTTCTTCGGCGAGCGCGAACAGCCCTCGGACTCCTGCGAGCTGGACATGCCGGACAAGGGGCCGCTCCAGGACGTGACCGTGGTCGAGGACGAAAGGCGGGCGGCCGTGGCGAGGGCCATCGCGACGCTCCCCGAAAAGTACCGCGCGCCGCTCGTGCTCCGCGACGTGGAGGAGCGCAGCTACGAAGAGATCGCGCGCATCCTCGGGATGAACGAGGGCACCGTCAAGTCGCGCATCAACCGCGCCCGCGGGTTCCTGCGCGACAAGTTGCAGGCGTACCTGTAAGGAATTGTTCTTATGTCCGAGTGCAAAGCTTACCGTCGGGAGATTGACGAGGCGGCGGACGGCCGCCCCGTGAGCGCGTCGGCGCGCGCCCACGCCGCCCTCTGCCGCGCGTGCGGGGACGGGCTGCGCGAGCGCGAACGCCTGCGCGCGCTGGTCGGCGGACTGGGCAAGGTCGAGGCGCCCGCGGACTTCGAGTTCCGCCTGCGCGCGCGGATGGCCGCGTCGAAAATCGACGGCGGGCACGGCCGCTTCTCGGGCGCGCGCTGGCTCTACGGCTTCGCGCCGGTCGCCGTCGCCGCCTGTTTCGTCGTCGTCTCCGCGACGCTCTACTTCAGGCAGGCGGCGCGGACGTCCCCCGCCGCCGCGCCCGCCGTCGCCGCCGCGCCGCCGCGCAACATCGAGCCCGCCCGAGTCCCTTCCGACGGTAAAGAGCAGACCGGAACCGTCGAGCCGGCCGCCGCGGGCGGGCAGATTGTTCAAGAGAGACGGGCGGAAGTCGCTTCGTCTAAGGCTCATAACCCGGCGCACAAGGTGAACGTGCGCGCCGAGCGCGTGCGCGAGGTCGCGTCCGTGGGCGGGCGGCGCGCGGACGTCGCGCCGAGGACGCTGGAGCACAGCGTCACCGGGGCGCAAGTTATCCACCTCCCCGTTAAGACTTCCGCGGAGACCCTGCGCGTGATTCTGAGGGACGAGAGCGGCGCCGAGCGCGTCGTGCCGATGCGCTCCGTCAGCTTCGGCTCGCAGGACTTTCTCTCGCGCGGCGCGTCGGGCCGGCCGCCGGTCGCCGTCGAGGTCGGAGGTGTCTGGTAGTAGCCAGATGATTTACACGGACTATCTTCGAGCGGTCGCTTCGCGCGCGCGCAACTCGGGCGCGGCGCTTTCGCTCGCCTGCCTGTTCCTGCTCAGTCCCGCCGCCGCGCACGCGCGGCAGGCGACGACGCCCGCACCCCAGACGCCGGCTGCCCCCACGGCCCCGGCCGCGGCCGCGGCGCCCGCGCGTTCAGTGCCGCCGCGCGCGACGCCCGCCCCGGCCGTCGCGGCGCCGCGCGAGGTCGTGACGGTCGTGCACCGCCTGAGCGGCTGGAAGCTCCTGGCGTGGCTCGCGGCGAGCGGGCCGCCCGCGCTCGTACTCAAAGAGCTGCCCTCGCTCTCCGACTCGCACACGAACATCGTCGCGGGCTACGTCTACGGCGACGGCCGCAGCGTCGTCGCGCGGCTCCCGCAGGCCGAGGTCGAGCTGGAAGCCTTCAACGCGCCGCAGACGCCGCCCTCCTTCTTCGCGCGGGGCGGCAGGCCGGTCGAGGCCGAGCCCGAGTACCTGCTCGTGACTTCGGAAGGGAAGCGCGTCGAGGCGAAGTTCGTCGGGCTCGACTCCTCGACGGGTCTCGCGCTGCTCGAAGCGGGCGAGTCGCTGCTCGCGGGCGCGCCGATGGGCGACATGGGCGACACGGACGACCCGACCGTCGGGCAGCGCGTGCGACTCTACGCGCCCATCCCGGCCGGCGCCCCGGCCCCGCCCGCGAGGGCTCCCGCGGCCGCGCCGCCGCGGCCGGATGATTATATCTACCTCACCATCGACCAGAAGGAGGGGCGCCTGACGCGCCTCGTCCGCGCGCCCTCGGGCACCCTTTCGAGCGTCGTCCTCGGCGCCGCCGTCTCGCCCGAGTGGGTCGGCGCGGTCGCGGCCAACGAGCTGGGCGAGGTCGTCGGCATCGTCTCGCAGAGCCGCGACGGCGAGACGCGCGTCCTCCCCGTGACGGCCGTCCGCGAAGCCTGCGAGCGCGTGCTCAAGCTCCGCGGCACCGCGCCGCAGCCGTGGCTCGGCGCGCGCGGCGACGCCGCCTTCAAGGCGCCGCTCGACGCATGGGTCAGCTTCGGCTGGACGCCGGAGGCCGCGCGCCCCCTCATCGCGAAACAGCGGGGCGTCCTGCTGACCTCCGTGGCGCAGGGGACGCCGGCCGCGCTCGCGGGGCTGCGCGCGGGCGACCTCATCGCGGGCGTCGGCCCGCGCGACGTGCGCGGCGTCGAAGACCTCTCGATGACTTTGAAGGAGGCGGGCGTCGGCTCGGTCGTAGACCTCACGGTCTGGCGCGCTTTGTCGCCCGGGCCGCTCAAGTTCTCGGTCGAGCTGAAGGGGGCGAAGAACCCGGCGCTCGCGACGGCCGAGGCCGAGGAGCGCGCGCTGCGCGCGAGCCTGCTCGGCTCGGAGCGCGAGATTCGCGAGATGCGCGACGCCGAGCTGCGCCTGAGAACACAGGCCGTCGAGGCGCACACGCAGGAGCTTGCGCGCATCAACGAGCGCCTCGCCGCCGCCGAAGACCGCGCCGCGCGGCTGCGCGAACAGCTCGAACTGACGCGCCAGAGGCTCGGCACCGCCGGACTCTTCAGCGTGGAAGGGGCGCGCCTGCTCGGGCCGCAGACCCTCAACGGGAGCAACGACGTGACGCGGCGTCTGAAGACGTACGGCCTGCACTCCATCGGGCTTTCGTCGCGCGGCGCCGCCCCGCTCGGCGCGCAGGGCGGCCTGCTCGTCATCGCCGTCCGGCCCGAGAGCCCCGCGGCCGTCTCGGGGCTGCGCCCCGGCGACGTGATCGAGACGGTCAACGGCTCGCCCCTCTGGCGCTCCGAGCTGCGCCGCCTGACCTCCGGCCCCGAGGCGGGCACGGCCGTCTTCGGCGTCGTCCGCGAAGGCCGCAGGCTGAGCGTCAACTTCCGGCCGGCCGCGGCCGTCGAACAGCAGCGCTAGTTTTCCAAACCTGCCCTCACCTGTGCTACTCTTGTCCCGCCGCTCGTTCAACAAAGACAGGGAAGCTCTCCAACAGCCATGCTGCAAGAGGCCGTCGAGTTCTACCACCAGCTCCTCCGTGAGGGCGAGGTCGCGGAGTCCTCGCGCCGGATGCTCGACGAGGGGCTGGAGCGCGCCAGACTCATCTTCGGCGGCCGGCGCCTGTCGCCCTACCTGCGCCCGCACTTCGTCACCGAAAGCGACTTCGCGCGCGTGACGCGCGTCTGCGAGACGGTCTGGGGCGCCATCCAGAAGGTGAAGGACGCCGCGGTCGAGGACGAGAAGATTGTTGACGAGCTGGGCGTCACCGAGATCGAGCGCGAGCTGGTGCGCATCGACCCCGGCTACCGCGCCGTCTCGCCCACCGCGCGGCTCGACTCGTTCCTGACGGCCGACGCCTACAGCTTCGTCGAGCTGAACGGCGAGAGCCCGGCCGGCATCGCCTACGCCGACGCGGCCTACGAAATCTTCTCCGGCCTGCCCGTCATGCGCCGCTTCGCCGAGCGCTACACGCTCCGCACCTTCAGCGGGAGGCCGCTGCTGTTGGGGACGCTGCTCGAAGCCTACCGCGAGTACGCGGGCGGCGCCGCCAGAAGGAAACCCTCCGTCGCCATCGTCGACCTCAAAGGGCTCCCGACGCAGAAGGAGTTCGAGCTGTTCAAGGAGTACTTCGAGTCCGAGGGCCACCCGTCGGCCATCTGCTCCCCCGACGAGCTTGAGTTCTCGGGCGGGCGCCTGCGCTCGGGCTCCTTCGAGATCGACATCGTCTACAAGCGCCTGCTCGTCAACGAGTACCTGCCCATCATGCGCGAGCACCCGGCGCTGCTCGAAGCGTACCGCGCGGGCGCCGTCTGCCTCGTCAACAACTTCCGCTCGAAGATGATTCACAAGAAGGCGCTCTTCGCGGTGCTGACCGACCCGGCCTACGCGCGCCTCTTCACGGGCGAAGAGCTCGACACGATCCGCCGCCACGTCCCCTGGACGCGCAAGGTGCGCGAGGGCCGGACGGAGAAGGGCGGCGCACAGGTCGACCTGCTCGACTACGTCCGCCGCCACAGCGGCACACTGGTGCTGAAGCCCAACGACGACTACGGCGGGCACGGCATCTACATCGGCTGGAACAGCGACCCGGCCGCCTGGGAAGAAGCACTCCGGGCGGCGCTCGCCGACGGCGACTACCTCGTGCAGGAGCGAGTCCCGACGGCGCGCGAGACCTTCCCGGCGCTCGCCGAAGACGGCTCGGTCGTCTACGCCGAGCAGCTCGTAGACCTCGACCCGCTGCTCTTCAACGGGCGGGTCGGGTCGGCCTTCACGCGCCTCTCCTCGACGGAGCTGGCGAACGTCTCGTCGGGCGGCGGGATGGTGCCGACCTTCGTCATCGACCGGAAGGGCTGAGCGGGGCCGGGGCGCGTGAGTTTAGAAACCCTGACGGCGCAGGAGTCTACCAACGATGAATTTCGTCAACAGCGAGGAGCCGTTCGAGGAGCGCAGGCGCTTCGAGCGCTCGCGGCTCATCATCGACGTGTTCTACAACGGCGCCGACCTGACGGGCGTCGCCAGCACGCAGGACATCAGCCCGGGCGGCCTCTACATGAACACGCAGGCCGAAATCCCCGAGGGCTCCGTGCTCACGCTGCGCCTGCCCCTCGAAGGGCGCGACGTGGTCTGCAACGGCGAGGTCGTCTACAGCAACCCGGGCCGCGGCGTGGGCGTGACCTTCCAGGGGCTCTCGGAGGAAGACCGCGCGCACCTCGCGTCCGCGCTCAAGGGTCGGTAGGGCCAGGAGACTTCCCGATGACGGAAGAACGGTACACCCTAGGGATCGAGGAGGAGTTCCAGATCGTAGACCCGCAGACGCGGGAGCTGCGCTCGCGCGTCTCGGAGATGCTCGACGAGGGGCGGATGTTGCTGGGCGAGCAGGTCAAGCCCGAGATGATCCAGGCGCAGATCGAGGTCGGCACCGGCGTCTGCCGCAACGTCCAGGAGGCGCGCCGCGACATCACGCGGCTGCGCTCCATCGTCTCCGGGCTCGCGCGCAAGCAGGGCCTGCGCATCATCGCGGCCTCGACCCACCCCATCTCGCAGTGGACGGCGCAGGACATCTACGACGACCCGCACTACAAGCTCCTCATCGAGGAGCTACAGATGGTCGCGCGCTCGCTGCTCATCTTCGGCATGCACGTCCACGTCGGCATCCACGACCGCGACCGGCAGATACACATCATGAACGCGGCGCGCTACTTCCTGCCGCACGTCCTGGCGCTCTCGACCTCTTCGCCCTACTGGCTCGGCATCGACACCGGCCTCAAGTCCTACCGCTGCGAGGTCTTCAAGAAGTTCCCGCGCACGGACATCCCCGACCACTTCGACACGTACGCGTCGTACGAGCGCTACGTCAAGTTCCTGCTCGACACCAACTGCATCAGCGGCCCGAAGAAAATCTGGTGGGACGTGCGCCCGCACCCGTTCTTCCCGACCCTGGAGTTCCGCATCTGCGACATCCCGACGCG
Organism: Pyrinomonadaceae bacterium; assembly: GCA_036389235.1. Lineage (GTDB taxonomy): Bacteria > Acidobacteriota > Blastocatellia > Pyrinomonadales > Pyrinomonadaceae > QHXN01. Next base: position 13,536 of record DASVQJ010000045.1, on the reverse strand, counting down.
CGTGGACGACACGGTCGCCATCACGGCGCTCTTCCAGGCCATCGTCGCGCGGCTCGACAAGCTGATCGAGAAGAACCTCGGCTTCCGCCTCTACCGCCGCATGCTCATCCAGGAGAACAAGTGGCGGGCGGTGCGCTACGGGCTCGACGGCAAGCTCCTCGACCTCGGCAAGCAGAAGGAGGTGCCGGCGCGCGACCTCATCCGCGAGCTGCTGGAGTTCGTCGACCCCGTGCTCGACGAGCTGGAGTCGCGCAAGGAGGTCGAGCACATCCACACCATCCTGGAGCGCGGCACCTCCGCCGACGAGCAGAGGCGCGTCTTCGAAGAGACCGGCGACCTCAAGTCGGTCGTCGACCGCCTCATGGAACTCACCATCGAGAACGTCCCCGACGAGTGGCGGGACTAGCCGACAACTCCCGCGCGCCGGGTGCGCGGGAGATAAAAAAGAGGCGCGGCCAATAAAGTTTGGCCGCGCCTCTTCATGTCCGCGGCGATGACTTAACTCGCGCGCCGGTTGTGTTCGAGCGCGAGGATCATGAAGTTCTCGAAGAGGAGGCGGCCGTCGCGCGACTCGTTGGGGTGCGCCCAGAGCGTGCGGGCGCTCGCCTCCTCGCGCAGCAGGCGCTTGCGCTCCTCGGGCGCGAGGTTCGGGTTGATGCGCTGGAGGTTGCTCGTCAAGTCCTGGAAGGACTTCTCCAGGTGGAACTGCACGGTGTAGATGAGCTGCCCGTCGGCGCGCTTGACCATCATCTGGTTGCGGCAGAGGTAAGAGGTCGCCAGCAGTCGGAACCCCTCGGGCAGCCGGGGGAGCTGGAGGCCGTGGTTCTGCCAGACGCGCAGGTTGCGCCCCTCGGTCGTGTAGTCCTGCCAGACGCCGGCCTCGCGCTCGTGGATGCCGCGGAAGATGGGGTCGTCGGGCTCGGTGATGCGGATGAAGCGGTACTGGTACTCGAAGTTGCGCCCGGCGCGCTGCTCGCCCGGCTCCTTGTCGTCGAGCGTGACGCAGGGCACCCCGAAGCAGAGGCCGATGAGCTGGTGGCCGCCGCAGATGCCGAGGACGGGCGTCGTCGTCTTCACCGCCCACGCGGCGAAGCGCCGCAGCATCCCCGGGTCGTAGTAGTCGAAGTCCGAGAGCGTCCCCGAAAGCACGACGGCCTCGGGCCTGAACTCCGCGGCGGCCCCGGCCGCCTCCGAGAGGTGCGCGACGTGCACCTCGGGCTCCTCGACCAGCCGCTTGATGTTGTTGACGATGTTGTCGACGGCGAGCCCCGAGATGTAGCGCTCGCGCTCCAGCCTGGCGGCGGCCGACTCGCCCCACTCGCGGCGCGCCGTGTCGGACAGGTCGGACTCGTCGCGCAGGAGGTCGTTGACGACGAGGACGCGGATGCTCTTGATCCGCTTCTCGAACGGCTCGTACGGGCAGTAGGGGCGCTGGCTGTACGGGAAGGGGAGCGAGTCGAACTGCTCCTCCGGGTTGGCTTGTGTCGTCTGTGCGGTCATCTTGAAAAAGTCTGAAACCCCCTCGTCCGTCTCTTTAGATGCGCGGCGTGCGCTGCCGCGTGTTCTGGTTGAAGGAGGGGACGGCCGCGCCCGCGCCCGCCTCCTCGATCTCCCGCCTGACCTCCTTGAGCGCCGCCGAGCGCACGCGCGCGCGGAACGTCGCCGCGCGCCCCTCGGTCAGGTGGTCGGCCAGCAGCAGCGTCCGCTGCCAGGCCGATTCGAGGTCGTCGGCGAGCCTCGATATTTTGGTGATGTCGTAGGGCACCGCCACGCGCGCGACGCCCGCGCGGGCGAAGACCGAGAGGTAGCGCGCCGTGGCGAAGTCGGGGCACGAGACGCGGCGGCGCCCGACCTTCAGCTCGATGCCGAGCAGCGTGTGCTGCACCTCGACCGGGGCGTTCCGGGCGGCGGCGGGGACGGCGTGCGCGCGCGTGCGCAGGGGGAGGATGCGCTCGCGGTAGACGCGCGGCGGCCACTCTTCGCCGAGGCGTTCGCGGACTTCCCCGACCAGCGCCTCGGCCGAGCCGGGGCGCGGCGGCGCGGCGGCGCCCGCGTCGGTCGCCGGGAAAGTTTGTGCGGTCTCGGCCGCGGCTCTCATCTGAATCGTGCTCGCGTGCAAAAGCAAAAACCCCGAAGGGACGGCCCGCGCGACCCGGGCCGTCCCTTCGGGGTCGGCGGGCGGGGGTCAGCGCAGGGACGAGACGACGCCCCAGTGCGCGGCGCGGAAGGCGTCGATGACGCCGTTGGGGAAGAGCCCGAGGTAGAGCACGCCGCCCACGGTCAGCACCAAAGCCAGCGCCACGCTCGCCGGTATGCGCGGCGAGTGCCACTGCGTCGTGCGCTCGCGGAAGAACATCACGACGATCAGGCGCAGGTAATAGTATACAGAAATCGCGGTGTTTAGCACGCCGATGATGACGAGCCAGCGGTAGCCCTGGGCCAGGGCCTCGCTGAAGACCACCACCTTGCCCATGAACCCGGCCGTCAGGGGGACGCCCAGCAGGCTCAGCAGGAAGAGCGAGAGCGTGAGCGAGAGCGCGGGCGACTGGAAGCCTATGCCGCGGTAGTCCTCCACGTCCGTGCGCCGGTCGCCGCTGCGCGCGATGAGCGTGACGACGGCGAAGGCGCCGAGGTTCATCACGGCGTAGACGAGCAGGTAGAAGACGACCGCCGCCACCGCGTCGTCGCGCCGCGCGGGGTCGGGCGCCGCGCCCGCCGCCACGAACCCGACGAGCGCGTAGCCCGCGTGCGCGATGGACGAGTAGGCCAGCATCCGCTTGACGTTCGTCTGCGTGAGCGCGACGACGTTCCCGACGCTCATCGTCAGGATCGCCAGCAGCCACAGCGCGTCGAGCCAGGCGGAGTGCAACTGCGCGCCGGTCGCGGCCTTCGAGGTCGCCGCGGCCGCGGCCAGCGGGAAGGCGAAGAGGAAGACGCGCATGAAGGCGGCGAAGCCCGCGGCCTTCGGCCCGGCGGCCATGAAGGCCGTGACGGGCGTGGGCGCGCCCTCGTACACGTCGGGCGTCCAGACGTGGAAGGGCGCGAGCGCGACCTTGAAGCCGAAGCCGATCAGGAGCATCGCCGCGCCCGCGAAGAGGAGCGGCGGGTAGAGGCTGTCGTTGATGCGCTCGGCGATGACGGAGAGGTTCGTCGAGCCCGCGATCACGCCGCCCGGGATGGCCTTCGCCGTCGCGCCGTAGACGAGCGCGATGCCGAAGAGCAGGAAGGCCGACGAGAACGAGCCGAGGATGAAGTACTTGAGCGAGGACTCGTTCGAGCGCACGTCGCTGCGGCGGAAGCCCGCCATCACGTAGGTCGCGATGGAGAGGATTTCCAGGCCCAGGAAGATCATCACCAGGTCGTTGCCCGCCGCCATGAACATCATGCCGACGGTGGCGAAGAGGAGCAGCGTGTGGAACTCGCCCGCGGGCAGGCCCTCCCACTCCACCCAGATCATCGAGACGAGCACGGTCAGCGCGGCGACGACGACGAAGACGAGCGTGAAGGAGAGTCGCAAAGGGTCGAGGGCGATCATGCCGCCCCACGGCTGCGCCGTCGGCGCGAGCAGGCTCGCGTCGTCCCACAGCCAGAGGGTGGCCGCGGCCGACGCGCCGAGCCCCGCGAGCGCGAGGCCGCCCGTCACCCAGCGCTGGCCGAGCCGCCGCGTGAAGGCGTCCACGAGCATGACGACGACGCCCGCGGCGGCGAGTATCAGCTCGGGCATGAGTACCCCGAAGTTCACGTCGGGCGCGGACGGTTGTACGGCTGCTAAGATCAGGTTCATCGTGTCCAGCCCTTCCCGTTACCTGCCCCCGGCCCCGCCGCCGGGGCGCGCGGCGAGGAGCGCGTTGACGCGTTCGCGCACCAGTTGTTTGTAGACGGTGATGTCCTGCGGCATCCCCTTGTGGGGCGGGCCGCTCGCGCGGCCTTCGGCGTCGAAGAAGACGACGACGGGGATGCGCGACCCGGCCTTCTCGTACTGCGCCAGCGCCACGCCGCCGGGGTCGCGCAGGACGGGGACGGTCATCCGCCGCTCCTTCACGTAGTGGCGCAGGATGTTGTTCGACACGCGCTTCGTGTCCTCGATGCTGACCCAGAGGAAGCGCACGGGCTTGCCCTTGTACTCGACCTTCAGCTCCTCGACCGCGACCTGCTCCCAGGCGCACGGCACGCACCACGTCGCGCCGAACGAGATGACGAGCACGTCGCCGCGCATCTCCGAAGTGTCGTAGAACTTCCCGTCCAGGCCCTTCAGCCTCAAGCCTTCGCCCCCGGCCGCGGGCGCGGACTCACCCTTCTCCTGCGCGGCCTCACCCGTCTGCTGCGCCCCCGCGCCGGCGGCGGCGAAGAGGAGGGCGAGCGCGAAAGCGGTTCTGGTAAAAAGCCTCATCATTCTTACTTCGCCTCCCGGGCCTCGGCGTGGAAGACGCCCTGCGAGCCGCCGGCGACGACGCGCGCGCGGACGGCCTCGACGCTCGCGCGCGCGCGCGCGAGGAACGGGCGCGGGTAGGCGCCCATGTAGAGCATCAGCACGAGCAGCGGCGCGAGCAGACCTATCTCGCGCCAGTTCAAGTCGGAGAGCCTGCGGTTCGCGGGGTTGGTCACGCGCCCGAACAGCACGCGCTGCAACATCCAGAGCATGTAGACGGCCGCCCAGATGACGCCCGTCGCCGCCAGCATCGTCACCAGCCAGCTCTTCGAGACGTTGTGGACGGCCGGGTCTGAGTTCCAGAAGCCGAACATGATGAGGAACTCGCCCACGAACCCGTTCAGGAGCGGCAGCCCCACCGACGAGAGCGACGTGAAGACGAAGAGCGTGGCGAAAATCGGCATCGGCTTCGACAGCCCGCCGAACTCCGAGATCATGCGCGTGTGCCGCCGCTCGTAGATCATGCCGACCAGAAGGAAGAGCGCCCCCGTCGAGACGCCGTGGTTGAGCATCTGGTAGAGCGCGCCCTGCATGCCCCACTCCGTGAAGCTGAACATGCCGAGCACGACGAAGCCCATGTGGCTCACGGACGAATAGGCCACGAGCCTCTTCACGTCCGGCTGCACCATCGCGACCAGCGCGCCGTAGATGATGCCGATGACGGCGAGGACGATGAAGACCGGCGCGAACTCGCGCGTCGCCTCGGGGAAGAGCGCGAAGTTGAAGCGCATCAGCCCGTACGTCCCCATCTTCAGGAGCACCCCGGCGAGGATGACGGAGCCGGCCGTCGGCGCCTCCGTGTGCGCGTCGGGCAGCCACGTGTGGAAGGGGAAGAGCGGCACCTTGACGCTGAAGGCGAGCGCGAAGAGGCCGAAGAGGATCGCCTGCTCGCGGGTCGCCACGCTCCCGCTCGTCAGCGAAATCCTGCCCTGCTGGATGGCGTCGAGCAGCAGCGCGTAGTCGAACGTGCCCCCGGCCGCGCCGGGGATTTGGGAGTAGAGGTACCAGAGCCAGATGATGCCGGCCAGCATCAGGAGGCTCCCCACCGCCGTGTAGATGAAGAACTTGACCGCCGCGTAGAGGCGGCGCTCGCCGCCCCACGCGCCGATGAGGAAGAACATCGGGACGAGCGACGCCTCGAAGAAGAGGTAGAAGAGCAGCAGGTCGAGCGAGACGAAGACGCCGATCATCGCCGACTCCAGCAAGAGCAGGAAGGCGAAGTAGGCGAGCGGCCGCTTCTCGACCGCCGTCCACGAAGACAGGATCGAGATGGGGAGCAGCAGCGTCGTCAGGATCACCAGCCACAGGCTGATGCCGTCCACGCCGACGTGGTAGCGCGCGCCGATGGAGCCGACCCACGGCACATCCCGGACGAAGTGGAACGCGCCGCCCGCGCCCAGCCCCACGGGCTCCGTGAGCAGCAGCAGCGAGGCCGCGAACGTCACGAGCGAGAACAGGAGCGCGACCCAGCGGTAGTGCCTCTCGTTCGCGTACGGCGCGAAGAGCCCGTGCGCGGCGAGGGCCAGCGCGCCGGCGAGGGGCAGAAGGATGAGTATCGTGGGCAGGTTTGACAGCATGATCTTTTACCGCGGGAGCTGCCAGGCGTTCCAGGCGAAGTAGCCGAGGACGGCCAGCGCGCCGACCAGGATGATGGCCGCGTAGGAGCGGACGAAGCCCGCCTGAAGGTAGCGCAGCACCCCGCCGAGCGCGGCCGTCCCGCGCCCGAGCCCGTTCACGAGGCCGTCGATGACGCCCACGTCGAAGAAGCGCCACAGCCCCTCGCGCGAGCCCGCCTTGATGGGGTTGATGACGGCGGCGTCGTAGACCTCGTCCACGTAGTACTTGTTCTCAAGCAGCCGCGGCATCCGCATGAGCGGTTGCCTGCCGAAGAGCACCCAGCCGAGCCCGATGCCGAGCAGGCCGACGGCGATGGAGATGCCCGTGAAGAGTCTCTCCCGCGCGACCTCTTCGGGGTCGTGCGCGTGCTCGGCCGGCCCAGCGGCCGCGCCGTGACCCGCGGTCGAGCCGTGCACGGCCTCGCCCTCCCCGACCGACTGCGGCACGGCGCCCTCGTTGCCGTGCGCGGCGGGCGCTTCGGCGGTCGCGCCCGCGGCGTGCGCCGCCTCGCCGCCGCGCGAAGTCGCCTCGCCCACTTCGGGGGCGCGTGCGACGACCGGCTCAAGCGTCTGCTCGAAGTAGTTAGCGACGGCGCCGCCGCTCAGCGCGTAAGGGATGCCGACCCAGCCGCCGACGACCGAGAGGACGGCGAGCACGACCAGCGGCACCGTCATCACCCACGGCGACTCGTGCGGCTCCACGGGGCCGTGGTGGTGCTCCCCGTGCTCCTCCTCCTCCTCGTCCTCGAAGTCCGCGGCCGCGTGGTGCGAGCCGTGCGCGTCCGCGTGGTGGGCGCCGCCGTGCGCGCCGATGTCGTGCGCGCGGGGGTCGACCCCCTCGCCGGGCGCGTGGTGCGGGCGGTCGCCCTCCGAAGGCGCGCGCGCGTCGTGCGGCTCCGAGCCCTCGTCGTGCGCGTGCGCGTGGGCCTCGTCGGCCTGGCCCCCAGCGTGCGCCTCGCGGAAGCGCTCGGAGCCCCAGAAGGTCATCACCATCAGCCGCGTCATGTAGACGGCCGTCAGGCCCGCCGTGACGATGCCGACGACCCACAGAATCTTGCCCGCGCCGGCCGTGCCGAGCGTCTCGCTGCTCCACGTCTTCCACAGAATCTCGTCCTTCGAGAAGAAGCCCGAGAGCAGGGGGAAGCCGCTGATGGCGAGCCACCCGACGGCCATCGTCGCGAAGGTGTAGGGCATGTACTTCCGCAGGCCGCCCATCCGCCGCATGTCCTGCTCGTGGTGCATGCCGTGGATGACCGAGCCGGAGCCGAGGAAGAGGAGCGCCTTGAAGAAGGCGTGCGTCATGACGTGGAAGATGGCCGCGACGAACGCGCCCACGCCGCAGGCGAGGAACATGTAGCCGAGCTGCGAGACGGTCGAGTAGGCGAGAACCTTCTTGATGTCGTTCTGCGCGATGCCGATGGTGGCGGCGAAGACGGCGGTCAGCGCGCCGATGACGGCGACGACGAAGAGCGCCGTCGGCGCGTTCTTGAAGATGAAAGAGCACCGGACGACCATGTAGACGCCGGCCGTCACCATCGTCGCCGCGTGGATGAGCGCCGAGACCGGCGTCGGGCCGGCCATCGCGTCCGGCAGCCACACGAAGAGGGGTATCTGCGCCGACTTGCCGGTCGCGCCGATGAAGAGGAGGATCGCCGCCGAGGTGATGCCGCCCGCGAAGAGCATGTGCCAGTCGAAAGCCTCGGGCGCCATGCGGCCGATGGTCTTGAGCGCGCTCACGACGGCCGGGCCGCCGCTCGCGCCGAGCACGTCCGGCGACTTGTCGAAGTAGCTGATGGACGGGTGGCCGGCCGTGGCCGTCAGCCAGAAGACGAGCATGATGCCGAGCACGACGCCCCAGTCGCCGATGCGGTTGGCGACGAAAGCCTTCTTCGCCGCGTCGCCCGCCTCTTTTCTATCAGTGTAATAACCGATGAGCAGGTACGAGCAGAGCCCCACGCCCTCCCACCCGACGAACATCAGCAGCAGGTTGTCGCCGAGCACGAGCGTCAGCATCATGAACATGAACAGGTTCAGGTACGCGAAGAAGCGGTAGAACCCGCGGTCGCCGTGCATGTACCCCGTGGCGAAGAGGTGTATGAGGAAGCCGACGAACGTGATGAAGCAGGCGTAGACGCCGGAGAGCCTGTCCATCGCGAAGCCGTAGTCGGCGCGGAAGCTCCCGACCTGCATCCACGTCCAGAGGTGGCTGAAGACCGGCGCCGCCGAAGGGTTCCGCAGCGCGCCGCCGCCCTCGCCCGTGAACGCGACGATGAAGGCGCAGATCGCCGACACGGCCACCGACCCGCACGCCACCGCGCCGACGAGGGCCTCGCTCCGGACTTTCCGCCCGACCAGCCAGCACACGACGGCGCCCAGGAGCGGCGCGAACACGACGACGGAGAGCAGGTGATTCGTCATTGTCTGGTAAATGGTGAACGGTGAATGGTAAATGGTGGTCGTATCCGGCGCGGCATCCGAGCGAAACCTCGACACCCGTTAACCGCGACGACTATTCACTATTTACCATTCACCATTCACTTCTCCTAAAGTCTAAGGATGCTCGCGTCGTCCACGTCGAGCGACTCGCGGTTGCGGAAGATGGCGATGATGATCCCGAGGCCGACGGCGGCCTCGGCGGCCGCGACCGTCATCACGATGAAGACGAAGAGCTGCCCCGTCACGTCGCCGAAGTAGCTGGAGAAGGCGACGAAGGTCAGGTTGACGGCGTTGAGCATCAGCTCGATGCTCATGAACATCTGGATGGCGTTGCGCTTGGTGATGACGCCGACCACGCCGATGGTGAACAGCACGGCCGAGAGCGCGAGGTACCAGGTCAAAGGGATCATCGCTCCTCCTCCTCCTCCCGCGCGGGCGCCGAGGGCGCGGCCGCGTCGCCGCTCCGTATCTGCTCGCGCGCGAACGCGCGGCCCGTGGCCGCCGTGTCGCCGGGCTTCAGGGCGAGGTCGCCGCCCGCCGTCAGCACCGCCGGCTCTTCGGTCACGTTGCCGGGCGCGGCCAGCAGCGGCGTGCGCCCCTGCCGCGCCAGCGTGATGGCGCCGACGAGCGCCATCAGGATGAGCACCGAAGTCACCTCGAACGGCAGCAGGTACCTCGTGAACATCCCCGTCCCGATGGAGGCCGTCAGCCCCACGTCCGAGCCCGGGGCCTGGGCGGGCGCGAAGCCCGGCGGGCCGCTGTTGCCGAGCTGGAGCATGAAGGCCGCCTCGCCGACGAGCACCGCCGCCAGGAGCACCCCCACGGGGATGAGGTATTGCAGCCGCACGGGGCGCCGCACCTCCTCCTCGACGTTGAGGAGCATGATGACGAAGACGACGAGCACCATGATCGCGCCGGCGTAGACGATGACCTGGATGGCCGCGATGAACGGCGCCTGCAGGGTCAGGTAGAGGCAGGCCAGCGAGACGAAGACGCCGACGAGCGAGATGGCGCTGTAGAGCGGGTTGCGCTGCGCCACCATCGCCACGGCGCAGCCCAGCGCCATCGCGCCGAAGAGCACGAAGAGCGGTTGCGAAATGTCCGTGGGCAGGTTCCACATCTCGAATCATCTCCAGCGGAGGAACAGGACGGTCGCCGTCAGGATGACGTTGACGAGGGCGACCGGCAGCAGGAACTTCCAGCCGAAGCTCATCAACTGGTCGAAGCGGAAGCGCGGCAGCGTCCCGCGCAGCCAGATGTAGAGGAAGAGGAAGAAGACGACCTTCAGCAGGAACCAGACGACGCCGATCCAGGGGAACACGTCCACGAAAGGCCCCTGCCAGCCGCCCAGGAAGAGCGTCGTGGCGAGCATCGAGACGGTGAACATGTTGACGTACTCGGCCATGAAGAAGAGCGCGAACTTCAGCGCCGAGTACTCGGTGTGGAAGCCCGCGACCAGCTCGGTCTCGGCCTCGGGCAGGTCGAACGGCACGCGGTTCGTCTCGGCGATGGCCGAGATGAGGTACGTGACGAACCCGATGAGTTGCGGGAAGCGCGACACGTCCCACAGGTTCCAGCGCATGCCGAACCAGCCGCCCTGCTGGTTGACGATCTCGTAGAGGTCGAGCGTCCCCGACATCAGCACCACGCCGACGAGCGAGAGGCCCAGGCTAAGCTCGTACGAGATCATCTGCGACGCCGCGCGCAGGCCGCCCATCAGGCTGTACTTCGAGTTGGAAGACCAGCCGGCCAGGGCGATGCCGTAGACGCCGACCGAGGTGATGCCGAGGACGTAGAGCAGCGCGATGTCGAAGCGCGCGATGACGAGCGGGAACTCGCCGAAGAAGGGCAGCCAGACCTTCGGCCCGAACGGGTAGACGATGATCGGCATCAGCGCCGCCGTGATGGCGATGATGGGCGCCAGGAAGTAGACGAAGCGGGTCGAGGCCGAGGGCGTGATCTCCTCCTTGAAGATGAACTTCAGGAGGTCGGCGAAGGGCTGGAAGAGCCCGCCCGGCCCCACGCGGTTCGGCCCCAGGCGCCCCTGTATGAACCCGAGCACGCGCCGCTCGGCCAGCACCGTGTAGGCCACGATCATCAGCACCACGACGAACCCGACGTTGATGCCGACGAACTGCGCCAGGGCGCGCGCCCAGTCCGCCCCGATTTGGTTTGAAAGCCAGTCCATAGTTGGTGAATGGCGAATGGTGAATGGTAAATGGTGTTTGAGTGTTGACGGGCCGCGCCGGTATCCCCGGACCTGCGATTCTCAACGTCTATTCACCATTTACCATTTACCATTCACCTCCTTTTCAGTCTCCCGCGGCCGACGCGCGGCGGAGCGCGGGGTCAAGAGTGATCTGGTAGAGGGGGGAGATGAGCACGCTCTCGGGCTCGGGGTTGCCGGCGGCGAGCAGGTGGAACTGCGGCACCTTGCCCGTCAGCACGCCGAGCCTGAAGAGTTCGTGCCCGACCGGGGGCGTCTGTTCGACCTTCGTGCCCGACCCGTCGAGCGCGGAGACCGCGTCGCGCAGGCTCCCGATGAGTCGGGCGCCGTCGCCGCCCGCGGCCCGCGCGTGCTTGACCTGGACGGGGTTCGACTCGTCCTTGAGCAGCGGGTAGCGCAGCCCTTCGTAGGCGGGGACGCTGCGCGCGATCTCAAGGAAGATGTTGCTCGAAGACATCTGGAAGCCGAGGTCTTTGCCGAGCGCGGAGGCGAGCTGCGACGTGATGGCCCAGTCGGGCTTCGACTGGTGCACGGGCGAGATCGACTGGCGCACGCGCTGGACGAGGCCGCCGTTGTTGGTGAACGTCCCGTCCACCTCGGCGAACGAGGCGGCGGGGAAGACCACGTCGGCCGCCAGCGCGGTCTCGGTCAGGAAGAGCTCCTGCACGATGAGCAGGTCGAGGCGGCCGAGCGCCCCCTCGCGCCCTTCGAGGTGCGCGGGCAGGAAGCTCCCCGCGACGTAGAGCGCGCGCACGTCCGCGCCCGCGGCGTCGAGGACTTCGAGCGGGTTGTAGGCGCCCGACATCAACCCGAGGTCGTGGACGCCGACGCTGTTGTTGAAGAGCGGCAGCGGGTGCAGGAGGAAGCGGCGCCCCTCGCGCTCGCCGAAGGCCACGGGGATGCGCGCGAGCACGGCCTGCGCCTCGGCGGAGAGCTCTCCGCCGAAGAGGACGACCACGTCGCCCGCGGTCTCGCTGATGAGTTGGCTGGCGCGTGCTATCTCGTCGGCCTCGACGCCGAGCTTGCGCGCCGACGCGTCTGCGTCGCCGGGCGAGGCGAGCGCGAGCACGGCCGCGTCCTCCGACCCGGGGAGGACGTGTATGAACTGCGCGGCCTGCTGCTTCAGGCGGATGGGCGTGCTGTTGACGACGACGAGCTTGGCGCCGCCGTTGCGGACGGCCTGCCGGATGGCGCGGCCCGTCAAGGGCTGTAACTCCTCCGGCTCGCCGCCGACGAGCAGGATGGTCTTCGCGCGGCGTATGTCGCGGTGCGTGGCGAGGGGCGCGGACAGGTTCTCGAAGAAGGGGGCGAGCGAGAACGCCTCGGCCGCCGTGTACTTGTCCGTGCCCAGCACCTCGCGCGCGAACTTCAGGAGCGCCCAGTTCGACTCGTTCGTCAGGCGCGGGCTCCCGACGACGCCGACCGAGCCGCCCCCGCTTGCGGAGATGACCTCTTTGAGTCTCTCCGACGCGAAGCGGACGGCCTCCTCCCACGTCGCGGGCACGAGCCGGCCGCCCTTCTTGTAGCGGACGAGCGGCGTGCGCAGGCGCTCCTCGTGGTTGACGAACGGGTGCGCGAAGCGCCCCTTGATGCAGAGGAACTCGCCGTTGTGGCCGTTGACGTAGCGGTCGCGCGCCACGACCCTCATCACCTCGCCGCGCCGCGAGCCGACCGAGAACTGGCAGCCGTCCGAGCAGAACGAGCAGGTGGACGTGGTGCGGTTCAGCTCCCACGGCCGCGTCTGGTGCCTGTAGGTGGCGTCGAGCAGCGTGCCCGTCGGGCAGACCTCGATGCAGTTGCCGCACTGCGAGCAGTTGAGCCAGCCGCCGTAGGTGCCGATGACGGTGTGCGCGCCGCGCCCGCCGGCCTCGATGGCGTCCTCGCCCATCCACTCGTCGCAGACGCGCGTGCAGCGCTTGCAGAGGATGCAGCGCTGCGGGTCGTTGGCGACGATGGGCGAGAGGAATTTTTCCGGCGCGTAGTTCTTCCGCTCGGTGAAGCGCTCTTCGAGGTTGCCCCAGTCGAAGACCATCTCCTGCAACTCGCACTCGCCGCCGCGGTCGCAGACGGGGCAGTCGAGCGGGTGGTTGGCGAGCAGGAACTCGACCATCCCTCGCTGCGCCTTCTCGATCTCCTCCGACTGCGTCGTGATGACCATCCCGTCCGTGCAGGTGATGGTGCAGGAGGTCTGGAGCTTCGGCATCTACTCGATGCGCACCAGACACATCCGGCACGAGGCCTGGAGCGCGAGGTCCGCGTAGTAGCAGAAAGAGGGTATCGAGTAGCCGTTCTCGCGGCACACGTCAATCAGCCGCGCGCCCTTCTCGACCTGCAACTCCTGCCCGTTGATTGTGACCTTGACTGATTCTGCTGACATGTTCTTAAACCGAAACCGTTCACCTGATAGTGACTTCGAGCGTGTAGGCGGCGGTCGCGTCCGTGCCCACCTGGAGCGTGTACGCGCCGTCCTCGGGCAGTTCGCCCGACCAGTCCTTGCCGCCGTCGAGCAGCGCCTCGCCCGAGGGCGACATGACCGTCAGGCCCGTCCGCTTCCCGGTAGCGAGGTTGACGCTCATTGTCTGCCCGGCGCGCGCCCGCAGCGTGTACTCGTGCGACGTGCAGAGCCGCACCGTGTCCTTGATGACGGCGGTCGTGCGGCCTCGGGGGAATTTGATCTGCTTCGGGATGATGCGGTCGGTGCCCCGGCACTGCGCGGCGGGGGCCGTCGGCGCGGCCGCGCCGCCCGCGTTAACGCCTAGCACGGAGGCGACGCAGCCGGCCAGGGCGATGGTTCGGAGAAGGCTTTTCATCTTCAACCTTAGTATCCG
>DASVQJ010000044.1:0-14091 GCA_036389235.1 Pyrinomonadaceae bacterium | reverse complement strand
CAGCTCCGCGAGTTCTACAAGCGGCACGTGCACCCCGTGCTCACGCCGCAGGCCGTGGATCAGGGGCACCCGTTCCCTTACATCTCGAACCAGAGTCTGAACCTCGCGCTGACGGTGGAGCCTCTGCCCGAGCACGGCATCACGCGCTCCCTGACGGGCAAGGTCGAGCCGCGCTTCGCGCGCATCAAGGTGCCGGCGCTCGTCCCGCGGCTCGTCCCCGTGGACGACTCGGGCTCGAAGTTCGTCCTCCTCGAAGACCTCATCGCGGCCAACCTCGAATCGCTCTTCCCGCGCATGAGGGTGAGCCACTGCCACGCCTTCCGCGTCACGCGCGACGCCGACGTGGACGTGCGCGAGGAGGAGGCCAACGACCTCCTCTCCATGATGGAGAAGACGCTGCGCAAGCGCCGCTTCGGCACGGCCGTCCGCCTCGAAGTGGACGCGCGGATGCCGGCCGAGCTGTGCGGAAAGCTCCTGCACGAGCTCGAGCTTGAGCCGGACGACGTTTACCCCGTCGACGGCCCGCTCAACGTGCGCGACCTGATGCAGCTCTACAAGCTCGACCGGCCGGAGCTGAAGGACGCGCCGTTCGAGCAGCGGTTCTCGAAGGCGCTCGCAGGCGCCGACGACTACTTCGCGCGCATCCGCGAGCGCGACGTGCTGCTCCACCACCCTTACGAGTCCTTCGACGCCGTCACCGAGTTCATCGACCGCGCGGCCAAAGACCCGGACGTGGCCTCCATCAAAATCTGCCTCTACCGCACGGGGCAGAACTCGCCCATCCCCGAGTCGCTCATCGAGGCCGTGCAGCAGGGCAAGCAGGCGACGGCGCTCGTCGAGCTGAAGGCGCGCTTCGACGAGGAGAACAACATCGAGTGGGCCAAGCGGCTTGAGGAGTCGGGCGTCCACGTCGTCTACGGCATCATCGGGCTGAAGACCCACTGCAAGGTCGCGCTCGTCGTCCGGCAGGAGAAGGACGGCCTGCGCCGCTACGTGCACCTCGCGACGGGGAACTACAACCCGGTCACGTCGAACTTCTACACAGACCTCGGGCTGCTGACGGCCGACGAGGAGATCGGCGCCGACGCCACCGACCTCTTCAACTTCCTGACCGGCTTCTCGCGGCAGAAGGACTACAAGAAACTCCTCGTCTCGCCGGCCGTGCTGAGGGACAAGACCCTCGGGCTCATCCGCCGCGAGGCCGAGCACGCGAAGGCCGGCCGGCCCGCGCGCATCGTCGTCAAGATCAACCGCCTGGCCGACACGCGCGTCATCGCCGCGCTCTACGAGGCGTCGCAGGCGGGCGTCCCCATCGACCTCATCGTCCGCGGCATCTGCATGCTCAGGCCGGGCGTGGAGGGCCTGTCGGAGACGATCCGCGTCCGCAGCATCGTCGGCCGCTTCCTCGAACACAGCCGCGCCTACTACTTCCAGAACGGCGGCGACGAGGAGCTTTACACGGGCAGCGCCGACTGGATGCCCCGCAACTTCGACCGGCGCGTCGAGACCATCGCCCCCGTCCACGACGAGCGCCTGAAGAAGTATCTGAAGGACGTGCTGCTCGACGCTTACCTGCGCGACAACGTGAAGGCGCGCGTGCTCGGCCCCGACGGCCGCTACCGCCCCGTCCCCGCCGAAGAAGGCGCTGAGCGCTTCAACTGCCAGCTCTATTTCATCGACGCCCCCGCGCCCGAATGAACGTGAGAATTTATCGAGGAGTGTCGAAGATGTCTAACACCCTACGCCGCGCGATTATCGCGGCGCTGGCGGCGGCGGCGGTGACGCTCTCGGCGTGCTCGCCTGCCGTCGGGCAGAACGAGTCGGCCGCGGGCCAGAGCGAATCGAAGAAGGAAGAGAAGAAAGACGAGAAGAAAGACGAGAAGAAGGACGAAAAGAAAGATGCGATGACGGAGGGCACGCCCGTCTTCTGGCAGGAGCCGACCGACATCTCTTCGCGCAACCTCATGCTCGGCCCCGGCGGCGAGGAGATGAAGCCCGACCTCAAGCAGGTGACCTGGGAGGAGACTTTGCCGGAGGGGTACTCGGTGAAGTGGCGCGTGCGCGACGGCTCCGGCAGGAGGTGGGTCGTCAAGGTCGGCAACGAGGCGCAGCCCGAGACGGTCGCCACGCGGCTGGTCTGGGCCGCGGGCTACCCGACCGAGGTCAACTACCTCTTCCCGTGCGTGCAGATCGCCAACGCGCCGAAGCCGCGGAAGGACGTCAAGCGGTGCGAGGGCAAGGGCTACGCCAACGTCCGCTTCGAGGCGCGGCCGGACAACCACAAGCGGCTCGAAGAGTGGAGTTGGAACAAGAACCCCTTCTCGGGGACGAAGGAGTTCGCCGGCTTCGTCGTGCTGATGGGGCTGCTGAACAACTGGGACCTAAAGGACTCGAACAACAAGATCGTCTACGTCCCGGCGGAGGGCGGCGGCGAGTTGCGCTACGTCGTCAGCGACCTCGGCGCGACCTTCGGCAAGACCGGCAACTTCATCACCCACAGCCGCAACGAGCCCGAGAAGTACGTCAAGACCGGCTTCATCGACAAGGTCGAGGGCGACCACGTCCGCTTCGACTACAACGGGAAGAACGGCGGACTCTTCGACGCCGTCACGGTCGAGCAGGCGCGCTGGATCGGCGACATCCTCCACCAGTTGAGCGAGGAGCAGATCAAGGACGCCTTCCGCGCGGCCAACTACAAGCCCGACGAGATCGAGGCGCTCGCGCAGGAGGTCATGGGGCGCATCAACGCCCTGCACAGCCTGCCCGCCCCGGCCTCGGCCAGCGCCCCCGCCCCGTAAGCGGCGCGGGGACAAAATACCTGTCGGACATCGCCGCATTGCGGCGATGTCCGACAGACGTTTGAACATCCTTTCGGAGTGTTCCGTGCCTGACAGACCCGCGCCCGCCTCGCGCTTATCCTTCTCCTTTCCGCCGCAGTCCACATGCGCGTCGCGCGGCAGCCGGCCGCGCGGGAGGGGCGGGAGAGTGCCGCGGGTCGCGAAACGGGACGGACGGTAAGCTCAGAAGCAATGGCGAACAGTAAGCAGAAGGGAAAAGCTTTCACGGTCGCGGTGGCGGTCATCGCGCTGGCGCTGGGGTTCCTGCTGGTCGCGGCGCTGATGCGCGGCTACGGCTCCTGGGGCGGGGCGAGCCCGGGCGGCCCGGCCGACCCGGCGCGCGCGGCTTCGCAGGGGCAGGAGGCCGCGGGCGGGACGGAGCAGGCGGCGCGGCCGGCTCCCGCGCCCACGCGCGACACGTCGCCGCTCTCGGACGTTCTCGGCGACAGCCGCACGCCGCCGCAGCCCAGGCAGGGCGAGGCGCGCGACTGGCTGATGACCTTCGCGACCGTCACGGTGCGCCTGACGCTGGCGGCGCTCCTCTCGGCGATGCTGGCCTTCCGGCCGCGGCGGCTGTCCAACACGCTCAAGCGCAACCCGTTCGTGGCGCAGACGCAGATCCTGATGGCGGTCGTGGCCTCGGCGCTGATGATGGTCGTGGGCGACTCGGCGGCGCGCGCCTTCGGCATCTTCGCCGCCGCCTCGCTCGTGCGCTTCCGCACGAACATCAAAGACCCGAAGGAGATCACGGTGCTGCTCGTGAGCCTCGCCATCGGGCTGGCGACGGGCGTCGGCCGCTGGGAGCTGGGGCTCATCCTGACGTTCTTCGTGCTGCTGCTGCTGTGGGGCCTGGAGTACCGCGAGCGCGACCTGGTCACGCGCGCGATGGAGCTGACGGTGAAGACGCGCAACATCGGGACGACGCAGGACGCCCTGCTCCAGCTCTTCCGCCGGTACGACTTCGCCGCCGAGATGCGCACCATCGACCGCCCCGACGGCGAGGGCGAGACCGGCTGCATCACCTACTTCGTGGACGTGGGCCAGCAGGCCAGCACCGACCGCCTGAGCGAAGAGCTGCTCGCCGCCGACCCCAGAAACATCGACAGCGTCGAGTGGGATCAGCAGAAGAACACGTCCTACTTCTACCAGTAAAAAGGAACGCGGAAGTCTGAAAGCTGAACGATGAACTACAGCGGCGTGCGTTCGGATACGACCGTGACGACCGGGTCAGAACCACCCGCGGTGGCGGGTGGGCCGGTGCGAGACGGCCGCCGCGGGTAGCACCGGCCCACCCTCTACCGCGGGTGGTTCTGACCTGCCTGGCCTGCGCCGGTCGCATCCGGACGCACGCCGCTGTAAGAACAAGAGGCCGGGCGTCCCACAGGGGAGCCCGGCCTCAATCTTTCGGTTCGGCGTTCCTACTTCGGCGTTCCGGCCTTCAGTGCTTGCCCGTGAAGACGGCCTCGGCGGAGGCGGCGTGCGCGGCCGGCGCCGAGGCGCGGCGCACCTGAACCTGCCTCGCGTAGTCCTCGACGAAGGTCTTGAAGTCGCCGTGCCCCCAGCGCGTGTAGAAGTCGAACTGCTTCATCTCCGCGTAGGCCTGTTCGTAGCCCCAGCCGTACTTCTCGAAGCGGTAGACCGCGCCCATCGACCCCGTCCGGTGCCGCCCGCCCGCGCAGTGCACGAAGAACTTGCCCGTCGAGGGGTCGTCCACCGTCCGCATGAAGGCCGCGACCCACTCGGGGCGCGGGTACGTCTTCTCGACCATCGGGATGTTGACGTAGCGCATCCCCAGCGACTCGACCCAGCCGCGCTCCCCCGGCTCCGGCCTGGCCTGGAGGTCGATGACGGTGTGGATGCCCAGCTCCTTCAGCGCGCGGATGTCCTCCGGACTCTTCGGCTCCGCGCCGCGGTAGAAGCGCTCGTCCATCTGCCCGAAGTTCTTGATGTGCACTTCGGGGAAGGCGCGGCCCGGCTCGCCCTTGGCGGCGGCGGCGGCCGAAAGGATTAAGACTGCGAAGAGGGAGGCGGCGACGCTGCGCAGGGGACTACGGCTGAAACTCTTCATGAAACCTCCGTGTGTATTTAGAGCGGGAACCCTGTCGTGGAAAATTGCTCTCCGGGAAGGGAGTTTGCATCGCAAACACCGGGACCGTCAACCGTAGAATTTGATTCACGAAGGTGCGTCAAAGTTGTACCGCGCGGCCGGATACCCGCGGGCAGACGGCGCCGGTCGCTCAGAACAAAGTTCTTCCCCGGGCAACCTTTAGGCTTGGCGCCGACGCCCGCGGCGGGACTGAACGTTGACGCAGTCGCCCACGCGTACTACCAGACTTAAGTCTCCGGCGCCGGCTGGGCGCCCGAAGTGTCTGACGGGTGCGCGGGCGGAGGGACGAACCTGTCGCAACCACTGGAAGCCCTCAAACTCCGAATCGCGGGCAGGCACGTGACCTATCAGGCCCACGTCGCCCAGAAAGGGTGGCTGGGCGAGGTGTCGTTAACGGCACCTCATGTCTGGACGAAAGTTCCTTGCCGGATATTCAATGCGCACGGCTTGCGGGAAAATACCTACGGGGGAGGTTTTTCGAAAGCCTTTCTTACTAACATGAACGGGTCACCGAAATGCAGCTCCCGCAACTCTTCCGGCGGCTCGGCCTCGAACGTCGGGTCGAGGGGATGAGGGTCTATCCCCGACAAGCCCTTATGTTTGAGCGCGACGTGCCATTCCCAGGTCACCCACTCGGACTCTTTCGCGTGTATGGACCAGAACAGGAGGAAGAGTTCTCGTCGCTTGATCTCCTGTTCGAGTCTCGGCTTCCACTTGTCCCCCGGGTGTAGCGAAAGGCAGTCGAGGAAAATATCGACCCCATTCCTGCGAACCTCCGACACCCTATCCAAAACGCGCAAACGATCTTCAGTGGCGTAGGAGGCAAAAGCCGATCTGGCGGGTTCGGCTTCAACGGCATGCTCGCGCCGGGTATCCGTGTTCGATTTGATCGTCAGGTCCAGGCGGAGCCGCGCCACGACAATTTCACTGATGGAGACGTCGAATTTAAGGACTGTCAGACACTCGGGAGCGTCGGGCGGGACTTTAACATCGAACTCCAGAAGGTTACTCTCGGCTTCCCAGACGAATTCCTGCGCGGTTGGGGAGACGAGAAGGTGGTTGCCGCCGAGCACCACCTTCACCCGCGTCCCTCGCTGCCACCCCGCTGCGCTTACCCCCGTGATGCTTCGCGCGCCAGGCCCCAGCCGTTCAAACTGTAACTTGACGCTGTCCTCCAGCGCCTTAATGTATGCGCTGAACCGAGCCGTGAATTCGTCGCCCGGCTTGACGGCTTCCGGGGCCGAGGCCCCGAGCAGCACCTTCTCAACCTCTGCCGGCGGCGCGTCGCCGGTCTCTTCGGGAGCCCCGAATAGCCGTCTGAACACTGATGAAATCCGCCCGAGAAGATTGAGGACGCCGGTGCGTTGACGCCTGTCGCCTCCGGCGAGTCCCGCGCCCGCACCCCCTTTTAAAGCATCCGAGACGTTAACGACGGCATCCTTAAACCGCGGGTTACGTAGCGTGAGGTCGCCTGAAGTCCGCGCCCACCTTAAATCAATGTACATGGGCTCCTCCGTGAAGAGCTTGCCCATGAGGGGGGGCAGGGCGGTGGTCTTCGTCCAGTCGAAGTCTCCACTCGTAGGGTCCCACGCGATCTCGCCGTCAGTCAGTATTATCACCAGCCGGTCGGGCGCGAGGCCGTTGCGCTCCAGCCACGCGTTAATTTCCGCCTTCACCCACTCTGAATGTGCCGCCGCCGGGGACGCGAGCAGGATGAAGTACTCCGACTGGTTCAACGCGTCCGCTATGCGCGGCCGGTGGGCCGGGGATGCCTGAAAGCCTTCCCAGGAGAGAAAGATGCCTCCCGCCCTGCTCCAGAAAGGCGCGACGAAAGACCGCAGACCCGACCGGAGGGCTTTGGCAACCGTCTGGTCCGCGCGGCCGTAGGAGATGAATGCTTTGTACCTCAAGTTCAACGCTCGCGGGGCTGTCTCGGCTTACCCGCTCCGAGAATCCGGTTTGGTCGCCCGGGCGCGCGGCCGGGAGACACGCCGAATGCCCGTGCGGGTCACCGCGCATCACCGCGGCGCCGGCTGTACTCCCTTGTGCAAGGGGCTCTACTTAAACGTAGGTAGAAGTTGCTGCCGGTGAGGCCCCGCCGCGCGGCCGGGAGGGGTGGTGAAGACAAGGTTCGGTCGGGGCTTGCGCGTTCAAGGGTAGCGGCAGACGTTTTCGCTCTGCCAGTTCAGGTGCATGGCCATGTAGAGGGCGACTTCCGTGTTCTCCTTGCCGGGGCCGACGATGTAGTGGTTGAGGTAACCCTCGTAAAGCTCCTTCAACCGACTCTCGTGTCTGGCGTCGATGGTGCCGTCCCTGATGACCTCCGAGGCTACGGTGCGAATAATCGTCCGCCACACGTCGCGGCACTGCCGATCCAGCATCGGGACGTATACCTCGGCGCGATACCCGAGGAAGGAACGCCCGGGCGGGCCGCTGAAGGTGGGGCCTAAGTCGACGCCGGAATGACAACAGAAGGCGAAGAGCGCGCTCGGGTTGGGGGTTATCAAGGCTTCGTCGTATATGACGCTGAAACTGCTGTCGCTGGAAAAAAGGTCTGTTTCGTTCCCCTCGGCCGGCCCCAGCAGCGCGCCGGTCATGCCGTGCCCCAGGAAGATTTTGACCCGCTCGAACCCTTCCGTATCGCGCAGGGCGCGGACTATGGTGTCGCGCCTGACATCCCACCCCTTCGCCACATGCCGCCTGGAGCCCCAGGGGAACCAGAGCCCGTCGAGCCACCGTTCCATCGGGGAGGGGGTGGAATCGTAGGACGGCACCCACAAGAGCACCGCCCGGTTGAAACCCCGGAAAAGTGGCTTGAGCAGGTTCCTGAAAGTGTTAGCAAGAGGCTTCATCCCTGGGCCCCCATGACGCGCTTGAAGAGACTTACGATCATCTTGACGTGAGCGCGGCCGATCTCGGTGCCGCTCTCGATCTCGCCCGCAATCTCGTCCATCGACAGCAGCTTGCCGCCGTAATAGATGTTCCTCTTATCCGAGTTCTTCCTGGTCCTGAGCCAGTCGACGAGGAACTCCCGAAGAGAGTCTAGCAACTGCTGCTCCTGCGAAGGGGGCGGGTCCGCCTCCGGGCTCACGCCGTAAAGGCGGTCCCGAAAGTTGAGCAACTGGGCTCTTATCGACCTCATCTTTTCGCCCACGATAGCCCTCAGCTCATCCGAGAAGTGCGGGGAGCCCTTTGTCAATATGCGCACCCCGATCTTCGTTAAGTTGACCTGCCGCGCGTGCCCTATTTTTTGAAGGATGTCCTGCGCGGTGATGGCCACTACCGTCGCCCCGGCCATCAGGTGCTGGTTGTCGATGATGAACAGGTCGCCGGGCGGGTCGTAGGGCAGCAAGTTGACGTCCACGAAGATGACTTGGTAGGGGTGTTCCCGCAGGAATCTCAGCGCCTCGGCCGTCGTCTCGGCGCAATTAACCACGTACCCGTCGTCCCTGAGGTCGTCGCCGAGGCTCTGCCTCACCGAGTGGTTGTCGTCCAGTAACAGCACGCGTAGCAGAGGCAAGGGCACGTAATCCTCCTCCTCCTCCTGCGTCGGTGGGTAACGCTCGGGCTTTACGCTACTACTCAAGCTATTGCCTCCTGCCTGGGTTCTGTCGAGGTTCTGCCGCTCACCGGTTCCGGCCGCGGCCGCGCTACGTCAGGTGCTGGGCGTCAACCCACTTCGGTATGAGCAGGGTGACGGTCGTGCCTACGTCTTTCTGGCTGGCTATCTCCAATTCCCCGCCGTGCACCTCCAAAATCCTGTTAGATATGAATAGGCCCAGCCCGCTGTTAGGCTTTCTGTGATCCCGCGTGGTGAAAATCCTCTTCACCAGCGGGAGGTCGTTCTCGGCGATGCCGCACCCGTTGTCTTCGACGGTGACCCGAATCATTCCTTTTAAGCCAGAGTCCTCCTTCAGGTCAATGTCGATCACACCGGTCTCGCGGTTGGCCTCCCGGATGGCCTCGATAGAATTTTTCAAGATGTTGATGATCGCCTGCTTCAGCAGCGGGCCGTACGCCGTGATGTAGAACAACTTGGGGCTCTTGTGATCCTTGTTGATCCGGAAGTACATGTTCGAGGGATTCATCTCGCGCTTCACGTCCTTGATGCAGGCGTTGATGAGGTCGTTCAGCGTCACCTTCTGCATGTAGGACTGGAAGAAGGCGTTACTGCCGCGGAGCAGCGGGACGATGGTAGTGGCGTCGAAAATTTGCTGCCTTTGTTCTTCGATGTATTCGAGCTTCGTGAGGACGTTCGGGTCGGACTGGAACATTTTTTTCAGGCGCTTGATCTCCGAGCCGATGACGACGAGGGGGTTGCGTATGTCGTGCTCGATGCTGGCCGTGAGCAGCCCTATGTCTTCGAGGGCGCTCCGCTCCTGCAGCCTCACCTGTGCCTTATCGAACTCCGACTTCGCCTCGACAAAGCGCTCCTGAATGTAGTGGCGGCTCATCTTCTCCATGAAGACGTCGCGGTAGATGACGACGAGCGCCGCGATGCTGTTGGTGACTTTCAAGAACAGGCCGATGACGAAAGCCGACACGAAGACCGGTTCCGTCCACGGGTAAGGCTGTTTGAAATGCTTGAAAGGGTAGACCAGCTGTAGCAGCGCCCAGGCGAAAAACGTCCAGGGGAAGATTGCCCTCCACACCCCGTGCGGGGTGACCCCCAGGCGCGGCCACAGGCGCCGCCCGACCCTGAAGAGGACGTGCATGCTAAACGGGAGTAGGGGGAGGGTCGCCACCATGAACTTAAGGTGCACGGGCCACTCCGGCCCCGCCCCGTAGATTTGCCCCAGGGTCAACGGGACGGTGACGGCAAACCAGATCACCCAGCCGATTGTTTCGTACAATAACTTTCTATAGTAGATCGTGTTCCACTGGTAGATGAACCCCGCCAGGTAGAAGGGGATGGAGGTGAAGATGGACAGGCCGGCCACCAGCAAACTGTAGTCGAAGCTCTCAAAGGAGTCGGGGATGGAGGTGTCGAAAAATATGTATATGAGATTGGCGAACCAGCCTATGGAGAGGAATAAATAGAAACTATCCTCATAGAACCTGTATGCAAAGTAATAAAGGAAGCTGAGGCCGATCAGGACGACGGTCGAGGCGGCACCGATGAAGACGAGGTATTCCTTTAACTCGCGTTTGGGGATGGGGGCGTAGTAGATATACACCCCGAAGACGATTAGTATAGAGAACAGCAATAAGCCGGCCGAAATCGGAAACTTCCCCGCGTCGCGCTTCAAAGAAAGAATTTTCCGCGTCAACTCTTCGGCGCCGCGCACCAGGCCGGCGTCGGATGACCTGTCCAGAAGTAAGGATTTAATACTCATCCTCATCGACACCCGGAAACGTTCGTTGTAGGCTTCGCCGCGTCAGGCCGACCATACTGGAGCCCTCCGTGCTTCACCCGCGCCGTACGGGATAAAACCTTACGGTCGAACACCGCCGAGGTGCTCTGCCTTCCGACGCGGCACGCACGGCGTACGTTGCCACGCCCGGCTGAGAGCGTGCGTTGTCGTGCCATCGCGGCGGCACGACCGCCCAGGGAGTTCCTCATAAAGGGTGTGCGATCTAATTATGAGGCTGAGAGCAGGAACAACAAAGCTGTACCTCTGGAACACCCTGTGGGGGCCAAAGGCAGCATCTATTCTCTGGCGCGGGGGGAACGGTACAGCACGAGTAGGAGGAGGCTGCATCCTAATCCCTTTAATGAACTACTGTTCCTGAGGCGAGGTAACAGCTTCCGGCACAGACCCGACTCGATGCGCGGAATTTACTCCGAAAGGCTTTGGATGTCAACAATTATCTATAAAGGGGGGTGCCCATGTCGGAGCAGATAGAATAGGCTCTCTGCATGAATTCCCGGGCGCCTGCATCCACCGCAATTCAACTGTTCACGGGGTAAAGCCGGGCGCGCCCGCCGCCGCAACCGGCCCCTACTGTGCCGCCTCTGATACGTCCGAACCCCTCTCGCCTGGCTATCCGGATGAGGCCCATTCCGGAAGGACTTTTTTATTCGCGAACGCCTGCCGGCGCCCCGCCACTTTGGTGACTCTTAACTATGAGCATTACCTTTTCAGCTAAGGACATTATTCCCCAGCGACAAAGGGGGCGCGGCTAGAAGAGCTCGAACTTGATGGTCAGATATTTTTTGGGGTTCTGGCGGAAGTCGTAGATGAGTTTGACGGTCTCGGCGGAGAGCTGGTTGACGTTGTTGTAGAGCTGTTCGTCGGTGAGGAGTTTGCCGGCGGTGCCCTCGCCGCGTTGGACGCCGGCGACGACGTTGTCGATGCGCTCGGCGGCGGTGTTGAAGCGGGCGATGGCGGCGCGGGCGTCGTTGTAGATGGCCTCGTCGGTGAGGAGCTTGCCGGCCGTGCCGCGCCCCTGGCGGAGGTCGCTGACGATGAGGTCGATGTTGTCCACGGAGCGGTTGAGGCGGGCGATGGCCCCGCGCGCCTCGTTGTAGATGGCGTCGTCGGTGAGGAGCTTGCCGGCCGTGCCGCGCCCCTGGTTGAGGTTGTCGGCGATTTGCTGGAGCGAGCGGCTGACCTCGGTCAGGTTGTTGTAGAGCGCCGGGTCGTTGACGAAGCGCCCGGCCGAGCCCTGGCCGCTCTGGATCTGCCTGACCAGCTCGTTGACGTCGCGCACGGTCGAGTTGAGGTTGTTGTAGAACGCCTCGTTGTTGACGAACTGGCCGATGGTGCCCTGGCCCTGGTTGACCTTCTGCGAAATCTCGGTGAACTGCCGCGAGAGGTCGTTGAGCTGATCCATGAGGCGCGTGCCCGACTGCGTGAGCTGCTGCACGGTACCGCCCTCGTCGCCGGGCGGGGGCGGGATGAGGTCGCCGTCCTGTATCTGCGCGGCGGTGGCGCCGCCCGGCGCGAGGTTGATGACCTTCTCCGCGCCGAGGATCGAGGGCGAGGAGAGGACGGCCGTCGAGTCCTTGCGGATGAGGTCGGTGGCGGGGCGGCCGTCGATCACGCTGTCGATGGAGAAGGTGGCCTCGACCTTGTCGCGCGGGTTGTCGGAGGGCGGCATCAGCCGCACGTCGTCCACCTTGCCGATGCGGACGCCCGCCAGGCGCACCTCGGAGCCGCGCCGCAGCCCGTCGCCGTTCGAGAAGCGCGCGCGCAGGCGAATCTTCCTGGAGAACGGCGAGATGTCGCCCGACGCGTTCAGGATGAGGAAGATCAGGACGCCGATGGCGACGACGACCAGCAGCCCCACCCTCACCTCGCGGATTCCGACGCGCTTCCTGGCTGTAGGCATATTCGTTAGTGATGAGTGACGAGTGATGAGTGATGAGAGAAGGCAAGTCCCTCTCTTATCACCCATCACTCATCACTCATCACCTCTCCTTTCAGTGTCCGCGGATGAACCGCTGGATGTAGGCGTCCTCGTTGCGGTGGAGAGCCTCGTCGGTGCCCTCGAAGATGATCTTGCCGCCGCGCAGCATCAAGACCTTGGTGTTGGTCAGGCAGAGGCGCTGCCCCTCCTGCTCGAAGACGATCTCGCCGTCGTCGTTGACGACCGCGTACTCGCTCGTCAGGTACTTGACGTTGTTCATCTCGTGCGTGACGAAGATGGAGGAGACGTCTTCGAGGTCGCGCAGCTTGATCGCCAGCTCGCAGATGGTGCGCGCCGTCGGCGGGTCGAGGCCGGCGGTCGGCTCGTCGAACATGACGATCTTCGGGCCGCCGACGAGCGCGCGCGCGATGCCGACCCGCCGCCGCATGCCGCCCGAGAGCTCTATCGGCATCTTGTCGATGGCCTCTTCGAGGTTGACGAAGCGGAGCATCCGGCGCACCTCCTGCTCGACCTCGTCTTCGGGCACGCCCTGCTCGTGCAGGCGGTAGGCGACGTTGTCGTAGACCGAGAGCGAGTCGAAGAGCGCGCCCTCCTGGAAGACCATCCCCATCTTCTTGCGCACCGACATCATCTGCGCCTCGGTGTACTCGGTGATGTCCTCGCCGTCCACGAGGATGCGCCCGGAGTCGGGCTTGAGGAGCCCGAGGATGAGTTTGATGGTCGTGGACTTGCCGCCGCCCGAGCCGCCGAGGATGACCTTCGTCTCGCCCTTGTTGACCTTGAAGCTGAGGTCGTCGAGGATGACCTTGTCGTCGAACGAGAGCGTCACGCCCTGGAACTCGATGGCGGGCGTGATGCGTTCGCGGTCGTCCACCTCCGCGAAGGTGCTCTCGGCGGCGGCCGTGCTCACGCCGCCGCGCTCGGCGCCGGCCCGCTCCTGCTCCCGCTCCTCGACGTCCGCTGTAGACATAAAACCTTTCGCCCGCGCTCACCCGGCCGGCAGGCCGAAGACGAGCTGGAGCCCGCGCGTGATGAAGTAGTCGGCGACGATGATCAGGATCGAGGTCGCGACGACGGCCGAGGTCGTCGAGCGGCCGACGCCGACCGTCCCCCCCTCCGTGCCCAGACCCTTGTGGCACGCGACCGTCCCGATGATGAGCGCGAAGGCCGAGGTCTTGACGAAGCCGCCGACGATGTCGTCGGTCGAGAGCCCGTCCCAGACCGCGGCCATGAACGAGCTGGAGTTGATCCCGAAGAACTGCGTCGAGACCACCCAGCCCCCGCCGATGCCGACGGCGTCGGCGACGATGGTCAAAAGCGGCAGCGTGACGAGCAGGGCCACGAGCCGCGGCGCCACCAGCTTGCGC
Source organism: Pyrinomonadaceae bacterium (assembly GCA_036389235.1). Classification (GTDB taxonomy): domain Bacteria; phylum Acidobacteriota; class Blastocatellia; order Pyrinomonadales; family Pyrinomonadaceae; genus QHXN01. The sequence goes on along the minus strand of DASVQJ010000044.1, from coordinate 466 downwards.
ACCGGGTCCGTGCCGAGCGCGCGCATGGCGTCGATCTGCTGCGAGACGACCATCGAGCCGAGCTCGGCCGAGATGGCGGAGCCGACGCGCCCCGTCACCATCAGGGCGGTGAGCACCGGCCCCAGCTCCCGCACGAGCGAGAGGGCGACCAGGTAGCCGGTCTGATCTTGCGCGCCGTAGGACTTGAGCGTGGGGAAAGTCTGGAGCGTGAGAACGCCGCCCGTGAAGAAGCCGGTCAGGAAGATGATGGGGTGCGAGCCGACGCCGATCACGTCCATCTGCGCCAGCATCTCCGTGAAGCAAGTGGGGCGGCGGAAGAGGCGCGTCGCGGCGCGCCCGACCAGCAGGCTCGCCTCTTGCACTTCGAGCAGAGAGCGGGTGGCGAAATTCATCTTTTACGGCGACCGCGGGCGCCCGTGGAGGCAGCGCCTGCCGCGTGGCCCCGGCGCCGCCGGACGGGGCGGGC
>DASVQJ010000043.1:0-33890 GCA_036389235.1 Pyrinomonadaceae bacterium | reverse complement strand
CCCTTCTCGGCCTACGTCTTCCGCACCATCGCCGACCCCTTCGCCGGCCGCATCAACGTGATGAAGATCATCTCGGGCCGCGTCAAGCCGGACGCCACCGTGCAGAACACCACGCGCGGGGTGGCCGAACGGCTCGGCGCGCTCCACTCGATGCAGGGCAAGCAGCTCGACAAGATTGACGAGGCGAGCGCGGGCGACATCGTCGCCGTCGTCAAGCTCAAGGAGACGCAGACCGGCGACACCCTCGCCGACAGGGCCGCGCCCGTCGTCTACGACCCCATCGAGTACCCGGAGGCGGCCATCTCCTTCGCCATCGAGCCGAAGTCGCGGCAGGACGAGGAGAAGATTTCCGTCGCGCTCCACAAGATTTTAGAAGAAGACCCGTCGCTCCACTTCACGCGCGACGCGCAGACCAAGGAGTTCATCCTCTCGGGCTCGGGCCAGCTCCACATCGAGACGGTCGTCGAGAAGCTCCGCAACCGCTACCACGTCGAGGTGGCGCTCCACCCGCCGAAGGTGCCGTACAAGGAGACCATCACGGCGCGCGCCGAGGTGCAGGGGCGCCACAAGAAGCAGACCGGCGGGCGCGGCCAGTTCGGCGACTGCAAGGTCGTCTTCGAGCCCCTGCCGCGCGGCGGCGGCTTCGTCTTCGAGGACAAAATCTTCGGCGGCTCCGTCCCGCAGCAGTTCCGCCCGGCCATCGAGAAGGGCATCGTCGAGGCCGCGTCGTCCGGGGCCATCGCCGGCTACCCGCTCGTGGACTTCAAGGTCACGCTCATCGACGGGTCGTTCCACTCGGTGGACTCGGACGAGCACAGCTTCCGCGCGGCGGGGCGCAAGGCTTTCCGCAACGCGGTCGAGAAGGTCAAGCCGACCATCCTGGAGCCCATCATGAACGTCGAGGTGGTGGCGCCGGCCGAGTGCTCGGGCGACATCATGGGCGACCTCAACTCGCGCCGCGGCCGCGTCCAGGGCATGGAGATGCGCGGCAAGAACCAGGTCGTCAAGGCGCAGGCGCCGATGTCGGAGATGCTCGACTACCAGTCGAAGCTCAACTCCATCACCGCCGCCCGCGGCTCCTTCCACATGGAGTTCTCCCACTACGACCCCGTCCCCAACCAGATCGCCCACAAGATCGTCGAACAGGCCCGCGCCGAGGGCCGCATCCGCGCCGAAGAGGAAGAGTAAGACAGACGGCATCGGGGCGCAGTCGCCCGACCGCAAAGAGAGCGAGGCAATGTCAGTCGAAATCGCGAAATACTCCTTCACCGCCGAGGAGTTCCAGCGCATGGGCGAGGCGGGCATCTTCCGACAGGATGCCCGCCTGGAACTCATCGACGGGGAGATTTTCGAGATGTCGCCAATCGGCAACGCTCACGCCGCCTGTGTGAAGTTTCTAAACAGACTTCTCAGCCGACTCTTCGGAGGCACTTTTATGGTCGGCGTGCAAGACCCGGTTCGGCTGAACGATTTCTCGGAGCCGCAGCCGGACATATCACTGCTCCGCTGGCGCGACGACTATTACCGCGAAAAACATCCGACGCCGGCAGACGTGCTGCTCGTAATCGAAGTCGCGGACACGACCGTCGTCAAGGATAAAACGGTCAAGATTCCGCTCTACGCACGCGCCGGGATTGCCGAGGCGTGGCTCGTGAACATACCGGAAGAGCAAATAGAGATTTACTCGAACCCCTCGGGCAACGTTTACCAGCGCGTCGAAGTTTTCGGGCGGGGCCAGGAGGCGCGGCCTCACACGGTAGAAGGGCTCGCGGTGAGCGTTGGCGAGCTGCCGGGGTAGCCCGGGCCTTCGCGCTGGCGGAGAATCGTTGACTTCGGGGCGGAGAAGGATTATAGGAACGTTCCTGCCGTACACTCCCCCGGCCCCAACTTGAACGGAAGGAGCTTGAAGATGAGAAGGTTGATACAATCTTTGTCCGCCGCGCTGGTCTTAGTCGCGCTGGCGCTCGTGCTGTTCCAGCCCTACCCGGCCCGCACCGCGAGGGCCGCCGACATCAACGAGAGGTGCAACGAGTGCATCCAGAGACTCCAGCAGCACTACGAAAACTGCCAGGCCCAGTTCGGCTTCGACAATCGCTGCGACGAGCAATATAACCGGGACGTCGTGAACTGCTACAGGCAATTCTGCGAGCAGTAAGGCGGCGCCCCCAACCTTCCGAAGCGCGTGCGCGGCCGGCTCCCTGTTAACAGTCGGCCGCGCCCGCGCTTCCGTCTCTCCGTAACCGATTCGCACGACCTTCACGCGAGGAGCCATTCCTTATGAACCCGTCAACGTCTTCGCGTGCGCGCGTGCGCGCGGCCTTCGCCCTGTGCCTGCTGCTTCTCTTTTCCGCGTCGCGCGCCGCGGCGCAACAGGCGGCGCAGCCGACGGCGGCGCTGCCGGCCGAGAAGGTCAAACAGATCGAGGCGCTCGTCGGCGCGGAGATGGCGAAGCAGAAGATACCGGGGATGTCGGTGGCGGTCGTCTCCGGCCGTCAGGTGCGCTGGGCGGCGGGCTTCGGGGTGCAGGACGTCGAGAACAACGTCGCGGCCAGGCCCGCGACCGTCTACCGCCTCGGCTCCATCTCGAAGCCGATCACGGCCGTGGCCGTCATGCAGCTCTTCGAGCGCGGCAAGCTGGACCTCGACGCGCCCGTGCAGAAGTACTGCCCCGCCTTCCCGGAGAAGCAGTGGCCGGTGACGACCCGCCAGGTGCTCGGCCACCTCGCCGGCATACGCCACTACAAGTCGGACGAGGAGTTCAACAGCACGCGCTTCTACGCCTCCGTCGCCGAAGGGCTCGCGATGTTCAAGGACGACCCGCTCCTCTTCGAGCCGGGCACGAAGTACAGCTACACGACGCACGGCTACTCCGTCTTGGGGTGCGTCGTCGAGGGCGCGTCGGGGCAGAAGTTCGCCGACTTCGTCGCCGAGAACGTCTTCAAGCCCGCCGCGATGGAGCGCATACGCGTGGACAGCGTCGCCGACATCATCCCCAACCGCGCGCAGGGCTACCGCATCACCGACAAGGGCGTGCTGACGAACTCGCCGCTCGCGGACAACAGCTACAAGGTGCCGGGCGGCGGCTTCGTCTCGACGGCGGAAGACCTCGCGCGTTTCGCCGTCGCGCTCCAGACCGGCCGGCTCTTGAGGCGCGAGACGCTGGAGCTGATGTTCACGCCGCAGAAGACGAAGGACGGCAAGGAGACTTCTTACGGGCTCGGCTGGGGCGTCGCGAAGCGCCCGACGGGCGAGCGCGCCGTCGGCCACTCCGGCGGGCAGCAGCGCGTCAGCACCTTCCTCCACATGCAGCCCGACCAGGGCCTCGCCGTCGTCATCATGTCGAACCTCGAAGGCGCGCGCCTCGGCGACCTCGCGCAGCGCGTCGGCGACGTCGTCCTCAAGTGAGCGCGGGCGCGGGCCGAGGTCGATCACGCACCCGGCAGACCGGGACCTCGGCCAACGTTTCTGTGAGGGGTCTCAGTCGCCGAGGAGGGAGCCGCGGAAGAGTGGCTGGCCGGCGAGCGAGGTCTTGAGGCCGTAGAGGACGAGCGCGACGGCGAGGGCCGTGCCGAAGGCGGTCGCGCCCGCGTACCACGCCGTGAGGTCGGTCGTGACGGGGTAGAAGCTGAAGAAGAGCAGGAAGAACTCCATGAAGACGAGCGCCAGCATGCCGAAGCGCAGCAGCACGAAGAGCGTCACGCACGCGGCCGCCACCCCGACCACCGCGTCGAGCGCGAGGTTGCCGCTCCCGAAGAAGAGGCTCGTGACGAGCAGCCCGAGCAGCACGACGCCCACGCGCTCGCGCCGCGTGACGATGGTCAAAAGCAGCAGCAGGAACATCAGCATCGACGAGAAGAGGAGCGAGTTGAGCACCTGCGCCGTCAGCATGTTGAAGGCGTAACGCAGCAGAAGCCCCCGCAGCACGATGTCGCCCGGCTTGGGCGGGGGCATCCCCAGCCACGAGGCCGCCAGCGGCCGCGCGAAGGCCAGCAGCGCGAGCGCGCAGCCGAAGAACGCCCCCACCAGAAGGTCGCGCCCCACCAGAGGGTCGCGCCACCCGCCCGCCAGCATGCGAGCCCAGCCGATGATCCTCCCCGGCCAGCGCCGCCGCACGTAGGGCTCCAGCGCCACGTAGATGAGCCACAGCATGCCGCTGATGAGCATGCACATCGCGAGGGCGATCAGGAAGTTGTTGAACTCCTCGATGAGCGAGGGGATGTGGTGGGTCGTGAGCAGCCAGTCGAGCAGCGTCATCGCGAAGACGAACGACGCGAGCCTCAGCGCGCCGCGGCGGTCGCCGCGCCCCAGCCGCAGGTTGTGTCGCGCCAGCAGCGCCGCCCCCGTCATCATCGCGAAGAAGAGCACGACGATGACCGCCAGGAAAATCCTCTGGCCCGCGGGGATGGGCGGCTGCGCCTCGCGCATCGGCTGGTTCCAGGGGTTGATGAGCTGGAAGTAGACGGGCCGCCCGCGGAAGGCCGCCGCCTCGACGCGCACGTCCGCGTCCGGCTGGCCCGGGTACGCGCCCTCCCACGCGGCGCGCTCGTCGAAGGCGTGCGGCGGCACCCAGGCCGGCTCGACCCGCCGGAAGGCGGAGGGGTCGAGGCCCGCCTCCGCGAACAGGCGCGACCAGTCGAAGGGCGCCGCCGGCTGCTGCTGCTCCTGCGGCTGCGCGGTCTGGGGCGGCACGCCCTCGAAGGCGAGCAGGCGCCCGCGCATGTCGAGCGAGAGGTTCGCCATCCCCGAGACCGTCCGCGGCGGGTCGGTGGGCGTCACCTCCTCGCGGTTGAACGGCGCGAGGTAGCGCGGGCTCTGCCTGTACCAGAAGACGAGCCCCGCCGGGTGCCCCGTCTTCAGACGCCCCCAGCGCGCGGCCGTCCGGTCGCTCTGCTCGACGTGGCTCAGGTACTCGGCGTTGACGTTGAAGCCCGCGACGCTGTCAGTCGCCGACTCGTAGCCGAACTTCTTCGCGACCTCCGACGCGCGGTCGCGCAGGGCCTCGGCCGACTTCTCCATCGGCACCTGCGCGTGCAGGTAGACGCGCCCGGAGAGCGCGAAGCAGAGCGCGAAGAGCGCGAGCGCGCCGCCGGCTAAGGCGAACGCGACGGCCGGCCTCAGACTCCCCTGCTTCGGCGCGGCCGCGACCATCTCGGGCGAGGGCGTCTCGCCCGCGGCGAGCGCCGCCGCGAGCGGGTCTCCGCCGGGCAGCGCGTGCGCGACCTGGAGCGCCGTGGCCGGGCGCTCCTTCGGCTCGGGCGCGAGGCAGCGCTCGACGACGCGCTCGACCAGGGGGTCGAGGTCGCGCACGATTGTCGAAGGGTGCTCCGGCATCGACTCGGACTTGCGCAGCCGCAGCAGCTCGCCGAGCGTGCCCGCCGTGAACGCCTTGCGCCCCGTGTACAGCTCGTAGAGGACGAGGCCGAGCGAGTAGATGTCGCTGCGCTCGCTCAGCTCGCGCCCGGCCAACTGCTCGGGCGACATGTACTCGGGCGTCCCTTCGAGCGCCGCCCCGGCGCCGAACTCTTCGAGCAGGCCGGCCAGCCCGAAGTCCGTGACGCGCACGTCGCCCTTCTCGTCGATCATCACGTTCGACGGCTTGAGGTCGCGGTGGAGCACGCCCGCCTCGTGCGCCGCGGCGAGCCCGGCGCAGAGCTGGCGCGCGATCTCGGTCGCCTTGTCGGCGGGCAGACGGCCGAAGCGCTTGAGCACCGACGACAGCTCCTCGCCGCGCACGTACTCCATCGAGAGGAACTGCAACCCCTCGGCCTCGCCGATGTCGTAGACGCGGCAGACGTTGCGGTGTGAAATCTGACGCGCGACCCTCACCTCGCGGTGGAAGCGCGCGAGCGCGGCGCCGTCGGCCGAGAGCGCCTCGGGCAGGAACTTCAAAGCGACGGGCTGGCCGAGCGTCAGGTCTTCGGCGCGGTAGACCTCGCCCATCCCGCCGCGCCCGAGCAGGCCGACGATGCGGTAGCGCTCGTTGAGGATGGTGCCGGCGACGAAGCGCGAGTTGTCGAGCGCGTCGGTCGTCGTGTGGACGGAGTGTGTGCGCGTGTGCGCCGCGGTCTTGCGGCCGGGGCCGGAGCCGCGGCCCGAGCGCGGCTTCGAGTCGTCGGGCAGGATGCGCGTCTCCGCGTACGGCCCGTCGGGCGACGCGCCGCAGGAGGGGCACGACTCGCCTTCGGCGGCGATCTCGGACGTGCAGGCGGGGCACCTCATCGGGCGTCGGATTGTGTCACCTGAAAAAGTCTGGCCCGTGCCCTTTCGAATTCGAGGCACGCACCAAGATACGCAGAGCCCCGGCGGAATGTTTTCCGGCCGGGGCTCTTTTCGCGTAACGTTCTGTAAAGGTCGAACGCGCCCTTACCAGCGCGGCTCGCGGTTGCCGCCGCCACCGCCGCCACCACCACGGCCGCCGCCGCCGCCGAAGCCGCCGCCGCCGCCACGGCCGCCGCCACCGCCGCCGAAGCCGCCGCGACCGCCGCCGCCGCCGAAGCCGCGGCCGCCGCCGCCGCGGTCTTCACGGGGCCTGGCCTCGTTGACGGTCAGGTTGCGGCCGCCGAACTCCTTGCCGTTGAACTGCGCGATGGCCGCCTCGGCCTCTTCCTTCGAGGACATCTCGACGAAGCCGAAGCCGCGCGAGCGCCCCGTGTCACGATCCTCGACGACGTTCGCGGTCTCGACGTTGCCGGCCTGCGAGAAGAGCTCGCGCAGGTCTTCGCTCGAAGTCTGGAACGAGAGGTTGCCGACGTAAAGTTTAATCGCCATGTGCGTGTGTTCCTCTGGCGCCCGGCCGGGCGCGTGTCGGGAGAAGCTTCCAACGTGAAGTGGCTTCGTCGTAACGGTCGCGGCGAAGGTTTCGCGTCCGGGTGCTCTCGAAGAGCGGCTCCTGCCTGGTTAAAATCAGCCCACTCTCGAACCCATCCAAACGCCGCCGCCAAGATCGAGGCGCGGGGCGCATCACCGTTGATGCGCGAGAGAAGGAGTAACGCGCCAATGATGCCCCACACGCCGCCCGCGTGGCAAGGAAAAAAGCAGTAGCCAGTAGACAGTAGCCGGTAGCCGGTAGAAAACCTAAGCGGCGCGCCCGGCCCGAAGGCCGAGACGCGCCGCCCGTCTTTTCTACCGGCTACCGGCTACTGTCTACTGGCTACTGCCTTTAATGATTCGGTAGTACGAGTCGTCGTCGCGCCAGTCGGCGCGGGCGAGGGCGTAGTGCACGCAGTCGAAGTCGTAGTAGCGCGCCTCCCGGACGAACTTCATCCCGAGCCGCTCAAGCACCGTGCGCGAGCGGCTGTTGCCGGGGAGGGTGAGCCCCGCGATGGAGCTCACGCCGAGCGTCCCGAAGCCGTAGCGGAGCGCGGCGCGCCCGGCTTCGAGCGCGAGCCCCTTGCCCCACTCTTCGCGCGCCAGCATGTAGGCCAGCTCGATGCCCACCTGGGGGTTCCCGGAGGAGAGCCCGCAGTAGCCGACGAGCCCGCCCGTGTCGCGCCGCTCCAGCGCCCAGCGGCCGTAGCCGCGGCGGCGGAAGCCGTTCATAATCATGTCGAGGTTCTTGAGCGTCTCCTCGCGCGAGAGCGGGACGCCGTAACCGATGTAGCGCATCACATCGGGGTCGCGCGTGATCTCGCAGAGCCGGTCGAGGTCGTCCAGGGTGAAGAGGCGCAGCCGCAGGCGCGCGGTCTCCAGCCCGTCGGCGACGGGCGCGCCGACTTCGGGCGCTTCGGTGTGAAGGGTTGCTGCCACCACTTTCTTGTACCTCTAGGCCGCGACGAGATTCTCCGCCTCCTCGCGGTAGGATGTGAGTGTTGAAAACTGCCCGTCGGTGAGCAGCTCGGCCGCCTGCCCCGCGCCGACGGGGCGCGAGAAGAGGTAGCCCTGTCCGTAGTCGCACCCGAGGTCGCCCAACTGCCGGAGCTGGTCGGCCGTCTCGACGCCCTCCGCCACGACCGCCATGTCGAGGCTGCGCGCGAGCGTGACGATGGTGCGGACGATCTCGGCGTTCTCCGAGTTGTCCGTCATCTGCGTGACGAAGGAGCGGTCGATCTTCAGCGTGTCGATGGGGAAGCGGTGCAGGTAGGAGAGCGAAGAGTAGCCCGTCCCGAAGTCGTCGATGGAGAGGCCGACGCCCAGGTTGCGGAGCTGCCGCAGCATGCCGATGGCCGTGTCGAAGTTCTCCATGACCATGCTCTCCGTGATTTCGAGCTTGAGGTTGGCGGCCTTCAGCCCCGACTCGCGCAGCGCCGACGCGATCTGCTCGATGAGGTCGGCCTGCGAGAACTGACGGCCCGAGAGGTTGACGCTCATCGTCACCGCCTCGTCGGCGAGGCCGAGCCGCTGCCACTCGCGCATCTGCCGGCACGCCTCGTTCAGCACCCACAGCCCGAGCGGGACGATGAGGCCGGTCTCCTCGGCCACGGGGACGAAGTCGCCGGGCATGACCAGCCCGCGCTCGGGGTGGCGCCAGCGCACCAGCGCCTCGAAGCTCGCCACGCGGCCGGTCTCCAGGTCGACGATGGGCTGGTAGTTGAGGAAGAACTCCTGGCGCGTGAGGGCGCGGCGCAGGTCGGTCTCGGTCTGGAGAAGCTCCATCGCGCGGTCGTGCATCGCCTTGTCGAAGACGACGTGGCGCTTCTTGCCCTCCAGCTTCGCGCGGTACATCGCGGTGTCGGCGTCGCGCAGGAGGTCTTCCGCCCGCTCGTAGCCCGTGTTCGAGAGCGCGATGCCGATGGAGGCGGTGGTGAAGACCTCGTGGCCGCCGATGTTGAAGGGCTGCGTGACGGCCTCCTGCACGCGGCGCGCGACGTCGATGGCGTCGTCGGTCGAGGCGAGGTCTTCGAGCAGGATGGTGAACTCGTCGCCGCCGAGGCGGGCGACCGTGTCGCCGGGCCGCAGGCACGCCTCAAGGCGGTGCGCGATGCCGACGAGGAGCTGGTCGCCGACCATGTGCCCGAGCGAGTCGTTGATGATCTTGAAGCGGTCGAGGTCGAGGAAGAGCGCCGCGAAGAGCCGGTCGCCCGAGCGGCGCGAGCGCTGAATCGCCATCTTCACGTGATCCATGAAGAGCGCGCGGTTCGGCAGCCCCGTCAGGGCGTCGTGGAAGGCGTCGTGCAGGAGCTGCTCCTCGGCGCGCTTGCGGTCGGTGATGTCCTGAATCTGGAAGATGAGGTGGAGCGGCTGCGACTCGCCGTCGCGCACGAGCGACATGCCGAGGTGCGCCCAGACCTCCTTGCCCGACTTGTGGCAGTAGCGCAGCTCGGCCTGGTGCGAGGAGATGGTGCCGGCCGTGAACCGCTGCATCTGCTCTTCGAGCGCGACGAGGTCTTCGCGGTGCGTCACCCGGCGGACTTCCGATTCGAGCAGCTCGCCCTCGCCGTAGCCGACGATGTCGCACAGGGAGCGGTTGACCTGGAGCCAGCGGCCGTCGAGCGCGACGACGCCCATGCCGATGGTCGCGTTGTCGAAGGCCGAGCGGAAGCGCTCCTCCGACTCGCGCAGCGCCTGCATGTGCTGCTGCACCTCCAGGGCGTGCTGGCGCGCCAGCTCGGCCTGCTTCGCCGAAGCCTCGACGTTCTTCAGGTAGGTGACGTACGTGAAGTAGACGACGATGACGATGGGCGCGGTGGCGAGGAAGGCGTAGAGGCCGAACGCCTCGATGAGCTTGACGATGATGCCGGCCGACGAGGCGCCCGCGAAATACGTGATGGAAGTCCAGAGGAAGTTCTGCCGCCACATCTGCCAGATGGGCACCCCCGACCGGAGCGCCACGCCCGCCGCGACGAGGCCGGAGTTGACGACGTACGACACGAGCGCCATGGCGCAGACGGCGGAGATGTAGTGCGACTGGTCGCCGAGCGGGAGCTGCTGGATGTCCCCGAAGCCGACCCAGAGCGCCACCACCGTCATGAAGGTCGAGCAGGCGGAGACGCCCGCGTTGAAGCCCATCACCGTCTTCTGCTTCGTGATGCGCACCGACGAGAAGAAGCCGTCCGCCGCCGCGAGGAGGACGGCCGCCTCGCCGCCGAAGAGCAGCATGGTGAGGAAGATGAAAGTGTCGGAGACGGAGACCATCCCGCGCGTGCGCGGTATCTTCACGTACACGCGCGAGCCGAAGACCAGCGTCACCAGCGCGATCAGGACGAAGCGCATGCCCAGCCCCGACGGTTGGAGCCGCGTCACGGTGTAAGCGCACGCGGCCGCGCCGAGCGTGATGACCGCCCACAGGTACGGCCGCGAGATGCGCTGTCTGGTCTCGGAACTGAGCATCGGTTGCGTCTTCGGGACGGGACGACGGAATGTTTCGAACGCGCCCGGGGCCTTCGAGTGGGGCGGGCAGTGGCGGCCCGCGGGCGCCCGCCATAATTGCAAGTGGTATTCCAGTGAGCGGGACGCCCCCGGGGTGCGAAAAAGCCGCCAAAAATGCGCTTCGTCGCCCCGCCCCGGCGCGAGGAGACGCGCATCGGTCAGTCAGACTGACGGGGGCCTGTCAAGATGACGAGAAACCACTCACCAGCCCTTCGAAGGTTCGGCCGGATGAGTGGTTTCAAGTTGGGGCCGTCAGAGAGAGGTTCGGTTCTAACTTTGCGCGCCTGAGTTCCCTTCCGCCTCCCGCCTGTTATAAACGCCCGCGCGGTCGGGCCGTGCGGGGCCCGGCCGCGCGGGGAGAGCTTTTACTTCGTGGGCGTCGTCGCGGTGACGACCGCCGTGTAGGCCGAGTTGCCGTTGGCGTTGTAGGCCCTGACGCGGTAGTAGTACTTCTTCCCGCCGGTCAGGGACGTGCTGGCGTAGGAGGTGGAGTTGACCTGGAGCGTGGCGAGCTGCGCGTAGGTCACGCCGTCCGTAGACCGCTCGACCTTGAAGCCGGCCTCGTCCGAGGAGTTGTCGGCCCACGTCAGGTTGATCTGCGTCTTCGAGACGGCCGCGGCCTTGAGCCCGCCGGGCGCGTTGGGCGGGAGCCCCGTCTCGACCACCTTGCTCATCGAGGCGGTGTCGTCGCCCTGGATGAGCGCACGGCTGGCCTGGACGCTCACGTCGGCGAGCAGCGTGCCGTCCGTGAGCAGCGAGCCGTCGCCCAGCAGCGTCCCGTCCGTGAGCAGCGAGCCGTCCGCCAGAATCGAGCCGTCGCCGTAGAGCTGGTCGCAGCGCAGGAAGGGCGCCCCTTCGCTCATCAGCGACCCGCTGGCCGTCAGGACGTTGTCGCTCATGATGACGCCGTCGCTCATCAGCACGGAGTCGATCATCAGCGAGCCGTCCGCCAGCGTCGAGCCGTCGCCCAGCATCGACCCGAGGTTGTAGACGGCCTGGTACTTGGTGACGAGGTTCGTCCCCGTCGCGAAGGTCTGGTCGAGGACGATCCCCTGCGACCAGTTGAAAGACCAGCCGCCGACGGTCGTCTGCTGCGACCCGAACGAGCCCGTCAGCATCGGCGCGCCGACCGGCGTCGAAGACGAGAGGTCTGTGCGCACGAGGCGCGCCACGCGCATCGCGCCCTCAAGGTTGACCTGGCCCGCGCCCTGCTCGAAGGTGTTGAAGCCCGGGAGCTGCTGCGCCGTGTACATCAAGAGCGCCTTGACGAGGTTCGGCGTCAGCCTCGGGTTGGCCTGGAGCATGAGCGCCGCCGCGCCCGCCGCGACCGGCGTCGCCATCGACGTGCCCGACAGGTACATCTGGTCGCGCGCCGTCGAGCCCGAGACGTTGGCGTCGAGCGCCGGGTTCTGCGTCACCAGAAGGTTCCCGGCCGCCTGCGCGTCGATGATCTTGTTGCCGGGCGCGACCACGTCGGGCTTAATCAGGTTGTCGTAGTGCCTCTGGCCGTAGGCGTCCGTCCAGAAGGAGCGGGTCGGGCCGCGCGAGCTGTAGGTGGCGACCGCGTCGTCGTTGCGCGCGTCGGTGCCGAAGGTGTTCGCCGCCCCGACCGTGATGACGGAGGGGTCGATGCCCGGCGAGTGAATCTGGCCGTAGACCTTGTTCCCCGCGCCGTCCTTGCCCTCGTTGCCCGCGGCGGCCACGACGACGACGCCCGCGTCGACCAGGCCGCGGACGGCCAGGCAGAGCGGGTCGACCGTGTACGAGTCCACGGCCGCGGTGCCCAGGCTCAGGTTGACGACGCGGATGTTGTAGGTCGTCCGGTTCGACTTGATCCAGTCGATGGCGGCCAGGAGGGCCGAGACCGTGCCCTTGCCCTGCGAGTTGAGCACGCGCAGGTTGACGACCTTCGCGTTCGGCGCGATGCCGCGGTACGAGCCGTTCGAGACCTGGCCGTTGCCCGCCGCGATGGAGGCGACGTGCGTCCCGTGCCCGTAGGGGTCGTCCGTGCGGTTCTCGCCGGTAAAATCCTTGCTGAAAGCGACGCGCGAGGTCGAGCCCGATTCGACGGTGAAGACCGCGTGGTTGGGGTCGAGCCCGGAGTCGAGGACGGCGATGCCGACGCCCGTGCCGTCGTAGGCCGGGCTGTAGTTAGCCATGACGCGCGCGGCGTCGGCGCCCGAGGTCAGAGAGACGTGGCCGAGCAGCTTGACCTCGCGGTCGAGCGCGACGTAGTCCACGTCCGGGCGCGCGGCGAAAGCCTCGACGGCCGCGGCCGGGAGGCTCACGGCGCGCAGGGGGAAGTTGGTAAAGGTCTTCGTCACCGACCCGTTGTTGCTCTTGACGGCGTCGTCGAGCGTCTTGTTCCAGGCGCCCGCCGACTTGACGACGACGTTGACCTTGACGGCCTGCGCGAGCTTCTGCCGCAGGTCGGCCGAGACCTTCTGCCTGCCGCCGTCGAGCGTCTGCGCCCCGGCGCGCGGCGCGCACGGCCACGCGAGCGCGGCGGCCACCGCGGCGACCGCGGCCAGGTAGGCGAGGGGGAGTTTAAGTTCTCTTCTCATCACGTTGCCCTCATCCCCCGTGTTCACTTCATGCAGGCGGTGGCGTCGCCGTTGATGAGGGTGGACGAGGCGGCCATGTCGCTCATCAAATGGCCGTCGCTCATCAGGTGGCCGTCGCTCATCAGATGGCCGTCGCTCATCAAATGGCCGTCGCTGAGCAGGATGCCGCCGCCGAGCAGGAGGCCCGACGAAAGGACGGGGCTGCCGCCGCCGAGCGGCGAGCCGTCGCTCGTCAGGATGTTGTCGCTCAAGAGGATGCCGCCGGTCAGCATCGTGCTGTTGAGGGACTGGCCGAAGGCGCCCTCGTTGACGCCGTCGCTCAGCAGGATGCCCTGGGAGTAGACCTTCTGGACCTTGGTCAGAAAGTCCGTGCCGGTGGCGAACGTGTGGCCCAGAATCACGCCCTGCGACCAGGGGAAGGTGTAGCCGGCGATGGTGGACTGCGGCGCGGGCGGCAGCGTCGGCGGCGAAGTCACCGGCTGGAGCGAGGCGCCGAGCGGCTGTGTCGCGAAGTTGGAGCGCACCTTCTGCGCGAACTGGACGGCGCCGAGCACGTTCAACTGGCCGGCGCCCTGCTCGAAGGTGTTGAAGCCCGCGAGCGGCTGCGCCGTGTACATCAGGATGGCCTTGACCAGGCTGGGCGTGAGCACGTTGTTGGCGCGGATGACCATCGCCGCGGCGGCCGCCACGACGGGCGCCGACATGCTCGTCCCCGAGAGGTACATCTCCTTCGGCGCGGTGTACTTGGCCTGGAGGTACGGGAAGTACGTGACGAGGTTGTTGCCGGCGCCGGCCGAGCCCGACTGCGCCGAGACGAGCTTGTTGCCGGGGGCGACGAGGTCGGGCTTGACCAGGTTGTCGTAGTGGCGTACGCCCAGGGAGTCCGTGTAGAAGCTGCGGGTCGGGCCGCGCGAGCTGTAGGTGGCGACGGTGTCGTCCCCGCGGTAGTCCGTGCCGAAGGTGTTCGAGGCGCCGACCGTGATGGCCGAGGGCTCGTTGCCGGGGGCGTGGATGGCGCCGTAGACCTTGTTCCCTTCGGCGTCCTTGCCGTCGTTGCCGGCCGCCGCCACGACCACGACCCCCGCGTTGACCAGCTTGCGCACGGCCTGGCAGAGGGGGTCTTGCTTGTACGAGGTGGTGGCGATGGCGCCCAGGGAGAGGTTGGCGACCCGGACGTTATAGTTCGGGTTGGCGAGCAGCCAATTGATGGCGGCGAGCACCGCGGAGGTCGTCCCGCGCCCCCGGCCGTCGAGCACGCGGAGATTAAGGATGCTGGCGTTGGACGCGACGCCCGTGTTGGCCCCGCCGTTGATGCAGCCCGTGCCCATCGCGAGCGCCGCGACGTGCGTCCCGTGCCCGTAGGGGTCGTCCGTGCGGTTCTCGCCCGTGAAGTCCTTGCTGTACTTCACGCGCTGCGAGTTGGTGCCGCAGGTCTTGCTCAGGAAAGCCTTGTGCGTCGCGTCCACGCCCGAATCGAGGACGGCGACGACGACGCCGGAGGCGTCGAGCTGGTAGAGGCTGCCGACCGCGTCGGCGCCCGTCGTGGCCGAGACGTGGCCGGAGGCCGTCACCTCGCGGTCGGACGTGACGGAGTTGACTTCGGGGAAGCCGGCCAGCTCTTCCACGGCCTCGGCCGGCATCTCGACGGAGTAGGCGGACAGCCGGTCGAAGTGCGCGCGGACGTGGACGCCGTTGCGGTTGAGCAGCGCGTTGAGCCGCCCGCTCGGCGCGTCTTCGAGCTGGAGAATGACGGGCAGCAGGTCGCCGGTCGCGCGCGACGCCCGCACCTTCTCGCGCAGGTCGGGCGAGACTTTATCCGCGGGCTCTTGCGCGGCGCCCTGCGCGTCCCGTGCCGCCCGCCCGCCGGGGGCGAAGACGCAGGCGACGGCCGCCAGCGCCAGCGCCAGCGTTCTCGTGATGAAGGCTCTTCTCTTCGAGGGGCTCATTATCGATCCTTTGTCTTGACGAAGTTTTCAACGGGGCGCCGGAACACACGCCCCGCTCCGCCGGCCTTTATGCAGCCCCCGTTCCACCGGCGGACGGAGGCGAAAATGGCCGGGAACTTGAGGAAAATGGGCGGAGCCGACCGGCCCGGAGGTCGAGGCCGCCGGTCAGCCTGATTGGGATGCGCTTAGATTGACCGACCCTTCGGGTCAAAGAGAAAGGACGAGTGAGGAGGCGGCCGTGAGGGAACGGGGCGCGGGCGGTTCTAACTCTCGGCCCGCCCCTCTTCCAGAAACCGCGCGCGGAAGTCTTTCGAAGCGAGGCGGAGGGCGAGCCAGTCCTCGAAGATTTCGGGCTGGTTGAGCCAGACGGTGAACCACTCGGCCATCTCGGCCTTCTCCTGGCGCTTGCGCTCGTTGACGGCCGGGTTGCGCGCGATCATCTGCGCGCGCTGCTTGCCCTTGAGCACGGTCTCCTGCACGCGCCGCAGGCCCGCCTTGTCGCCCTTGCGCCGGAACTGCTTCCGCAGGTTGTCGAGACGGCGGATGCTCTGCGCGGCCTCCTCGAAGGTCGAGAACTTGAGGACGTTGCGGAACGCGGCCTCGTAAGGGTCCTGCGTGCGCCAGCGCGCGTCCAACTCCAGCACCTCCGCGTGGCGCAGCTCCGCCCCCTCGTCGGCGAGCACGCGCGCCACGCGCGCGGGGCTCTCGACCGCGCCCTCGCCGAAGCGCTCGCGCACGGCCTCGCGCACGGCCTCAAGCTCCTTCGCCCCCACCGACTCGCAGTCGAGGTGCTCCCACACCTCGATCATCAGCTCGCGCTTCGTCCGCGACTGCCACTCCTTCTGAGCCATTACGGCTGAGATTACGACGCCCGCCCGCCGAGGGCAAATCAAATGTAGTAGGCGGCAGGCAGGCGGCGGCAGGCAGTAAGGGTTGAGCCCCGTCAGGGGCTCGATGTTTATAGTTACGGGATTTAAATTTGCCCCGAGCCCCGCCAGGGGCGACATGTGTCATGCCGCTCCTCCGGGGCTTAGGCTTTGATAACAGCCCTCATCTATAAACATCGAGCCCCTGACGGGGCTCCGAACTGCCTACCGCCGCCTGCCTGCTGCCTACTCTCCTCCGGCTGCGTTCGCCCCCCGTTTGCGGTACAATTTAGCTTTCTGTCGCACGCCGATGACTCACGCAGTACACATGGAGGAGGCCCACGCCGCGCTGAAGAAGTTCTTCGGGTTCGAGGGCTTCCGCGAGGGGCAGGGCGAGGTCGTCGAGTCGGTGCTGGCCGGCCACGACACGGTCGTCGTGATGCCGACGGGCGGCGGCAAGTCGCTCTGCTTCCAGCTCCCGGCGCTCATGCGCGACGGCGTGACGGTCGTCGTCTCGCCGCTCATCGCGCTGATGAAAGACCAGGTGGACGCGCTCCAGGCGCGGGGCCTCCCGGCGACCTTCATCAACAGCTCGCTCGACTTCGAGGAGCAGAAGGAGCGCATCGCGGGCGTCCGGCAGGGGCGCTTCAAGCTCCTCTACGTCGCGCCCGAGCGCTTCCGCAGCAACCACTTCGTCGAGACCTTGCAGCGCGCGCAAATCTCCCTCTTCGCCGTGGACGAGGCGCACTGCATCTCGGCGTGGGGTCACGACTTCCGCCCCGACTACCTCCGCCTCCAGTCCTTCCGCGAGCGCATCGGGCGCCCGCAGACGGTCGCGCTCACGGCCACGGCCACGCCGTACGTCCGCGCGGACATCATCGAGCAGCTCAAGCTCGACGACCCGCGCGCCTTCGTCAGCGGCTTCGACCGCCCCAACCTCTCGCTCGGCGTCGTCCACACCGAGAAGGAGCGCGAGAAGTACGCGCGCATCCGCCAGCTCGCCTCCGAGTACGCGGGGCAGTCCGGCATCGTCTACACCTCGACGCGCAAGTCGGTCGAGCAGATCACGCGCAAGCTCCTGGACGCGCAGCTCTCGGTCGTCGGCTACCACGCGGGCATGACCGACGAGGAGCGCGTGCGCGCGCAGGAGGAGTTCATGTCGGGGGGCGCGCAGGTCATCGTCGCCACGAACGCCTTCGGCATGGGCATCGACAAGCCCGACATCCGCTTCGTCGTGCACTTCCACCTGCCCGGCTCCATCGAGGCTTACTACCAGGAGATCGGCCGCGCGGGCCGGGACGGCCGGCAGTCGGTCTGCCTGCTCCTCTTCAACTACGCCGACAAGCGCACGCAGGACTACTTCATCGAGGGCTCGTACCCCCCGCCCGAATTGATCGCCAAAGTCTACGAGGCTTTAGTCTCCACCAACCAGCGGCGCATAGAACTTTCGACGCGCGAGATAGCGGCGCGCGCCGGCCTCCGCAACGAGATGGCCGTCCAGTCCGCGCTCATCACGCTGGAGAAGGCCGGGCACGTCGAGCGCGGCACCGCCTCCGAGAACCGCGCCTCCTTGCGCCTGCTGACGGCGCCGCACCTCGCGCGCGAGGCGGTCGCGGCCCGGCGCAGCGCGCAGCTCAAGCAGGTTCTCTTCTCCCTGCTCGGCGGCTACGGGCTCAACGAGCGCGCCGACGCCGAGGTCGACGTGGCCGACTTCGCCGACACGCTCGGCATGGAGCTGGCGCAGGCGAGGCGCGCGCTCTCGTCTCTCGCCGAGGCCGGAATCCTCCGCTACCAGCCGGCGCGGCGCACGCGCGGCGTCGTGATGCTCGACGAGGAGCCCGCGACGCGGCTGCGCATACGGCCCGAAGACCTCGCGCGCCGCGCCGCTCTGGAGCAGCGGAAGCTGCGCGAGATGATCTCGTTCTGCTACACGGAGAACTGCTACCGCTCCTTCATCCTCGACTACTTCGGCGACCGCTCGCACGACGGCACCTGCGGCAAGTGCGGCAACTGCCTCCTCCAGAGTTCTACGCGCGGCGGGGGCGCGGCGCCGCTCGACGCGCCGCGCGACCTCGACCGCTTCATCATGAAGCACGTGCCCGCCGGGCTCGAACTGGAGGAGGAGCTGGCCACGCAGTCGCGCGTCCGCAAAAGGCGCGAGGCCGCCGAGGCCCCCGCTTTCGAAGAGGGGGACGGCGACGGGGCGGACTCCTTCGCCGTCACGGAGCCGCGCGAGCTTTCCGAGGACGAGCGCCTGACGGTGCGCAAGATTCTCGCGTGCGCGGCGCGGATGGGCGGGCGCTTCGGCAAGGGCATGCTGGCGTCGGCGCTGCGCGGCTCGCGCTCGGCCAAGCTCTCGCAGGCGGGGCTCGACCGGCTCTCGACCTACGGCATCCTCTCGGGCATGACGCAGGACGAGATACTGCTCTACGTTGACGCGCTCGTCGCCGCCGGCTGCCTGCACGTCACGGGCGGCGCCTACCCCACCATCTCGCTCACGCCCGAGGGCGGCGAGGTGATGCGCGAGCGCGCGACGGTGCGCCTGCGCCTGCCGCCGCTCTACACCGGCCCGGCCTACGCCCCGACCTCTCCGCGCACCCCGCAGCGCGCGAGCGCGCCCGCCGCGCCGAAGACGAGCACCGTTGACGAAACCTACGCCCTCTACGAACAGGGGCTCACGGTCGAAGAGATTTGCGCGCAGCGCGGCCTGACCGAGATCACGGTCGAGGGCCACCTCGCCGACTGCATCCTCCGCGGCCGCCCCTTCGACGTGTCGCAGTTCGTCTCCGCGGAAGACCGCGCGCACATCGAGCGCGCCGCCGCCGCCCTCGGCACAGAGCGCCTCAAGCCCCTGCGCGAAGCGCTCCCGCGTCACATCACCTACCGCATGATCCGCTTCGTCGTCGCCGACCTCCAACGCGCCGCCGGCCTCGGCATAGAGGAGGTGATAAGTGATGAGTGATGAGTGATAAGAAGAAGAAACGGCGCTCGCTTTTTCTTATCACTCATCACTCGTCACTCATCACTCACTGAATGTTCAACGTCTGCACAGCCTGCGGCTTGTCGCACGTCGAGCCGGAGTTCGACGGGTCGAGTCATCTCGTCTGTCCGTCGTGCGGAGACAGGCGGCCTTTCCGCAGGCTGCCCCTGTTGCTGGTGGGCGGGCCGGCGGGCGCGGGCAAGTCCACGGTGGGGGCGTCGTTGTTGGGCGGGTTGACGGAGGCGGTCTTGATTGAGTCCGACCTGCTCTGGCGGCCCGAGTTCAACACGCCGGAAGACGGGTACGACGATTACTCCCGCCTGTGGCTGCGGCTGGCCGCGCACATCTCGCAGTCGGGCAAGCCCGTGGCGCTCTTCGGCGCGGGCTTCGCCGTCCCGCACAACACGCAGGCGCTCCCGGAGCGCCGACTGTTCTCCGCCGTCCACTATCTCGGCCTCGTCTGCGACGACGAATTGCTGAGGGCGCGTCTGCGCGCGCGCCCAACCTGGCGGGACACGTCGGACGAGTTCATCGGCGAGCACGTCAAGTTCAACCACTGGCTCAAAGAGCACGCGGCCACGACCGAGCCGCCCGTCACGCTCATCGACACGACGAGCGCCGCCGTCACCGTGACGGCGGCGCTCGTCGCCAACTGGATTCGAGAGCGGGCCGGACGGGATACTCAAGGCACGCCCCCGACCCATTAACTTAACCCCGACTCACTCCCCCTCGCCGGTCGTGTCGCTGAAGCCGCGGAAGCCCTCGGGGCCGGCGTAGGCGACCGTGCGGCCGTAGGTCGTGCCGCGGCGGATGCGCGTGAAGACGAGCAGGTTGAAGAAGTGCATCGCGCCGAGGACGAGCAGCACGAGCCCGACCTTCCACGACAGCGCCTCGATGCCCTCCTGCGCGGTCTCGACCTGGTAGCCGAGTTTCAGCGCCAGCGTCACGTAGCCGAAGTTGATGAGGTAGAAGCCGACGACGAGCAGGTGGTTGACCGAGTCGGCCAGCGCCTCGTTGCCGTGGAAGACGTCGACGAGGAAGATGCGGCCGTTCTTGTGGAGCGTCTGCGCGACCCAGACCGTGAGCGCGACGCTCAGGCAGACGTACGTGAGGTATGTGACGACGATGGTGGTCATGACTCGCCTCCTTTGCTGTCGGGGCGCCCTGCGCCACGTCCGCGTCCGCGCGTCCGTTCCAGCGTGCGCCTCTCGCCCGCCGTAGATACAACACCCGTGCCGCGCCGACGCCTTCGACTTCCCTTCCGAATCGAAGGGGCGCGTGTGGCGCAATGCCGATTCGTGCTAGAGTCTTCGCATTCCGCAAACGAGGAGGGAGAGTTACCTTGAGCCGCAACCCCAACGCCGAGCCGCCGCAGCCCGAGCAACAGCCGGAGCTTCCGCCCACGCACCCCGACGACCCGGCGCAAGCCCCGCCGCCGCCGCTCCCGCCCGACGCGCCCACCCCCGCCGCGCCCGTCGAGGAGCCGAGCACCCCGAAGCCGGCCGGCGACCCGCCCGTCAACGAGCCGACGCGGCTCCTGTGAGGGAAGGTCGGAACCGGCTTTAGTCGTTACATCGAGCCCGCTTCATGAAGTTTTCAACACGGAGACAAGGAGACACGGCTTCGAAGTTATAAGACAGCAAGCCGTGTCTCCGCGTCTCCGTGTTAACTGTCTTCTCACAATGCCCGGCTGCCGATTCGACAGGACTTGAACACTGAGGTTGCCGAACACATCCCGCCGCAGGCTTTGAGCGCGCGGCTGCGCGAGGTGGCGCGCGCCTTCGCGTCGAAGCCGTTCGTGCCGCACCCGCTCTTCCGCGGGCCGCACGCGCAGACCATCGTCTCGTCCAAACACTTCCCGCGCCGCCGCGCCTTCCGCGGGGAGGGCGCGCTCTACGAGTCGCGCCTCTTCGAGGTCGAGCCCGGCACGCGCGTCCTCCTCAAGTGCCGCTGGCAGGAGGAGCGGCGCGACTCTCCGGCGCTGCTCCTCCTGCACGGGCTCGAAGGCTCGACCGACTCGCTCTACGTGCTCGGCGCGGCGCAGAAGGCTTACCGGCGCGGCTTCAACGTCGTCGGCATGAACATGCGCAACTGCGGCGGCACCGAGCACCTCGCCGCCACGCTCTACCACAGCGGGATGACCGAAGACATCCGCCGCGTCGTCCTCGAAGAGCTGGCCGGGCGCGAGGGGCTGCGGGAAATCTTCCTCGCCGGCTTCTCGATGAGCGGCAACATGGTCTTGCGCCTCGCCGGGGACTACGGGGCGGGGGCGCCGCCCGCGCTCAAGGGCGTGGCCGCCGTCTCGCCCTCCATCGACCTCGACTCCTGCGCCGCGGCGCTCGAACGCCGCGGCAACGCGCTCTACCGCTGGAACTTCGTCAGGAACCTGCGCGAGCGCGTCCGCCGCAAAGGGAGGCTGCGCCCCGGCAGCTACGACACGCGCGCCCTGCGCCGCGTGCGCACCATCCGCGAGTTCGACGAGCACATCACCGCGCCGCACGGCGGCTACCGCGACGCCTCCGACTACTACGCGCGCACCAGCTCGCGCCCCGTCATCGGCCGTATCCGCGTCCCGACCCTCATCGTCCACTCGGCCGACGACCCGATCATCCCCCCCGGGCCGTTCCTCGACGCGGCAATCGCCGACAACCCCGACGTGCTGCTCCTGCTCACGCGCCGCGGCGGCCACGTCGGCTTCCTCTCCGACCGCGCGGAGGGCGAAGACCGCCACTGGGCCGAGAACCGCCTCGTCGATTTCTTCGACTCGTTACGTTAATGGCACCCGCGTCGTAGGTGCGAACCCCTTCCCCGGGAGCGCGGGCATCCCTGCCCGCCAAAGCGTGCCCGAGCACGCTTAGCCGTGACGCTTTATCCCTCGACGTTGAGATGTAAAGTTTCTCTGCTTTCGCGCTTCGCGCTCATGGCGGGCAGGATGCCCGCGCTCCCGGCGTGCCGCCTCTTTTTTCCCTTTGCCTCTTGCCTTTTGCCTTTTGCCTTCACTAAGCTTATCGCCGGTTTTCCAATCCACGACGACGACTCGGCCCAGGGGCTTCCGGCAGATGGAAACTCTCATCAGAATTCTCGCGGTCTTCGTCCTGGTGGCGGCCAACGGCTTCTTCGTCGCCTCGGAGTTCGCCATCGTCAGCGTGCGGCGGATGCGGGTCGCGACGCTGGCCGAGGCGGGGAACAAGCGCGCGCGACGCCTGCTCGCCTTCAAGGACAACCTCGGCGCCTACATCTCCGCGACGCAGCTCGGCGTGACGCTCTCCTCGCTCGCCCTCGGCTGGATCGGCGAGGCGACTCTGGCCGA
Organism: Pyrinomonadaceae bacterium; assembly: GCA_036389235.1. Classification (GTDB taxonomy): domain Bacteria; phylum Acidobacteriota; class Blastocatellia; order Pyrinomonadales; family Pyrinomonadaceae; genus QHXN01. The sequence continues at coordinate 11,919 of DASVQJ010000043.1, read as the reverse complement.
GTTACTCGTCACCCCGTTCGAGCGGCTCGGCGCCTCCCTCCCCCCGCCCTACGGCGAGTACTTCTCGGTCGGCGCGCGCCACTTCGTCGCCTCGGCCATCGCCTTCGTCCTCATCACCTTCCTCCACATCGTCCTCGGCGAGCAGGTGCCGAAGATGCTCGGCATCGAGCGCTCGGAGCGCGTCGCGCTCTTCACGGTGGGGCCGATGTACTGGTTCTCGCGCGTCTTCCGCGGCCCCATCCGCCTCCTCGACGTGGCGAGCTCCGCCGCGACGCGCGCCCTGGGGATGCACGGCTCCAGCGAGCACGCCTCCATCTACACGGAGGAGGAGATCAAGCAGCTCGTCAACATCTCGCACAAGAGCGGCCACCTCGAAGAGGAGGAGCGCCGCCTCATCAACCGCGTCTTCGACTTCTCCGAGGCGGAGGTGCGCGAGGCGATGATCCCGCGCACGGGGGTGCAGGCGCTCCCGCTCTCGGCCACGCTCGAAGAGTGCGAGCGCGCCTTCTGCGAGTTCGGCTACTCGCGCCTGCCCGTCTACCGCGAGCGCCTCGACGACGTGGCCGGCGTCCTCTTCATGAAAGACCTGATGCCCTGCCTGCGCACGCAGGAGCCCCCGGCCTTCGACATGGAGTCGATGCTCCACCCGGCGCTCTTCGTCCCGGCCACCGCGCGCCTCGGCTCCGTGCTCGCGCAGATGCAGGCGCAGAAGACGCACATCGCCTGCGTCGTGGACGAGCACGGCGGGCTGGAGGGCATCGTCACGCTCGAAGACCTGCTCGAAGAGATCGTCGGCGAGATCAACGACGAGTACGACGAGGAGGTGCGCGAGCAGATCGTCGCCGAAGCCGACGGCACGTTCCTCCTCGACGGCATGCTGGCCGTCCGCGACGCCAACCGCCGCTTCAAGCTGAAGCTCCCCGAGGAGGCGGGCTACACGACGATGGCCGGCTTCCTGCTCGCGAGCGCCGGGCGCATCCTCGGCCCCGGCGAGGAGGTCGAGCACGAGGGCGGCCTCTTCCTCGTCGAGCAGGTCGAGGGGCGCCGCATCCGCCGCATACGCTACACGCCCCCGCCGCCCCCGACCGAGGAGCCGGGCGAGCAGGAGGCGGCCTGAGCGTGCTTCCCGCGCGCGCCTGAAAGGGGCAAGAGTTGGGCGAACAGAACGAGGTCGCGGAGCTGACCTTCACGCTGCTGGTCATGGCCGGGCTGCTCGTGGTCTGCGTCGTGGCCGTCGTCGTCTTCTTCCGCGTCTGGCGCCGCGAGAACAAGGGGCGCGACCGCAACTTCTTCGAGTAGTCCCGAAACCCGCATCGACTCACGGAGGTGAATCCTTTGCATCCCCGGAAATCAATCCTGGCGCTCGCCGTCTGTTGCCTCTTCGCCCTCGTCGCGCCGGCCCCCGCGCAGGAGGTGAGCCTGGGCGGGGCGCGGCAGAAGATCACGACCGCCTCGGCGGTGCGCGCGCGCGCGGCGCCGGAGACGGGCGCGGCCGAGGTCACGCGGCTCAAGCTCGGCACGGTGGTCGGCGCCGACGCGCGCTCGACCGAGCAGACGGAGCTCGGCGGTAAGAAGGATTACTGGTATCGCGTCGCGCTGCCCGGCGGCCAGCAGGGCTGGGTCTTCGGCGGGCTCCTGGCCGACTACGACCCGGCGCGCGGCGGCGAGACCGTCCTCCGCATCATCGAGGAGCGGCTGAAGGTCGAGGAGATGGGTCCCGCCGACAGCCTCGACCTCTACAACTTCGTCGAGGGCGCGCTGGCCGGGGGTCGCGGGACGGCGAGGGGCGAGCTGGAACTCGCGCGGCTGCGCGCGCTGAACCGCGCCGTCGGGGCGATGGGGACGGACGAGAAGGGGCGCCTGTCCAACCCCGAATTCCAGAAGGCGCACGAGCGCGAAATCTATTACCACGAGCTGGCGGGCGGGTGGGCCGTGAAGTCCGAGGCGTTCTGGGAGTTGGAGAAGAGGTACCACGGCACGCCCCTGGGCGACCGCATCGCCTGGGACGCCGCCGGGGCACTCTACCCGGGCGAGTGCGAGAGCGACGAGGTCTGCCAGTTCCTACGCCTACAGGACACGGAGGGCCGATACCTCGGGCTCTACCCGGCGGGCGCGCACGCCGCCGAGGCGCTCCAGAGCATTAAAGAGGCGCTCGCCTCGCAGGAGTTGGACGCGTCTCTGAAGAACAGGAGCAACGACCAGTACGCGCGGCAGGAGCGGGAGATGCTGCGGAAGGCTCTGACCGAGCTGCGCGCGGCGGTCTCGAAGGCGAGCGCGCCCGAGAAGGCCGACGTGCTTCGAAGGCTCGACCAGTTGTTGCCGCGCGGGGCGAAGTAGGCCGGGAGGGCGCGTGATGCTGTTCATGGTCATCGAGCGCTTCGGCGGGCGCGAGCGCGCGGCGGCCGTCTACCGCCGCTTCCGCGAGCGCGGGCGCATGGCGCCGGAGGGCTTGAGGTACGTCGGGAGCTGGGTCGAGGCGGACTTCGGCCGCTGCTTCCAGTTGATGGAGTGTGAAGACCCAGGACTCCTGCGCGAGTGGGCGGCGCACTGGCAGGACCTGGTCGAGTTCGAGTTCGTCCCCGTCGTCACGTCGCAGGAGGCGGCCGAGTCGATCTCGACTCTGCCCTGAGCGGGCCGGTCCGGAGTGTCCGAATGGACGTTGACGCATACCTCGAACGCATCGGCTACCGCGGCCCGCTCGCGCCGACGGCGGAGACGCTGCGCCGCCTGCACGTCGCGCACCTGCTCGCGGTGCCCTTCGAGAACCTGAGCATACACGCGGGCGAAACGGTCGTGCTCGACGACGAGTCGCTCTTCGACAAGGTCGTCGCGCGCGGGCGCGGCGGCTTCTGCTACGAGCTGAACGGGCTGTTCGCCGCGCTGCTGCGCGGGCTGGGCTTTCGGGTCGAGATGCTCTCGGCGGAGGTTGCGAAACGCGGGGGCGGGTTCGGGCCGGAGTTCGACCACATGGCGCTGCTGGTCACGTTGGAAGAGCGCTGGCTGGCCGACGTGGGCTTCGGCGACTCGTTCGTCGAGCCGCTGCTACTCGACGAGCGCGCGGAGCAGGCGCAAGGCGCGCGCGCCTTCCGCATCGAGGAGGACGGCGGCGGGCGCCTCGTCCTCTCGATGAAAGACGCGGGCGGCGGGTGGGAGCCGCAGTACCGCTTCGGCCTTGAGCCGCACGCCTTCGAGGACTACGCAGGGATGTGCCGCTTCCACCAGACCTCGCCGGAGTCGCACTTCACGAGGGGCCGCGTCTGCTCGCGCCTGACGCCCGAAGGGCGCGTGACGCTGAGCGGGTCGCGGCTCATCACGACGCGGGGCGGCGAGAGGGTAGAACGCGAGCTTCAGGGTGAGGCCGAGTATGCGGCCGCGCTGCTCGAACACTTCGGCATCTCGATGCCCGGCCCGGGCACGAACCCTTAAAGCGGTTTTCATCCGAGCGGTTATGGAGTGAGCTTTTAACACGGAGACACGGAGACACAGAGACACAGCTCGTTGAGTAATCTCTTCAAGCCGTGTCTTTGCGTCTCCGTGTTAACTCGCTCCCACCTATGGCGGATTGCAAATGTGTGCGGACGCGACCACTCATCCGCGAATCGCTATACACTCGACTGCAAACTGCGATAAGAACTCCCCCGGATAAAACCAACGCGGCACTCCACCGCCCCGCGAAAACCTTTGCGCACGCGCCGGGCTGTGCTATGGTGCGACCGTCACAGCGAACCAACGCTGAAGCGTCCGGGCGGAGTCAGGAAGACCCGCCCGGCCTCCCAACAACGCTCAGAGCCGCGCGGCCGCCTCAAACCAGCAAGCGCCGCGCAAGGAGAAATCAGACATGCAGGAAAACCGTATTAGCTCGGGCCTCGGCGAGGCCGAGCGGCAGAAAGTGTTCGTCGCCATCGAGACCATCCGCCAGCAACTTCCCTTCCTGATAGACCTGACGCCCGAGGAGCGGCGCGCGCTCCCGCGTTTCGGCCCCAAGAGCCGCGGCTTCGTCGAGCAGGCGCTTCAGGTCGCGGAGCAGAACCCGGACTTCCTCCCGCGGACGTTCGACGTGGGGGAGATGCGCAACGACGTGGAGCTGTACTCCGCGCTCTTGTCCGTACAAATCGCCGTCGCGCAGCTCAACGAGAGGGTGAACGACACAGTCATGGCCGTCGGGAGCGATGCGTACGCGTCGGCGCTGCTCGTCTACCAGTTCGCGCGCGCCGCCGGTAAGGGCTTTGCACTCGACGCCGCGCTTGACGGGCTGGCGAAACGCTTCGCGCGCAAGTCACGCAGCGCCCCGCCCGAAAACGATACGCCCGTCCAGTCCTGAACGCCGACTTTCACCTTCCGAAGCCCTGCGCTTGCCCTCCGGGACGGGACGAAGGGCTTCGGAGGCCCAGAATTCCTCCTCGGAGAAGGAACGTTCCTTCCCAAAGAAGGAAAATTCCTTGCCGAACAAGGAACGTTCCTCCTCGAACAAGGAATTTTCCTCCTCAAACAAGGAACGTTCCTGCCCGGCGAAGGAATTTTCCTTCCAGAACAAGGAATTTTCCTTCCCGAACGAGGAACGTTCCTCCTCGGAGGAGGAACGTTCCTCGTTCGGGAAGGAAAATTCCTCTACAGAAGCAAGTCTCTCGGCTTCCGCGGCTGAAATTTCCCCTCCGTGGGCGGACATTCGGTCATTTTGCTCGAACCGGGAGACCAACGGCAGAGGTGAAAGGCTGCCGTTCTACTTCAACTGTCCCGCGTCCGGCCCCACCCGCGAAGGATTCGTCCTTTCATGCCCCGTTACGTAGTTCGACCGAATCACTCGGTATAATATATAGTTAGGCGCTTTCAGTTAAAGTTAGCGCCATTATAGGTGAGCCAAAATAGGTTGTATCCCTCACAAAGGAGGCCGTAGCAACGCCATGAACGGAGGGGCGGCATATATACGTAAGCATGTTATTGAGTTTGCGGTAATAAATTCCTTGTTCTCGATCTTTATCGGGTTATTTGGCCCACAAATAAATCCCCATATATCCGTCTCAACGAGTCTGCCTATCTCTATTATAAGTTCGTTTGTTCTTTCTTCTGTAATGATACGTAGTGCTGGGGGTTACTCATACCCACCATCTATTTGGAAGTGGTTCTTGGTGGGGGCTCTGTGGGGAGCGCTTTGGGGGGTAACACCAGGATTAATCATTGGGTGGAGAGAGGGACACAAAGATTTAGGCACAATTCATTGGTTAGTGAGATTAGTAGCCGCACTTTCAGGTGGGTGGGCCATAATGAGTGCCATAGTAGTCCTACTTCGGAAAGAGTAAATTATCCTTTTGGCGAGACGCGCCTAACAACGGCATGCACCCGACCGCCGACACGCTGCCTGTCATACAGCTTCAGAGGTGCGCGGCGGCGGGTGATGCCAGGCGTTATGCTGCTTTCTTCCCCGAATCCGTGGTCGTGTGAATCGTCTTCTCGTCCTGGCGGAGATAGCACAGGCGGGAGTTGGTGATTGCTTTACATCGGAGATGAGTATGAGAAAGAAGGAACGCGCCACCTGCGTCGCTGTTGACCCCGAGCGGCTCATAGCAGAGTTACAATCCTCTGACGAGACTATCCGCGCTAAAGCCGTCCGTTCGCTCTGTCCTTGCCACGCCGGATGGGAGTTGTTCGAGCGGCACATCGGCATCGTGTCGCGGCTAGGAAAGGATATTAGCCCGGCAGTGCGCGCCCACGCCCTGCATGTACTTGAGGATGCTATAAAGATGCATAGCGCCGGAGACCCAAGCTATCGGATACAGCTTGCTGAAGGGATGGTTCGCAAAAAGCGCGTCTCGCGGTTCCGTCCCGAAGAAGCGGAGTTGGTGGAGAAGCGCAAAGGCAAAAGGCGTGGGAGGAGCGGTGTTGTCTTACGGTAGGCGCGCAGCATAACAACGGCATGCACCCGACCCGCATCAGCGCGGCTCTCATCCTCCATCTCTTGGGCGGGCGGGTGATGCCGGGCGTCAGGCGCTCTTTCCTATGTAAACGGGGTGTGAAAATGTTGCTCAACACTGCCGGCGGTCTTTCTCTTATCCTGGCTCTGAACTTCGTCGTGCAGGCGAAGGGGTGGCGCGGCATCGTGCCGTTGCACTCGGCGCGCGCGGACGTGGAACGGTTGTTAGGCCCGCCTGACCGTAAGGGCAACAAGCCGGTGGTTAGATATGATCTTGAGAAGGAGCGGGTCACCATCATCTATTCGAGAGAGCCCTGTAGTGATGGGAGCGTCTATGGGAAGTGGGATGTGCCGCCCGACACGGTCGTCAGCATGATGGTTATTCCGAAGAAGGTGCTGCCGCTCTCAGAACTTCAGCCCGACGCGGCTCAATACAAGGTGGTTCATGTCCGGGGCGTGCCGAGCTACACTTACTACGTCGACGAGGGAGAGGGCGTCCGGCTTGACGTGTCGGACGGGCGCGTAAACACCATCGATTACTTCCACGCGGCAGGGGATGAGCACCTCCGGTGTAAGACGTACGCCGGACAGGAGTAGCCGGGGCGGGCGCCGCGCCTAACGACGGCATGCGGCGGAGCGCGGACACGAATCTTGTCATGTATCCTCAGTCGGGCCTCGCGCCCGCTGACGCCGGGCGTTAACTCACTCCCGAATTTTCACTGCGCTTGCTTCTCTAACTTCTTGAGGATGCGGGTGGCGTGGTTGCGGCCGACGAGGGGGACGCGCTCGTCTTCGGTGAGTTCGCGGATGAGGGGGACGAGCTGCTGCCGGTCGGAGAGGTAGTCGCGTTCGATGAGGGTGTCGAGCTTGTTGATGAGCTTGGGGGTTTCGAGCGGCTGGCTCTCGCGGGCGACCTGTAGCTCGAAGACGAGGACGGACTGCTCGGACGCCTTGCGGTACTCGTTGGCGAGCCCCTGGGCGTGCTCGTCCTGGCTGTAGTTGAACTCGGCCGTGCGCTCGCGCCCGCCGCGGCGCATCGTCAGCTTCGTCTGCCCCATGCTCGGGTAGTTGCGCTCGGCCTGGTAGCCGGCCTGCGAGTCGAGGAAGCCGAGCGCCTCCCAGTGCGCGCGCACGCGGGCGAGCGCCGCCTCGGAAAGCTCGAAGGGCTCGGTCGTCTGCTCGGCGTCGGAGCGGCGCTCGAAGCGTATCTGGCCGCGCCCCCTGTCGTCGTGCTCGATGCGTATGAAGTAGACGAAGAAGTCGGGCTGCTTGAACTCGTAGACGTAGTGGGCGGCGTTCGGGTCTTCCTTCGGCTTCGCGGGGACGCCCGCGCGCACGGACGCCGGCACCTCCTCAGTCCCCTTCCCGTCCTCGGGCCGCTGCGTGACCTTCTTCGGCTGAACCTGCTGAACCGCGGGCGTCGGCGCCGGGCGCGGCGCCGCCTTGCGCGACGACTGCGCCCGTACGGGGAAGGCCGCGCCCGTCGAGACGAGCGCGGCCGCGAACGCCAGGCTCAGAGCCCTGAACCGCATGCTCACTCGAACCTCACCGAGACGAGGCGCGAGATGCCCGCCTCCTCCATCGTCACGCCGTAGAGGGCGCGCGCCATCTCCATCGTCCGCTTGTTGTGCGTGACGACGATGAACTGCGTCTCCTGCGACATCTCCTTGATCTTCGCCGTGAAGCGCCCGACGTTGGCCTCGTCGAGCGGCGCGTCCACCTCGTCGAGCAGGCAGAAGGGCGAAGGCCGGTAGCGGAAGACGGCGAGCACCAGCGCGAGCGCCGCCATCGCCTTCTCGCCGCCCGAGAGCAGCAGCACGTTCTGCAGGCGCTTGCCCGGCGGCTGCGCCACGATGTCGATGCCGGATTCGAGCACGTCGTCCGCGTCGAGCATGCTCATCTCGCCGCGGCCGCCGCCGAAGAGTTCGACGAAGAACTGGCCGAAGTTGCGGTTGATCTCCTCGAAGGCGTGGCGGAAGCGCTCGCGCGAGCGGCGCTTGATCTCGCGCAGCGCCTCGTCGGTCGAGTGGATGCCGTCGATGATGTCCTGCCGCTGCGCGGTGAGGAACGTCAAACGCTCCTCGTTCTCGGCCAGCTCTTCGAGCGCCATCATGTTGACGGCGCCGAAAGACTCGACGCGGGCGCGCAGCTCTTCGAGGCGCGCGCGCGAGGCTTCGAGGTCGAAGCCCTCCTCGGCCGGGTGCGCGGCGGCGACCTCTTCGAGCGGCTGGTTCAGCTCGCTCACGCACGACTCGCGCACGTAGTTGAGGCGCGCGGCCGCCTCGGCCCTCTGCACTTCGAGCGCCGCGCGCGAATCCCTCGCCGCCGAAGCCTGCTGGTGCAGCTCGGTCACTTCGAGCGTCAGGGCGTCGGCGCGCTCGCGCGACCCCGCGAGACGCGCGGCCGCTTCGCCCACCCTGCGTTCGAGCGCCGCGCGCTCGTCCTCGGAGCCGGCCGAAGACGCTTCGAGTTCGGCCAGCGAGCGGCGCACCCCTTCGAGCCTGTCGGCGGCCTCGGCGGCCTCCTGCTCGTGACGTTCGAGCCGCGACTTCAGCTCCGCGGCCTCCGACTCCATGCGGCGCAGCTCCGCGGCCGCCGCGCGGCGGCGCTCGGCCGCGGCCGCGGCCTGCGCGCGCTGAGCCCCCAGGTTCTCGCCCTCGGCGGCCGCGGCGCGGCGCGCGGCGTTCAGAGACTCGGCGGCCTCCGCGACGGCGCGCTGCGACGCGGCGCGGGACTGCTGCGCGGCCTCAAGCTCCGCGACCTGTCGGGCGCGACGCTCCTCGACCTCGCGGCGCTCCTCCGCGAGCCGCGCGGCGTCGTCGGCGACGACGCGCATGTGGCGCTCGGTGCGGTCGATCTCCTGCCTGAGCTGCGCGGCGCTCACCTCGCGCGCGACGTGCTCGCGCTCCTCGCGCCCGATCTCGTCGTTCAGAAGGACGAAGGCGTCCTCCAACTCTCCCAGGCGCCCGCGCGCCGCCTGCGCCGCCTCGTCGGCGAAGACGAGGTCTGCCTCCAGCCCGACCATGCGCAGCTCCAGCTCGCGCATCTCGCGCTTGAAGGCGAGGAGCCCCGCGCCCTCGTCCGAGACCGCCTGCCCGCCCGCCGCGATGAGCTGGCCGGCGACGACCCACTCGCCCGCGGCCGTCACGCACATCTCCCCCGTCGGCAGCGTCAGGAGCATCGCGCGCTCCAGGTCGGCGGCCACGCGCGCGCTCATCTCGCGCGCCAGCGTGCGCGAGAGCACCGCGCCTATCTCGCGCGGCGCGCCGAGCAGACTGGCGACCCGGGTCTCTTCGTCGATCTCGGGAGCGACCTCCGTATCCGAGGCGGGGCGGTCGGCAGCGCCACCCCCGTCGGCGAGCGTCGCGCCCCGCGACTCGTCCGCCTCGTCCAGCTCGGCCGCGCCGCCGTGCAGGCCCGCGACGAGGAAGGTCGCGCGGCCGGCGTTCGTCGCCTGCAACCAGGCGGCGGCGCGGACGGCGTCGTCGGGCGTCGGCACGATGACCGACTGAAGGTAGGGGCCGAGCACGCTCTCGACGGCGCGCTCCCAACGCGGCTCGACGCGCAGCACGTCGGCCACCGTGGCGATGACGCGGAAGTCGCGCGCGGGGTCGCCCTCCAACGGCGCGAAGATGCGCTGGACGGACTGCGAGTAGAGCGCGTGCTGCGTGTCGATCTCGCTGAGCGTGTCCAGGCGGTGGCGGACGCGCGCCGACTCGTCGCGGACGCGCGCGTGCTCGGCCGAGGCGGCGGCGACCTCCGCGCGTGCGTCCGACAGCGCGCGCGTGCGCGCCTCGCGCTCGCCGTAGAGCGCGTCGAGGTGCGCGCGGGCCGAGGCGATCTCGCCCTGTAGCTTCTCGGCCTCGGCCTTCGCCTGCTCGTGCGCGGCCGACGCGCGCTCGCCCTCGCGGGCGAGCCCCTCGGCCTGCGCCGCGAGTTTGTCCAGAACCGTTTCGAGCTGCCGGCCGATCTCGGCCAGGCGCTCGGCCGCGGCCGTGTGCGTCAGCAACTCGGCGCGGGCCGACTCAATCGCGGCCTCGGCTTCGGCGACCTCGGCCGTGCGCCGCGCGTAGGCCGACTCGGCCTCTTCGAGCTGGCGCGCGCTCTGCTCGCTCGCCTCGCGCATCTGCACGTCGCGCAGGACGAGCGACTCGCTCTCGGCCGTGACCGAAGTGAGCCGCGCCCGCACCGCCTCGGCCTCGCGCCGCACCTCGGCCACGCGCTGTTCGAGCGAAGCGACCTGCTCGCCCTGGTAGGCGCGCTCGCGCTCGCGGCGGTCGAACCTCAGCGCAGACTCCGAGACGGCCGCGCGCGCCTCCGACAACTCCTCCTCGCGGCTCCGGGCCTCGGTCGTCGCGCGCCGCGCCTCCTCCTCGCGCTCCTCCAACTCCTGCGCGAGCCGCTCGACCTCTTCGTTCGCGGAGTCCAGACCTTCGCGCAGGCGTTCGAGCCGCGCGTTCAGGTCGCGCTCGTCGGCCGCGTAGACCTTGCGCAGAAGCTCGCGCAGCTCCTCGCGAATCTGGTGGTAGCGCCGCGCCTTCGCGGCCTGTCTGCGCAGGGAGCCGACCTGCCGCTCGATCTCGGAGATGATGTCGGAGACGCGGTTGAGGTTCGTGCGCGCGGCTTCGAGGCGGGCTTCCGCCGCGCGCTGTCGCACGCGGAACTTGGTGATGCCCGCGGCCTCTTCGATGAGCGTGCGGCGATCCATCGGCTTGGCCGACAGGATTTGGCCGATGCGCCCCTGCTCGATGATGGCGTAGTGCGCGCCGGAGAGGCCCGTGCCGGAGAAGAGGTCTTGTATGTCGCGCAGCCGGCAGACGCGGCCGTTCAGGAGGTACTCGCTCTCGCCGTCGCGGTAGAGACGGCGCGTGACCGAGACGCTCTCGCCCGGCGCGAAGTCGAGCGCGAGGCGGCGCGGGCGCCAGTGTCGCTTGTGTTGCGCGCGGCCTTTCGGCGCGGGCACGGCCGCGGCGTTGTCCGGGGCGACGACGGCGAGCGCCTGACTCACCTCGCCTTCGGCCGGCGGCGCGGGCTCGGCCGGCGCCGCCTCGTTGCCTCCCTCTGGAGTGACCGGCGCCGCGCCGTCTCCGTTCGCCGAAGCGGCCTCGGGCCGCGGCGCGAGCGCTTCCAGCTCGGGCGACAGGCGCTCCTCGACGGCGCCGGCCTGGTCGTCCAGCTCTTCGAGCGTCGCGTCGATGTCCTCGATGTCCGGCTCTTCCTCGACCGTCTCGTCGCGCACCATGTGCAGGACGACCTCGGCCATCCCCGACGGCGCGCGGTTCTTCGCGCCCTGGAAGATGACGTCCTTCATCTCGCCGCCGCGGAGGTTCTTCACCTTCTGCTCGCCGAGCACCCACGAGATGGCGTCGGCGACGTTCGACTTGCCGCAGCCGTTCGGGCCGACTATCGCGGTGATGCCGTTGCCGGTGAAGACGAGGTCTGTGTAGTCTGCGAAGGACTTGAAGCCGGTGATTTCGAGGCGTTGGAGTTTGAACATGCTGCGCGTTTCGGCCTTAAAGGAATGCCCGGGACACACAGTCCCTAGAGCCTGTGCGGGAGACGCACACTATATGTTGACCCGAGTACGTTGTCAAACCGAAACATTAAGCGGCACGGGGTTAGTCGTTGCCGGGAAAGCGGGTTACGTCAGCCGCGCAAAAGGCCGGCGCGGCGCGGGCGGTGCTCGACCGCCCGCGCCGCGCCGGGAAGAGACAGAGAGTTGAGCCTAGTCGGACAGCAACACTCTCAACAGCAGCGGGTCGTAGAGCGCCGGCGCGGCGCGCGCAAGCTCCTGCGCCCAGTAGCCGCCGAAGCGCGTCTGCTGCGGCCCCTGCTGGTTGCCCTGGTCGGCCGAGCCCGCGAAGCGCCCGCGGTACTCGATGGACTCGATGAAGGCCCTGACCATCTCGGCGCGGCGCACCCGCGCCAGCGCCACCGTCTCGTCGCGGACGTTCTCGCCCGGCAGGCTGAAACTATTCATCTTCTCCAGCCAGAAGTCGTAGCCCGAGAAG
>DASVQJ010000042.1:0-23240 GCA_036389235.1 Pyrinomonadaceae bacterium | reverse complement strand
GGCTTTCATCATCAACGGATGAAAGCCCCGCCGCCTTTACCTCTTCACTACTGACTACTGGCTACTGCCTACTGTCTTCTTCCTTTTACGGCTGCGGCGGGGTCGCGCCCGGCGGGACGAGCCAGAGTTGGAGCGAGCCGGTCGTGCGCTGCCCGCCGTCGACGGTGACGATGCGCGAGGCGTCGATGCCGCGGGTCGTGACGACGTAGTCGCGCGCGCGCGCGGCGCGCGTCTGGCCGGTGCCGAAGCGCCGGTTGCGCCCGCCGTAGCCGATGATGTAGCCCTGCGCGCCGGGGCTGTTCTGCAACTCGATGGCGAACACGTCGAGCCGCGCCTTCTCGTCGTCGCGCGCCACCTCGCCGACCTCGTCGAACTTCGTCGGGTTGGGCGGCGCGGGCACCGACGCCTGACACTGCGCGCGGCATTCGAGGTTGTAGCCCGCCACCTCGACGGTCGCCGTGATGGGCCGGCCGGCGAGCCCCGCCGTGTCCACGGTGATGGTCGCCGTCCCCTGCCCCGAGAGAATCTGGCCGGCCGAGACGACCCAGTTGTAGACGGGCGTCACCCCGGGCGTGCCGCCCGAGACCGACGCGGTGAAGGTGATGGGCGTGCCGGCCTGCTGCACGTCCGGGCAGTAGATCGAGACGTTCGGGCAGACGGGGCGCGGCGGCGGGCAGTTGCGCACGACGACCTTCGTCGAGGTGAAGGCCGTGCAGAGCGGGTTGTCGACCGGCCCGCTCTCGACCGTCACCGAGGCGTTGTAGACGCCGGGCTGCGCGTCCGACAAGTCCCAGACCACATCCGTCCCGTCGTAGCTGTCGAGGCGGCCGCCCGAGACCGTCCACTTGTAGCGCAGGGGCTTGCCCTCCGGGCTGACGCCCTGCGCCTTGAGGCGGACGCGCGGGTTGGCCGTCGACTCGGCGTCGGGGCAGAGCGTGACGACCTGCGCGTCCGAGTCGAGCCGGATGGTCGGCGGCTGGTACTGTGGCGAGGGCGAGGGCGTCGCGGGCTGCTGCGGGCCTTTACCCTTGTGCGCAGCGCGCGACGAGGTGGCGACGAAGGCCGCGGCGGCCAGTAGCAGCACGCCGAGGACGGCCGCGGTACGCTTTCCTGAGAGCATGTCCGACTCCTTACTTGTCCGGTTGGCAGTTACAGGCGCACAGGTTAAACCAAATCCCCCGCGCCGACAACGTTATTCTTACACCCCTCGGAAACGCCCAATCCCGCCCCGTTTCCACCCCGCCCCGTTTCTCCGGCCGAAAGGGGGGCCGGGCCGCCCCCCGTCGTGCTATATTGCCGCCCGTCCGGAGGTGCTTTATGACCAGCCAGCCGAAGATAACTTATCTGACGCCCGGGGAATATCTCGCCGTCGAGCGCCAGAACGAATACAGGAGCGAGTACATCGACGGCGAAATGGTCGCCATGACCGGCGCCAGCCGCAGGCACAACATAATCGCCGTCAATATCACGTCCAGCCTGGACCGGCAGCTGGCAGACCGCCCGTGCGAAATCTACGCCGGTGACATGCGCGTCAGGATTGCGTCGAGACGAGAGTACGCCTATACCTACCCGGACGTGGTCGTCGTCTGTGGCGAGCCGCAGTTCGAGGACGAGCACCTTGATACGCTCCTCAATCCGACCGTCATCGTAGAAGTGCTGTCCGAGTCTACAGAGCGCTACGACCGTGGCAAAAAGTTTAGCTTCTACCGCGCGATTGAGTCGCTAGCCGAGTACGTGCTCGTCGCGCAGGACGAGTTCAAGGTCGAGCAGTACGTGCAGCGACCGGACGGCCGCTGGCTCCTCTCCGACCACAGTTCGCTTGAAACCGTGGTCGAACTCGCCTCCGTTAAGTGTTCACTCGCGCTGCGCGATGTCTACAAGAAGGTCAGCCTGCCGCCGAGTGATTTGAAGGAGGGTCAACTCTTATGAGCGTAGCCACCGCCGAACTCCCCGCAGAGAAGTCGAGGGCGGCGCGGGCGATTGTGTGGGGCGGGCTGCTGGCGGGGCTGGGCGACATCACGTTCGCGTTCGTCGTTAACGGCTTGCGCGGGGTGGGGCCGGTGCCGGTGTTGCAGTCGGTCGCGGGCGGACTGCTCGGGGCGGCGGCAAGGGACGGGGGGCTGTTGACGGCCGCGCTCGGCGGCGTGCTGCACTTCCTCATCGCGTTCATCTGGGCGACGGTCTTCTGGCTCCTGAGCCGTAAGCTCAGGTTCCTGGTGCGACACCCCGTCGTCTGCGGCCTGGTCTACGGCCAAGAGGTCTACTTCTTCATGTACTTCGTCGTGCTGCCGCTCTCGGCCGTCTACTTCAACCTCACATACACGACGTTCTCCGTGCTCCTCAACTCGGCGGGGCACATGCTGCTCGTCGGGCTGCCCATCGCGCTGGCCGCAAGTAAATTCACGGACGGGACGGGGAGGGAAGGATGATCGACGGGAGTGAAGTACGGGGGCCGCAGGCGCAGAACCCGGTTGACGAGCTGTTCCTCGACCGCTGGTCGCCGCGCGCGATGTCGGGCGAGGGCGTGACCGAAGAGGAGCTGTTGACGCTCTTCGAGGCGGCGCGCTGGGCGCCCTCGTCCTACAACAACCAGCCGTGGCGCATCCTCTACGCGCGGCGCGAGACGGGGCAGTGGCCCGCCTTCTTCGGCCTGCTCGTCGAGGGCAACCAGGCGTGGGCGAAGGACGCGGCGGCGCTGCTGCTCTTCGTCTCGAAGGAGACGTTCGACTTCAACGGGAAGCCGTACCCGACGCACTCCTTCGACACGGGCGCGGCGTGGGAGAACCTCGCGCTCCAGGCGACGATGCTCGGGCTGGTCACGCACGGCATGCAGGGGTTCGACTACGAGAGGGCGCGTTCCGAGCTGAACATCCCCGCGGGCTTCCGCGTCGAGGCGATGATCGCGGTCGGCCGCCCCGGCGACCCCGCGCGGCTCCCCGAGCGCCTGCGCGAGCGCGAGGCGCCCAGCGGCCGCAAGCCCCTCGCCGAGATCACCTGCGAAGGCGCCTTCAACTTCTAAAGCCGTGAGCCGCGAACCGTGACGAGTGAAGAACGGTTTTTCTCTTGTCACGGTTCACGGCTCACGGCTCACGCTATCCTTCATCACTTTCTTTTGCTTTCGTCGCGGCGCGGCTCTATATTATCCCGCGCGGCGACGCCTCAGACGCATCACCTCGGCCGCGCGCTCGTCTCTACAGCCGTGCAAGTCCCCGAAAGGAGCCCTTCGATGAGTCAGTATCAGCCCCCCGCTTACCAGCCGCCGCGGCCTTACCAGCCGCCGCCGCCGTCTTACCCCCACCCGCCGCAGCACGTCCGGCACGTCGTCCACCACTACCAGGCGCCGCCCAAGTCTTCGGGCACGGCCGTGCTTCTGGAAGTCCTGCCCGGCTTCTTCTTACAGACCTTCGGCATCGGGCACCTGTACGCGGGCAACGTCGGCGTGGGGCTGCTCTTCATGTTCGGCTACTGGTTCGTGCAGTTCATCAACATCCTGCTCTGCTTCGTCCTCATCGGTTTCCTCACCGGCCCGCTCTGCTTCATCCTCGCGATGGTCATCTCCCCGATCCTCGCCTCCAACGCGGCCGCGCGCACTAACGCCGCTGCCGGTTACAGGTAGACGGCGACTCGCCTCCGGGCGTCATGGCATCACGCACGAAGTCAGCCGGCAGGAAGGGTCAGGCGGCGCGGCGTCCGCAGGCGCCCCCCTCCGCGCGGCGCGTCGAGCGCGTGCGGCGGCTGCTCATGCGCCGGAGTCTGCCGCGCGTCCAGATGTCTCTGATACTCGCGGCGACGGGCGCCGCGGGCTTCGTCGCGTCGTTCGCGATGCTCCACCTGGGCGTGTGGCGGATGTGGGTTCGCTACCCCTTGGCGGTGCTCTTCGCCTACGCGGTCTTCATCGCGCTGCTGCGCGTCTGGCTCTTCCTGCACGGGCGCGGGCAGCGCGGCCGAACGCCCGACCTGGACGCGTCGGGGCTGGAAGACGATACGGTCGAGATAGTGCTCGACTCCTTCGACCGGTCGGAGATGACCCCGGACTCCTTCGGCGGCGGCGGGGACTTCGGCGGGGGCGGCGCGGGAGGGACTTGGGGCGATGGGGCGGGCGCGGGGCTGCATCAAGCCTCGACGGCCTACGACGCGGGCGGCGCGGCGTCCGGCGGAGGCGGCGGGGGCGGCTGGCTCCCTGACCTCGACTTCGACGTGGACTCGGAGGGCTGCGTCTTCTTCCTGCTCGCGCTGGCGCTGATCGCGGCGGGCGTGTGCGCGTCGCTCTACGTCGTCTACGCGGCGCCCCTCCTGCTGGCCGAGATACTGGTCGAGGGCATGCTGCTCTCCGGCCTCTACCGCGGGATGAAGCGCGCGCGCCGCGGCGAAGGCGACTGGCTCGGCGCCGCCGTGCGCCGGACGTGGCTGCCCGTGCTCCTCACGCTCCTGACCTTCGCGTCGGCCGGCTACCTCCTCCAGCGCGCCGCCCCGCGCGCCCGCTCCATCGGCGAGGCGTTCCGGGCGGTCACCTCCGACCGATAGTTCCTCTTAACTTGAGGGTAGCGCGGCATTCGTTAACCACAGAGGCACAGAGGGCACGGAGGTCGCACAGAGGGTTGAATTACTCTGTGCCCCCTCCGTGCCCTCTGTGCCTCTGTGGTTCACCGCCCTTCCCTACAACCTCAAGTGGGAGTTTATACAGCCCTTACCTCCTGACAACTCACCCCGTGTTCCGCAACCCCGCCGAGATGCCGTTCATGGTGGCGGCCAGCGCGTAGTCAAGCTCCTCGGACTCCTGCCCCGCGCGCTTGCGCCGCAGCAGCTCGATCTGGACGAGGCTCATCGGGTCTACGTAAGGGTTGCGCAGCTCGATGGAGCGCGCGAGCACGGGGTTGCGCTCCAACAGCCGCGTCTGCCCGCTCACGCGTAAGATCACGCGGCGCGTGCGCTCGAACTCCCCCGCGATCATCCCGAAGACGCGCTCGCGCAAAGATTCGTCCCCGACCAGCCCCGCGTACCTCCGCGCGATGGAGAAGTCGGCCTTCGCCATCCCCATCTCCACGTCGCCCAAAAGGTTCGAGAAGAGCGGCACGCGCATCATCTCTTTCAACAACTCCTCCCCGCCCTCGCGCTCCTCCAGGAACCTCCCCACCGCGTGCCCGACGCCGAACCACGCGGGCAGCACGTGGCGGCTCTGCATCCACCCGAAGACCCACGGGATGGCGCGCAAGTCCGCCAGGCCCCGCGTCTGCGAAGACCGGCGGGCCGGGCGCGACCCGATCTTCGCCAGGTCGAATTCGAGCACCGGCGTCGCCCCCTCGAAGTAAGGCACCACGTCCGGGTTCTCCGCGACGCGCCCGCGGTAGAACTCGAAGGCCGCGCCCGACATCCATTCGAGCGCCTCCTCCCACTCCGCGCGCCACTCCGCGCCGCCGGGCCGCGCCAGCGCTTCGAGCGAGGCGGCGACCATCAGCTCCAGATTCCTCTCGGCCAGCACCGGCTCCGCGTACTTCCAGTTGAGCACCTCGCCCTGCTCGGTAATCTTGAACGAGCCCTCGAACGCGCCGACGGGTTGCGCGACGATGGCGTGGTGCGTCGGCCCCCCGCCGCGCCCCACCGTGCCGCCGCGCCCGTGGAAGAGCTCAAGGCGCACGCCGCACTCGCGCGCGACCGCGTGCAGCGCGCGGTGCGCTTTGTAAATCTCCCAGGTGCTCGTCAGCATCCCGCCGTCCTTGTTCGAGTCGGAGTAGCCGAGCATCACCTCCTGCCTCCGGCTCCACGAGTCGAGGTACGGCTCGTACTCCCTGGAAGTCCACAGCGCGCGGCAGACCTCCGGGCAGTTGCGCAGGTCTTCGATGGACTCGAAGAGCGGGACGGGCATCAGCCCCGGGTCGCAGCGCTCGGCTTCGGCCGCGACGCGCACGCCGCAACTCTCCGCGAGCCACACGAGGCGCAGCACGTCGGCCGCGCCGCGCGCGCCGCTGATGACGTGGCTGCGGATCGACTCCGGCGGGAACTCGCGCTTGAGCGCGGCGACCGCGCGCAGAGCGTCGAGCATCGCCGCCGTCTCCGCCGAGGGCGCTTGGGGAAGTGTCGACCCCGACACGGCCGGGCGTTCATCCCCGACAGCGTCACCCTCGTCGAGAATCGACGCGCCGCGCGCGAGCTCTTCGGCGGCGCGCGCGTGGACGCGCGCGTGCTGGCGCACGTCGAG
The DNA here is from genome assembly GCA_036389235.1 of Pyrinomonadaceae bacterium. Lineage (GTDB taxonomy): Bacteria > Acidobacteriota > Blastocatellia > Pyrinomonadales > Pyrinomonadaceae > QHXN01. The sequence goes on along the minus strand of DASVQJ010000042.1, from coordinate 17,044 downwards.
CGTGTGCAGGTGGAAGCCGAACGTCTCGACCTGCCGGACGAGCGGGTCGACCAACTGCCGCGCGAGCCGCAGCGCCCCGCCCTCCGCGAGGCTCTCGCGCAGCAGGCGCAGGTCGGCCGCGAACGCGGCCGCGTCGCCGTAACCCTCGGACGCGGTGTCGCCCTCGCGCGTGGCCGAGAGCCTGCGCATGACGAGCGAGAGGAAGCGCCTGTAGACCTCCTCCGGCGCGTGCGGCGCGAACGGGCGCCGCGCCGCCGAAGGGAGCAGGCGCTCGTACTCTTCGAGCGCGGAGGCCAGCGCGCGGGACTCGGGCGCCTGCTTCGTCGAGCTGCTCAGCCGCTCGTGCAGCTCGTCCACGGCCGCGAGGTAGAGGTCGAGCACCGTCTCGCGCGCCATCCGCAGCGCGTCGCGCGTGCAGCCCGGCGTCACGTACGGATTGCCGTCGCGGTCGCCCCCGATCCACGAGCCGAAGCGCACGACCCGCGGCAGGTCGCGCGCCTCCAGCTCGCGCCCGTACGCCTCGCGGAAGGCGTCGGCCATCTCCTCGTAGACCTCGGGCACGGTTTGGACGAGCGACGCCGGGTAGTAGTCGAGCCCCATCTTGATCTCGTCGCGCACGGTCGGCTGGCGGCGCCGCACCTCGTCGGTCTGCCACAGCGCGGTTATCTCCGAGGCGATGCGCTCGGCCGCCTCGCGCGCGCGCCTGTCCGAGAGCGGCAGCGAGTCCAGGCGCTCAAGCTCCGCCGCGATGCGCGCGCGCTTGAAGAGGACGGTGCGCCGCGCGACCTCGGTCGGGTGCGCGGTGAAGACCGGCACCACCTCGACGCGGGTCAACAGGTCGATTGCCTCTTCCACGCTCGCGCCCGCGTCGCGCACGCGGCGGAGCGTCCCGAGGAACGTCCCGGCCTGCGGCTCCGCGCCCGACACCTCGGCGGCGCGACGCCTCCGCTTGCGGTGGTTCGTCTCGGCGAGGTTGGTCAGCTCGAAGTAGATGGCGAACGCCTTCGTCAGGCGGTACGCCTCCTCGACCGACGCGCGGCCGACGACCGACTCGGCGCTCGACATCAGAGACTCGCGCCGGGCCGCGTCCGCCGACTCGCGCTGCGCGCTCGTCAGGCTGCGCAGCTCCTCGACCATGTCGAACAGCGCCGCGCCCGCCTGCTCCTTCAGCACCGCGCCCAGCAGCCGCCCGAGCGAGCGCACGTCGCGCCTGAGCGGCGCCTCCTTCTCTCGCGCGGCGCGCGCCGTCAGCTCCTCCAGCCGCCCGCGCTGGTCGCCCACCTCCCACAGCCGCTCGCTCTCCTCCATGCCGTTTCCTTCCGACCGAGAATTCGAACGCGGGTGGACAGGATGGTCGGGGCGAGAAGAATTACAGATTTGAAATTTCAAATCTCAAATTTTCAATCCCTCGTCCTGAACGTCCTGTCCGTCCGTGTTAATTGATTCCCTGTTTTATCCTTCAACGCGCGCAAAGACAACGTCCCGCGTCGAGATGTTCGACGCGGGACGTTTACTTGGACAGGCTTTCAGGTCAGGCTGCGGGTTAAAGAATTTACGGCGCGGGGGGCGCGGGGGGCGCGGGCGGGGCCGGCGGCAGGGCCTCGGCGGCGACGACCACCACGGGGGCGGCGTGAGTCACGGCCGCCGCGGTGGTGTCGGACTCGAAGCGCACGTTGCCGTTGACGTGGTTGATCTGGACGGGCGCGCCGCCCGCGCCGAAGCGCGCGCGCGCGTACGAGCGGTTCATGCGCTCCTGCATCGTGACGTTGGGGACGTTGAGCGAGAGCACGCCGTTGTGGTGGTGCGCCTCCACGTCTGCGTTGCAGAGCCGGGCGAGCCGAATCTCGACGTTGCCGTTGACGTGCTCGACATCCATCCCCTCTTCGCCGAGCCGAGAGACGCCGAACTTCACGCCGCCGTTGACGTGGCTCACATGGGAACGACCCGACGACTGCGCGACCTCGACGCGGCCGTTGACGTGCGCGACCTCGACCGGGCCTTCGACCTCGCCGACGCTCAACGCACCGTTGACGTGTGCGGCCGACAGCTCGACGCGCCGCGGCAGCACGAGCGTCACCTCCTGGCGAACACGCCCGCCGCCGTTCCAGACCCGGTGCCAGAGGCCGCCGACGCTCCGCTCGCCGCGGACTTCGAGCGACGACGGGGAGGCTTCGACGTTGACGCGGCCGTATTCGAGGTCTTCGGGGCTGTTGGCGGTGCGGACGATGTGGACTTCGGCCGTGTCCGTGTCGGCCGTCTTCACGACGACGGCGCCGTTAATCTTGCCCACCTCGACGCGCGCCCCGGGGTCGAGCCTGAAGGTCTGCCGCGTCTCCTCGCGCCGGACGCCGTCGGGGTTCACGCCGACCGCCCTGTTCACCCAGCGCCCGGCGAAGGCCGCGGCGGCCACGAGTACGACGACGACGAAGATTCTGCCTTTCATTGTCCGCCTTCCGGAGGCCGACGCGTGCCCCGCGCCGCCGCCACTCTGATGATGTTTACGGTGCCCGCCGAGTAATCCAGCAGTGAGAACGACGGGACGCGCGGCGAAGTTCAATAGAAATTCAGTGATGAGTGATGAGTGATGAGTGATAAGTGAAGACAGCCGGGCCTTACCTTCTTCTTATCACTTATCACTCATCACTTATCACTCAAAGCCACGGCGATGTCGGCGGCGACGCGGGCGTTGTTCTCCAGGAGGGCGACGTTGGCGCGGAGGGTGGCGCCGCCGGAGCGCCAGCTCATGTGTGCGAGGAGGAAGGGCGTCAGCTCGCGCCCCGTCACGCCGCGCGCGGCGGCGACCGAGAGCGCCTCCGACAAGGACTCTTCCATCACCTGCTCGTCAACCTCGAAGCCCTCGGGGACGGGCACGGTGACGACGAGCGCGGCTTCGAGCCCGAGCGCGTCGCGCGCCCGCGCCACGCGCGCGACCTCCTCGCCCGCGTCCGCGCGCGCGTCGATGGGGAGCCCGCTGCGGCGCGTGTAGAAGGCGGGCATCTCGTCGCAGCCGAAGCCTAAGACGCAGACGCCGTGCGTCTCCAGCCACTCGCGCGTCGCGGGCAGGTCGAGCACGGACTTCGCGCCCGAGCAGACCACGGTCATCGGCGTGCGCGCGAGCTCCGGCAGGTCGGCCGAGATGTCGGGGAGCTGCCCGCGGTGCACGCCGCCGATGCCGCCCGTGGCGAAGACACGGAGTCCGGCGCGGCTCGCGATCCAGAGCGTGCCGGCGACGGTCGTCGCGCCGTCCTGCCGCCCGGCGACCGCGAGCGGGAGGTCGCGCCGGCTCACCTTGCGCACGCCCTCGCCCTCGGCCAGCCGCGCGAGCTGCGACTCTTCGAGCCCCACACACAGGCGCCCGCCGAGCACGGCCACGGTCGCCGGCACCGCCCCGCCCTCGCGCACGGCCTGCTCCAGGCGCCGCGCCGTCTCAAGGTTCTGCGGCCGCGGCAGCCCGTGCGAGATGACGGTCGATTCGAGCGCCACGACCGCGCGCCCCCCGTCGAGCGCCGCGCGCACCTCTTCGCCCACCTGAAAAAGCTTCTCGCCTGTCATCGGTAGGGCAACAACTCTAGCACAAGGGAGTAGACAGTAGTCAGTAGACAGTAGACAGTAGAAAAGAGAGGCGGCGCGTCTCAGCCTTCAGGCCGGGCGCGCCGCTTCGTCTTCCTACTGTCTACTGTCTACTGTCTACTGTCTACTCTTCCCTATCTCACGCGCACGCCGAAGGCGACGCTGCCGGCGTGGTTGGGCGAGGTCTGGCTGAGGTCACCGGTGAACGTCCAGCGGACGTGCGTGACCGTGCGGTCGTAGCCGGCGGGCGCGCCGCCCGCGGCCGAGGTCGGCGCGTACGTCCACGTCGTGCCGTTGTCGTTCGAGTAGGCGACGGCGACCGTGAGCCCGGTCGTGCCGAGCGTCGTCGCGGCCGAGCCGACCTTGAAGTCCGTGCTGGCCGGGACGGGGTCGAGCAGGACGAAGCTCGACGCGGGCGCGCCGCCGCCGTTCGAGAAGGCGATGGTGTAGGTGAGGTCGGCGCCCGGGAGCACCGTGCCCGTCGGGCTGACCGTCTTGGCGAGGGCGACGCTCGGCGGCGTGCGCGTGACGCCGACGCTCGCGGGCGAGTTGTCGGCCGTCGTCTGCGTCGTGTCGATCTGCGCGTACTCGAACATGGCGACGGCGTTGTTCGTGTAGGTGCCCGGCTTGTTCGGGATCGTCATCTGGAACGTCAAATCCCTGGTCGTGCCCGCGGGCACGACGAAGCTCCCGCTCCAGGTGAGCTTCCCCGAGGCGGAGGTCGGGTTGGCGATGGCGACGCCGTTGAACTTCGACGACCCGGCGACGTAGGCGGGCGCGGCCGGCGAGGTCGGCGGCGTGTCCACGAAGTCGTTGAGCGTGACCGAGGCCGTCCCGGTGTTCGTCGCGCGCAGCGTGTAGGTGACGGTCGCGCCCGCGGCGGTGACGGTGGCCGCGCTCGACAGCTTCGAGAGGGTGACGGCCGGGTCGGTCGCGGTGATGCTGAAGCCGCCGCCGCCCGCGCCGTAGTCGTTGTTGTAGTGGAAGCTGCTGCCCGAGAAGTCGAGGATGAGCGCGCCGGGCGTGGTCGTGCCGCCCGCCAGAATCTTCACCGTGTAGACCGAGGTCAGGTTGCCGCCGACCTTGCCGCCCGACCAGTTGTTCGGGCCGACGCAGTTGCGGTAGTTCGCCGTGCCGGGGACGCTGTTCCAGCCGCACGCGTCGGCGTAGAACTTGTCGTTCGTCGCGCCCGCGGGCGCCGAGTAGCTCGTCTGGATCGAGACGACCTGGAAGACGACGTTCGGCAGGTCGAGGAACGCTTCGAGCTGCTCGTACCCCTGCGTGGCCGTGCTGGCGACGAGCGTGTACTGGTAGACGCCGCCGACCGTGACCGACGAAGGCCCCGTGATGCTCGTCACGGTGTTGCGCCCCTGCGAGATGAGCTTCTCGACGTAGAGCTCGCGCGGCGTCGGCGTGCTCACCGCGGCGACGCCGTCGGCGCTCGCCGTCATGTGGTAGCGGCGCGTCGTGTCGTAGGCGGCGCTCGTGCGCGTGACCGCCACGGGGTAGTAGAAGTCGATGCACGCGCCCGCGGCGAGGAAGCGCGCGCGGTTGGTGGCCGAGCCGCTGAGGTCGACGTAGACGTTCGACGAGTCCCAGACGAAGTTGCCGACGACGTTGTTGAGCGTCGTCGCGCCCGTGTTGCAGACGCGCGAGCCGACCTGGAAGGAGTTCGGGCCGACGGCCGTGTTGTTGCTGTCGAGGCCGATGATGTCCCACGTCACCGTCTTGATGGTCAGCTGGGCCTGCGCGGCCTGCGCGCCCGCGACGCAGACGAAGAAGGCGAGCAGGAGCAGACGCGCCGCGAGCCGCGCCGCGCCGCGTCCGACCTCTCCGTGCCGTGTCCTTCTACTCATCGGGGCAATGGTCAAGCGCCGTCACCGCGCGGGCCGCGGCCGGCGCGCGCCGGGTCGTCGTCCTACTCCTCTTCCTCCTCGTCGTGGCCCTTCTCGCCGCCGAGCCCCGCCTTGCTCGTGCCGAAGAGGTCGAAGAGGTTCGAGAGCTTCGAGGAGATGGTGAAGTAGAAGCCGCGGCGCGCCGGCGCCAGGCCGATGCCGCCCGGCTCCGTCGCGCCCGTCCAGTTGTAGCCGCCGCCGAGCCGCAGGTCGGGCATGACCCAGAAGCCCAGCTCGGAGCCGAACGAGGCGCGCGCCGTCCCCGAGGCGGGCTGCGCCAGCCAGCGCCCCTCGCCCGCCACGTCCACGTAGCGGCCGAGCCGGTAGGCGGCGCGGCCCTGCGTCATGTAGGTGAGCGTCGAGACGCGCCCGAGCCCGAGCGACTCGGTGTCGCCGAACTTCAGAGCGAAGCGGCCGTAGAGCTCGACGTTGCGCGCCGCCTGGTAGTAGCCGTCGGTCGAGAGCGTATCCGACCGGTCGCGCGTCTCGCCGAGGCCCGCGCCGTTCTGCTGCGAGAGGTCGCGGCGCGTGTAGCTGAAGAGCAGTCCCATCGTGTCGCGGTGCAGCGGGCGCCAGGCGAGCGCGCCCGTCGCCGCCATCGCCGAGCCCTTGCGCCCCTGGAAGTCTGTGCGCGAGAGCTGGAAGCGGCCGAGCGAGGTGACGCCGTCGCCGAGCCGGCCCGCCGCGCCGAGCGTGAGCACGGAGCCGACGCCGCCGCGGTCGCGCATCTCGTAGCGGCCGGTCGTGCGGAAGCCCTCGACCGGCTGCCACGCGAAGCCGAGGTGCGCGGCGTTGAAGCTCTCGCCCGCGCCCGCGAGGTGGAAGCCGCGCTCGTAGCCGAGGTCGAGCGCGAGCTGCTTGTGGACCGGCAGGCGGTTCTGGAGGCCGATGACGGCGAAGCTGTCCGTGCCGTTGACGCCGTTCTCAAGCTGGTAGCGCGTGTTGAGGCTCCCCACCCGGCCGAGCTTCGTCTCCACCCCTATCGCCGTCTCGTTGCGCGCGGCCGTCGCGGCGAAGCCGGTGCCCGAGACGTCGCCGATGGGCGTGATGGGCGCCGAGGACATGCGCTGCGTCATGAAGACTTTCGTGTACTGGTTCCACTGGTAGGTGGCCGCGAGCGTCGTCTGGTTCGGGTAGGTCGGGTCGGCCTCGCCGAGGTTCTGCTCGCGCTTGGCGGAGAGCTGGAGCTTGTCGGTCGCCTTGTACTCGGCGCCGACGGTGACGAGGTTCGAGTCGGTCTCGCGGCCCGTCAGGTCGTCCTTGAGGTGGCGGAAGTCGTAGCCGAACTGCGCGCGCAGGCGCTCGCCGAACTGCTGCGTCCAGATGAGCGAGGCGGTCTGGCGGCTGTTGTCCACGTTCTCGGTGCGGTTGCGCTCGTCCGTGAACGAGAACTGCGCGCGCGCCGTCTTCGAGACGCGCATGTCCACCGAGAGGTCTGCGCGCTGCGAGCCGGGCGTGACGGTCTGGCCGAAGGGGTTGAGGAAGCCCTCGTCGGCGCGCGCGAACGACGCCCTCACGGTCGTCTCGCGCCACGCGAGCGGCTGCTCCAGCTCGACGCGGTAGGCGTTGCCGTCGTGGCGGTCGTCGCCGCCGCCCACGTTGCCGAAGAAGACGTTGCCGCCCGTCACGGCCCGGCCGCGCGAGGTCGCCCACTCGGCGCGCACGCGCCCGCGGTGCGGGAGGGTCTTCTCCGCGTCGATGCCGCCCAGGACGAACGAGCCGAAGTCGCCCTGCCTCTGCTCGACCAGGGAGAGTCCGACCTTGAGGCCGATGCCCTCGAAGTTCTTGTAGGCGCGCCCGGTGTAGACGGCCTGCGACATCGAGTCGGCCGCGTACTCGTAGGTGGCGACGACCTGCACGAGGTTGAACGAGAAGTCGAAGGTCGAGATGGGCCGCAGGAAGAAGACCTCGCCGGTCGCCGCGTCGAGGTTGTAATCGACCGAGCGGATGAGCGCCTCGCGCGAGAGGATCGTCTCGGGGTTGCGGCGGTCGCGCACCTCGATGACGACGGTCTCGGAGCCGGGCAGAATCTCGGCGTGCGACAGCCGCGCGAAGCCCAGGGCGCCGCCGGGGAAGACGTCGCGCGCGAAGGCCGTGTCGGGGCGCGCGCCCGTCAGCGAGACGTAGTCGCCCTTCGAGTTCTCAAGGTGGACTTTGACGCCCGTCAGCTTGCGCGTGTAGGAGGCCAGGCCCGAGTGCCGGTTCTCCGTCTCGAAGTCGCCGAAGAGGAAGTAGGAGCGGCCGCGGTCGAGCCGCAGGTAGAGCTTCGAGTTGGTCTGCGCGTCCTCGAAGCGGGTCGAGGAGTCGCCGAAGAGCGGGTAGGCGCGGTCGAGCGGGTCGAACTGGAAGAGGCGGTCGCGCCCCGCGGTGCGGTTGATGGGCCGGTTGCTGTCGTAGGCGAGCGTCAGGAGGTTCTTCGCGCCGAGGAACTGCCCGCGGTAGAAGAAGGCGAGGCGGCTGCGCACGGACGAGTCCGAATCCGCGCCGGACGGCTCGGGCGCCGCCGCGCCGAAGGTCATCTCGCCGAGGCCGACGAGGATGGCGGGGCGCACCTCGGGGGTGATGCGTATCGCGCGCTCGGCGCGGACGGCGCCGGTCGTCGCGCGTATCTCGGCCGTGCCGGGCGCGTTGTCCGCGACGAGCACGGCGCGGCCCTCGCCGCCGACGAGCGGGACGATCTGCCCGCCCGACGACTCGTCTGCTTTAGACCGCACGTCGGGCTCGGACTGGTTCAACGAACCGACGCGGGCGTTCCCCTCGTTCTGCCTGAGCGCCGCCTCCGCCGCCTTCTCCACGGTCTTGCCGTTGCGCGCCCCGTCAGCACCAACTTCATCGACGCGCAGCAGGCGGCCCGCGGAGACCGCGAGCGCGACCGAGCCGTCGGCCGCGGGGTGGCCCCACTGGTCGAAGGCGCGCACGCGCACCGTGGTCGAGTCGCGCCCGCCGGCCGAAAGCTCTGCCTTCTCGGGCACGATCTCAAGGCGCCTGGCGGGGCCGCGGCCGTAGGCGGTCAGCTCGACGGTCTTGCCCGCCTGCCCTTCGGGGCCGACGGCCGTGACGCGGATGCGGTTGGGGCCGGGCTGGACGCCGAGGCCGACGAAGGTGAAGGTGGCGAGGTCGTTCTTGCGGTCGATGCGGGTCTCGCCGATCTTCGAGTCGGGCACGCGCTGCCCGGCGACCTCGACCGAGACCTTCCAGGCGGCGTTGGTGCGCGCCTCGATCTCCAGCGCGGCGCCGGTCACGGCCTCGTCGGGCTTCGGCGAGAGCACGCGCACCTCGCCCGGCGCGACCGGCTCAAGCGTCTCCTCGGTCGTCGTCTCGTAGGTGCCCGCCGCGGCATCGGGCCTGGCCGCGGCCGGCTTCGCTTCGGCCGGGCCGAAGAGCGAGCCGGCGAGCGGCGACCTCGAATTGGAGGCGTTCGGAGTCAGGCTATTTTTTAACGCGGGGTTCAGGGAGGACGCAGGGGACGCGGAGTCGGGGGCGCGCAGCCCGTAGTTCTGGCGCAGCAGCGCGCCGCCGCCGAGCGGGGTGCGCAGCAGACGCGTCCAGCTCCGCTCGTCGCGGCGGCCGGTCTCGGCCAGCGTGTAGCCGGGCGGCAGCGTGACGGGGTCGAGCGAGAGCACCTGCGCGCCCTCGTTGACGACGGGGAAGTTGTAGAGCCCTTCGGAGTCTGTGATGACCGACTGCCCGTTGTTGAGGTAGAGGCGCACGCCGGGCACGCCGCGCTCGTCCCGGTCAAACTGCCCGTTCAGGTTCGCGTCCGCGTAGACGCGGCCGAGCAAGACCTGCTGCGACGAGAAGAGGCCGCGGCGGACGCGCACACTCGCGCGTGCCCGGGGGGTGGACACACGCTCTCCGTTCGAGAGCGCCCCCGCCGCGGAAGCCGTGTTGAACTGTTCGCCCTCGCGCGCGTTGGCGCCGACGCGCACGCGGTAGACGAGCGTGACGCGCGCGCCCGCCTCGATACGCCCGAGGCGGAAGACGAGGGTGTCGTCCGCCGCCGGTTCGGGCTCGACGCTGCGCGCGGGCGCGGGCGGGTTCTCCAGGAGCGCCGTGCCTTCGGCGTAGTGGAACGACTGCGGGAGCTGGTCGCGCACCTCCGCGCCGTCGAGCGCGACGGGCGTCGCGTTGCGCAGCTCCACGCGGTAGGTGACGGTGTCGCCGACCTCGGCCGAAGGCCGGTCGGCGCTCTTCGTAATCTCCAGCGAAGAGGTCTCGAACATCGGCACGTTCAGCGCGTAGGCCGCGAGGCGCCGGATGTCGACCTGCTCCTCGGTCAGCCCGAAGCCGCCGGCCTGCGCGACGGGCAGCCCGTCGAGCGCGCGCACGAGGAGCGAGAAGAGACCCGCGCCGTCGGGCGCAATCGTCGTCTCGATGAGGCGCGAGCGGTAACCCGGCGCCGTCACGTTGAGGAAGTAGCGCGCGGGGCTCGCGGGCGTGCCGAGCTGCGCGTCCGAGAGGACGAAGCTCCAGCGCCCGCCCCCGTCGGCCGCGAACGGGTTCGCGTTGTCGTTGTTCGGTTCGAGCCCGGCGCCCACCTCGAAGGGGACGAGCGCGCCGCTCGTCGAGTCGGCGACGAGCGAGACGCGCGCGCCGGGGACGGGCGTGCCCGCGGTGCGGCCCTGGTAGACGACGCCGAACGGGCTCGCGACGACCGTGGCCGAGGTGCTCGAAACGGAGGGCGCGTTGTCGGCCCCGACGGCCGCCGTGTTGACGACGCCCGAGCCGTTCGCCAGCCCCGGCGCGACGCGACCCTGGAACGAGACTTCCAAGACTTCGCCGACCGCGAACTGCGCGACGCGCACCTCTACGAGGCGGCCGGCGACGGAGCCCTCGTCGCCGTCCGCGTTGTCCGTGAGCGCGCGGCCGTTCAGGCGCAGCGTGTCGCGGACGTAGTCGAGGCCGTCGGGCAGTTCGTCGCGCAGCACGACGTTGCGCGCGACGCCGTCGCCGCTGTTGCGGAAGGTGACCGTGTAGTCGAGCGCCTGGCCGGGCGAGGTCGTGACGCGCCCTTTGCCCTCGACGAGCTTGACGGGCGGGAGGCCCGGGTCGGAGGGGGAGGTGAGCCGCGCGCCGTTGCCGTAGGCGTTGACGACGGTGCCCGCGTCCTGCGCGCCCGCGTTCAGAGCGTCGGCGACGGAGGAGCGGGCGACGATGCGGATGGTGAACTGCTCGCCCAGGCGGCCGGCGTTCGCGTCCACGACGGCGAGCACCCCGACACACTGCCCGCGCGCGAGCCTGGGGCTCATCGTCGCGTCGAGCGTGACGGGGCGGTCGTTCGGGTCGAGCGCGCCCGAGCCGTCCACGTCGAAGTGGAGCGAGACGAGCGCGGCCGGGGCCGAGACTTCGGCCGAGGCGATGGTGTAGAAGTCGGGCGTGTTGCCCGTGTTGCAGACGCGGAAGAGGCGTGTGACCCGCTCGTTCGGCCCGACGCTGGCCGAGGGTTCCGTCTCGTCGGGGGTGACGGTGACGGCGGCGACGGTCGAGACCGTCACGGAGACGGTCGGCGAGACGGTCAAAAACTCCTGCCCCGTCTCGTCGGCGTAGGTCGCCTCCGCGCGGTTGGAGATTACGACGCCCGCCCCCGCGCCCCCCTCGCGCGCGGCCGCGACCCCCGCGCCCGCCGCCGTTGCGGCGAGGGCGAAGAGGAGCGCGAAGGCGCGGAGGAGGATGCGGGGGCGGGCGTTAATCATCGGAGAAGACCTTAACGCTGGGGCTGCGGGTTAGGGGCCGGCGTCGGAGGTCAGAGTCGGGTTTGGGTCAACCTCTATCCTCTAACCTCCGGCCCCCTCCCTTAGTTGTTGCTGTTGATCCGACGGCGGAACGTGAACGTGCCGGAGTCGCCGGGGTTCAGGTTGCCGGGGACGGTGTCCTTGAGCCTGACGGTCGTGGCCGTCACGGCGACGTTGGTGGACTCGTCCACGACGCTGGTCGGGCCGCCGTTGGAGTCCGAGGGCATCGGGCTCGTGACCTGCGTGGTGGTCGTCGCCCAGTTGTTCGGGAGCACGTCGCCGCGCTCGGTGATGACCACCGAGGAGGCCACGAGGTTGACGCAGCCCGCGCCGCCGCCGCCCGTAGAGATGTTCGAGTAGGCGATGGCGTAGACGAGCTGCGCGCCGGGGACGGGGTCGGTCGGGCCGCCCACGGTGGTCTGGTTGTCGACCGTCACCGTCTTCACGAGCTTCAGGAAGCCCGTGTAGTAGTTGTCGTGCGTGTCGTTCGACTCCGAAGGGGTCAGGCCCGAGGTGGCGCGCACCACCACGTTGAAGCCGCCCGCCTGGAGGACGGCCGTGCCCGCGGGCGCCGTGACGCGCACGATGACGTTGGCCGTCGAGCCGAAGGGCACGGCGAGCGTGGCGCTGCCGCCGCCCGAGAGCAGCGTGAAGGACGTGCCGCCGTTCGTGCTGATGCGGACTTCGAAGTTCGTCGGCACGGTCGGGGCGGTGAAGGTGAACGTGTCGTCGGCGTTGCCGACGTTCTGCACCGTGTTGGTGAAGTCCACGCTCGTCTGCGGGATGGTGTCGAGGTGCGACAGCCCCGCGATGACCAGGGGCGCCACCGACTTGTTGGTGTAGTCGTCGTTGTTGCTGCTGGGGCCGACCGCCGAGGGCGCGCCCGAAGGCCCGAGCCTGACGAGTCCGGCCTGCGTCAGCGTCGTCGGGAGCTGGAAGCCCTTCGGCGGGTTGGCCGCCTCGTCGGCCGCCGGCGGCACGCCGCGCTTCGGCTCGTCGAAGTTCGCGTTGCCGTCGCCCTGGTTGTAGGCCGTGTCGCCCGACTGGTCGGTCAGGTTGGTGTTAATCGAGGTGCGGCCGAACGCGTCGCCGATCTCGTAGAGGGGCAGCGTGGCGTTGATGCCGGTGTTGACCGTGACGACCATCTGGAGGTTCGTCACCGACGAGCCGGCGGTGAGCGGGCTGCCGCCGTTGACGAGGAAGGCCACGCGCGTGACGCCCGCGGGCGGCGTGCTCGTCCAGACCGCGCCCGTCACCGGGTCGAGGCCCATCGCCGAGTTCGTGTAGAGGACGGTCGTGCCGGCCGGGCCGGTCGCCGACGAGAAGGTCGTGCGCTGCGGCACGGGCGCGATGACGAAGACGCCGGTGGTCGAGCCCGCGGGCGCGTTCGTGAGCGTGCGCGTCCCGACGGGGCGGGCGCCGCCCGTGTTGTCCACCGACCAGGTGTAGGTGACGTTCGAGCCGAGCGCGACGGGGCCGGTCGGCGCCGTCAGGTTCAGGCGGAGCTGCGCGTCGTTCTCGACCTGCGTCGAGATGCTGCCGACGGCCTCCGACTCGCTGCCCGTCAGCGTGACGCCCGAAGGCACCGACGTGCGGACTTCCGCCGCCGAGCCGTTCGAGGCGACGTTGTCGCCCGAGGCGTCGCCGAGCGTGACGCTCAGGTTCGTGCCGGACGAGACCGACGAGCCGACGGTCGCGCGGACGACGACGTTGAAGGAGGCGTTGCGCGCCAGGTACGGCGACGCCGAAGGGTAGAGCACCGCCGAGCCGTTGCCGAAGATGTCGACGTCGCCCCCGTCGATGCCGTTGCCGTTCACGTCGATGACGGCCTGCGTGACGGTGAGCCCGGCGGAGGGGACGACGGCCGCGCCGCCCGCGGGGAAGCGGACCTGCGTGGCGAAGTTGCCCGAGTTGGTGACGGTGAAGGTGAAGTCGACGCCCGTCTGGCCGGCGACGACCGTCGGCACCGAGCCGCCGTCGGGCGAGATGGAGAGGCCCGCGACGTTGGCGACCGTGACGGTCACGGTGTTCGAGTTGACCGAGTAGCTGTTGGTGCCGTCGGAGTAGGTGGCCGAAGCCTGGTTCGAGATGGTCGTGCCGCCCGAGGTGGCCTGGCCCAGCGCGGGCGCGGCCGAGAGGCACAGCGCGGCGAGGGCCAGCAGCACACCGGGGAGCGCGCGCAGGCGTGTGGGGGGGGTGTTTCTCTTATTCATCTTCGTTGGTTCCTTCCGGTGGTCGGTGGGAGTTGGGCGGCCGCGCTCAGGCAGGTGCCGGGCTCGTGGACTGCCCGGCCGTGCGCTCAGGCCGCGCGGGTTCCCTCTGTCACTTGACGCGCACCTTGTATGAGGCAGACAGCTTGCCGCCGGGGGCGAGCGCGTCCGACCACTCGTAGCGCACCTCGGTGTACATCGAGACGGGGGCCGGCACCCTCTTCACGGTGCCGTCCGGCTGCCGCTCTTCGACCACGGGCTGCGTCGAGAAGGTCTTGCCGCCGTCGATGGAGTAGGTGACCTGCGAGCCGTTCTCGCCGGCCGCCGAGCCGCCGACGAGGACGGTGCCGGCCGGGATGTGGCCGACGGCCTTGTAGTCGCGCGCCGCGCCCGTGCCCTCGTTCGACGAGACGATCTGCCAGTCGAGGATTTCGCCCGGCTTGACGTCCTCGACCTTGTCGAGCGCGAGGCGGGCGCCGCCGCGCTCGACCGCGCCGGCCAGCGCGACCTTGATCTCGGGCCGCCCGGAGTTGGCCGCGGCCTTGAGCTGCCGCTGCGCGAACGCCGCGCCGCCGACCAGGGCGACGACGCAGAGCGCGAGCAGGGGGGCGGCGGCCCGTCTGTCCTTGAGTCTGTTCATTGTTCTCTCCTCCGATGGTGTTACTAAGGTTGAGGCGCGGGGCTTGCGGCGTGCTTACGCTTTCGGCGGGCGCGGGTTAAAAGAGCGAGGTGCGTTCAGGGCATGAAGAAGTGGGCGCCCACCTCAGGCGGGGTCGGCCATCGCCTCCTCTTTAAGGGCGCAGGCGACGGCGTACATGAAGTCGCGGACGCGGACGGGTCGCGGCAGCACCGCGGCGAGGCGCGAGTGCGCGTGCGCCCGCATGATCTCGGAAGGCCGGTCGTGGAAGGCGATGAGCGCGGTCGCCGGGGCCAGCTCGGCCAGCGCGGCGACGGCGCCGCTGCGGCCGAAGCCGGCCATGTCCAGCCCGACGGCGATGAGGTCGAAGTCGCCGCGCGCGGCCGACCTCAGCACGTCCATCGTGTGGCGACAACTCTGGGCCTCGTGCCCGGCCGCGCGCAGCGCCCTCAACAACTGCTCGGCCGCCGCCCGGTCGTCATCGCAAATCATCACGCGCGCCATCTGTTTAATTCCTTTACTCGAATGAAACTTCCCGGGTCAGCTCGCTAAACACACACGGCCCGGCACACACGCCCTTAACAACCCCCGTACCGCGCCGCCCCCGCCCGGCCGCTTCAGGCGTAAACCGTTGGCCGCCTGAACGTTCGCCCGCCCCGCCCGCCGCCCGCCGCCGAGGCGGCCCGCCCGCCCGTGACAGTCCCGGCTGACAAAATGTCCACCCACTGACAAAACGTCAGCCGCCGCCGGCCCCCGGAACTCCCTGACCGCAAGCCGCGCCGCGATAGTAGAATGCCGCCACGACGAGCGAGAGAACTCCCCGAAGAGGTCAGCCATATGCCCCCGGCCAAAACCCTGCGCGACGCTTACAACGCCGCCAACCCTACCGAGCCGCTCAAGCCTACACCGACCTGCTGCTCTCAATCGCGCGCCGCGTCATCGCGCAGACGGGCAAGGATGAGATAGACCTCGGCAACGCCCTTAAAACTGTCGAGGCGTGGTTCGCGGAGGTCATCTACGAAACGAGCGAGTGGAAGAGGGTCGAACATGAGTTGAAGACGGAGATGGAGGTCGGCGCCTCCCTGTCGGAAAAGATTCCCCTCCTGGGGCACGCGCTGGCGAGGGTGACGGAGCAGATAAAGACGGGCGACGAAATCAAGAGACAGATTCGTCAAAAGCTGGACAGCAGGATCCCGCAACTGATCGGTGGGCTTAACGACCTCCTCAACCGCGCCGACGTCGAAGTGCAGAGGAGGGGTCAGAAGGGCGTGGTCGTCATCGTGGACAACCTCGACCGCGTCACGCGCAAAGACCTCGGCGACGACCTCACCTCCCACGACGCGCTCTTCATAGAGCACGGCGACCAACTCTGCGCGCTCCGCTGCCGCACCATCTACACCGTGCCCATCTCGATGATGTACGGTCTGAGCGCGCGGGCGCTCGACGGGATTTTTGACCGCAGGCACGTGCTGCCGATGATTAAGACGCACGAGCCGCGCGGCAAGGGCGGCGGCCCGTCAGAGGAGGGGATGAAGCGGCTGGAAGAGATCATCCGCTCGCGCATGGACGCGGACGCGCTCTGCGAGCAGGATGCCGTCGAGTATTTCTGTCAGATATGCGGCGGCCACCCGCGCGACCTGATGACGCTCGTGCGCAGCAGCATCGAGGACGCGGACGAAGATGCGCCTAAGCCGATCACGCTCGCCGCGGCGAGGCGCGCCGCAGACCAGCTCGTCTCCGCCTTCGCGCGCATGATCCCGGAGGACTATTTCGCGAAGCTGGCCGTCGTCTACGAGACGAACAAGATCAAGAAGGACGCCGACCACCAGGCCATGCTCTTCAGCCAGAGCGTGCTGGAATACGCCAACGACCCGGACGACGCCGACGAGTCGGAGAAGGAGTGGCACGACGTGCACCCGGCGGTGCAGAGACTCAAGAGCTTTCGTGAAGCGTTGAATGAGCGTTCAAAACCTGCCACCGAATCCTGAGACGGGCGCGGAGCCGGAAGACCTGACCGTCCGCCGCCTCGTGCGCGCGATGGACTACGCCGAGGGCTTCTGGCTCGGCTTCGCCAAGAGCAACACGCCCGCGCAGCGGCGCAGGCTCGCCGCGCTCTGCCGAGACCTCCTCGAACCGCTCAAAATCCGCGTCCTCGAAATCGAGCTGAACGAGCCCGTCACAGACCTCCTCCCCGTCCTCCGCGAACGCCTCGCGCAAGAGGGCGCCGCGAACAACGAGGACGCGACGACGGATGAAGCACACGCGGCGGCCCGGCCCAAACTCGCCATCTTCGTCCACGGCCTCGAACGCTCCATCCCCTCGCGCGAGGCGTACCCGCCGCTCCTCTCCGCGCTCAACCTCAAGCGCGAACTCTTCCGCCAGGAGGTGCCCCACCCGCTCCTCCTCTGGCTCCCCGACTACGCCCTCACCGCCCTCGCCCGCAAGGCCCCCGACTTCTGGGCCTGGCGCAGCGGCCTATACGAATTCCCCCCCGAACGCGAGGCGGCCGAGCAATCATTAAAGGCTGTTCGCAGCGAAGGAGTACACATAACCGAGAATCTTTCCGAGCATGGCAAACGAGAGAGATTAGTCATGCTTAAGGGACTGATGGAAGATTACCGTGAGCTTGGAGACGGCTTACGTGAGCAGGAAGCAAGGATCAATATTTCAAACGAAATAGGTCTAGTGCACGTAACGCTTGGTGAGTTGACTGAGGCTAAACAGGCATACGAAGAGGCATTAAAGGTATCGCGCAGTTTAAACGATAGCCGTGGCGAGGCAGTTGCGCTCAATAACCTAGGCGAAATAGCGCTATCCATGCGTGAGAATGAGGAGGCACGCGATCTCTATAACGAGAGCCTTACAGCGGCGTTCTTTCGGGTGCGACCTCTGAGCCGGGAGCGCGGGCATCCTGCCCGCCATGAGCGCGCCAGCGCGAAAGCCGTCAGACTTTACACCTCAACGTCGAGGGAGAGCGCCTCACGGCGAAGCGTGCTTCTC
>DASVQJ010000041.1:0-25081 GCA_036389235.1 Pyrinomonadaceae bacterium | reverse complement strand
GTTATACCAGCTAGCTGAATGGGATAAGGCGTCCGAAGCCGGGAGCGCGGGCATCCCTGCCCGCCGAAGCGTGCCCGGGCACGCTCGGCCGTCGCCCTGTATCTCTCGGCGTCGGAGGGGATAGTCACACGGCCTTCGCGCCTGCGGCGCTCACGGCGGGCAGGATGCCCGCGCTCCCGGCTCTCACCTCCTTATTTTGTTTCGCATGTCGGTATTATTCAATAGAACCGGCCAACGCAGACGCAAAGACGCGGACGGGGCACAACTCCTCCCTGAGTTGTGCCCCGTCCGCGTCTCCGTGTGGGCACGGCCTGCCGACTTACAGCGGCGTGCGTTCTGGTGCGACCGTGACGACCGCGTCAGTACCACACGCTACCGCGGGTGGTACTGACCCGCTTCGCCTGCGCCGGTCTCGTCCGCACGCACGCCGCGGTAAAGCTGTGCCCGCGCGCCCGCGCCGTTTAAGCCGGGGCGCCCGCCGCCGCGCTCAGAGGTGCCCGGAGTAGACGAGGGCGAAGGGCTGCGGGCCTTGCGGGATGTTCGAGGCCACGACCTGAATCGTGTAGGCGCCGGCCGCGGGCGCGTCGAGGCGGACGACCTCGACGTTGTTGTTCGCGTCCAGGCTCGGCGGCGCGCCGGGCGTCTGGTTGCCGCCGACGACCAGGTTGTTGGGGCCGCGGACGATCAGGTTGAGGTTGTTGACGAGCGCCTTGCCGGGGAAGTCCGTGTAGGCCACCACCACGACGAGCGGCGCGCCGCCCGACTTCAGGGTCAGGCTGACGGTGTGCACCTGCCCCGTCTTCAGCCCCGCGTTCTGGTCGAAGAAGACGAACTTCGCGGGCGACTTCGGCGCGACCACGGCGTCGATGTTGACGCGGCCGAAGCCCTGGTCGTTGTCGCACACGGCGCCCTGCACGGCGCTGCCCGGCAGGCGGGTCGCCCCGGCGATGAGCGCGGCCTTGAGGAGCGCGGCCGACGGCACGCCGATGTGCTGCTTGGTGCGCAGGTACTCGCGCAGCAGGGCGACCGCGCCGGCCGTGAGCGGCGTCGCCATGCTGGTGCCGGAGTCGTACATGTAGAGCGTGCTCGACGGGAAGCGGCCCCAGCCGAAGTTGTTCGGCGCGATGGAGCGCGAGCGCGTCGAGAGGATGTAGGTGCCGGGCGCGACCACCTCGGGCTTGATGCGGCCGTCCCGCGTCGGCCCGCGGCTGCTGAAGGCGACGATCTGGTCGGGGTTGTCCGCCACCTTGTCCGTGTTGAAGGGCGGGGCAGGGTAGTCCCTCGGCCAGTTGCTCCCGTAGGTGCTCGTGAAGGCGGGGCGCGCGTTCTCGCAGGCGCCGACGGTGATGCAGTTCTTGGCCGTCCCCGGCGAGGTCACGCTCATGGCGTTAATCACGCCGTCGCCGTCGTCGTCGGTGCCGTCGTTGCCCGCCGCGACCAGCACGCAGAAGTTCTTCCTGTCCCAGACGAAGGCGTCGAGCTGGCGGCACTGGTCGTCGTAATCGCCGGGTTCGCCGCCGCCCCACGAGTTCGAGTGGATGCGCGCCCCCTTCGCGTAGGCGTCGGCGAAGAGCGTCCTGAGGTCGACCGGTATCCCCGTGAGCAGGTAGCGCCCGTAGCGCGTCAGGTTGGCGGGGTTCTTCCACTTCATCTCCTGCTCGACGGCCTGGAAGACGAGCCGCGCCTTGTAGGCCAGCCCCCGCACGGGGCCGACGAGACCCGCGAGACCCGCGCTCGAAGCCCCGCTGCCGAGCACCGAGCCCGCGACGTGCGTCCCGTGCCCCGAGTCGAGGTCGGCGGCGCCGTCGTTCCCGCCCGGGTTGGAGATGAGCGCGGTCGTGTAGGTCGGGTTGATCGGGTAGCTCTTGATGAATTCGACGCGCCCCTGAAAGTCCGGGTGGATGGAAGAGGCGTTGCCGCTGTCGAGCCCCGTGTCGCAGACGGCGATGACCTCGCCCCGGCCGCTCAGGTTGAGGCCGGCGCCGCCGAGCGCCGCGGCCGTCCTCATGATGCCGGCCGCCACGTCGTTCGCGGGCCGCCGCACCGGGCGCTCGTGGATCGCCCGCACCCCGTGAACGCGCGCGAGCGCTTCGAGCTGCCCCCGGGCCTTATCCTTCGACTCCGTGTCCGTCTCGACGACCAGCAGCTTCGCGCTCGGCTCGTCCGCTAGCACCCTGAAGCCGAGCTTCTTCACCTCCTTGACGGCGGCCGCGGTGTCGTCCGCGCCGAAGAACTCCACGGTGTAGACGCCCGGGCGTAACTTCGTGCGCGGCAGCGTGCCGCGGATGTCGCCCTCCTTGCGCCCGGCGGACTTGAAGACCGAAGGGTCTATGCGATCCTGCGGGTCGTAGCGGCCGACCCAGCGGATGGGGTCGAGCGCCGCGATCTTCTTGATCTGCTCGTCGTCGGCGCGGACGACGAACGTGAAGTCGCCCAGGGACGCGCGCGTCTCGCCGCCCGCGCGCCGGACGGCCTTCAGCCAGCTCTCCTTCACGGGGCCGACGAACTGGACGAGGTAGTGGTGCGGCCCGGGGCCGGGCGGCTTCTCGCCGCGGTAGGAGGCGTGCGGCCGGTAGACGCCCTCCTTGTCGAGGCGCGGGCGGCTGGTGCTGATCTTCCGCTTCCGGGTCTGGATGGTGTAGAGGGGCGTGATGTCTTCCAGGAGGTAGCTCCGCTTCAGCTCTTCGACCTTGTCCTCGGGCGCCTCGACGAGGACGAACCCGTCGTAACGCTCGACGACCTTCACGTCGGGCAGCCTGTCCTGCTCTTCGCCGGTGACGAAGACTTTGAGAGTGTGATTCATGGGGGTCTCCTTAAGGGAGTGAGCACAGAGAGAAGGGTGACGCGCCCCGCCGCGGGCGGCACATTTAACGCGGGCGGATACCTCGCACCCCCGCGCCGTCGCAGGGGGAGACCTTAAACAAGTCCGCCCCGGACTGCAATAGCGCCGGCGCGCGTGAGGTTTCGGGCGTGCCGTCCGGCGGGTCAGTTCCCCGCGCGCCGCGGCGCCCGCGCGGGCGCGGCGACCTCCAGGCGCAGGCGGAAGCGTGCGGAGGTCTGGGGCCGTGGGTTCGAGACGGCGAGGCGCCGGCCGCGCACCTGCCGCTCGCCCTTGTCCACGGAGCCGGGCGGGCCGGGGGCCGTCAGCACGTTCTCTTCGACGACCGCGCGCGCCTCCGGCGGGGACTCGACGAGGATGTCGAGTCTCGTGCCCGAGGCGTCAATCGAGAAGCGCCCCGCGCCCTCCTGACTGAGCGCGTCGTCGGCGTGGACGAGTGACGTGAAGGTGCGCGGGGTCGAAGACTGTAGCTCGTCGGTGACGTTGAAGCCGCGGCCGTCGAACTCGAAGCGCCGCTCGAAGCGCGTGAGCCCCGACGAAGGGTCGTAGGCCGCCGCCGCGTCGCCCCGAATCAAGACCGCGCGCGCGCCGAGCCGCGCCTCGACGATGCGGATGTCGTTGAGCCGTTCGTAAGGCACGCCCTCGAAGGCGTCGTGGCCCGCGCCCTCCTTCGCCTGGCCGCGCCCGTCAACCAGCACGGAGTTATGGTGCGCCGTTAGGGGCACGCCCGCGTAGCCCGAGTCGCCCGTCAGGTACTTACCCTCCGCGTAGATGATGAAACTGTTGGCGTCCGGGTGCGCGTGCCCCGAGGAGAGGTGCCAGTCCGGGAACTCGCGCAGGCGCGCGAGCGCCCGGTGCCCTTCGGGCGGGCCGCACTTGAAGGCGAAGGCGGTCGCGTCCTTCCCCCAACCGCTCCGCCAGTAGACGACGCCGTGATCCTCGAAGTGGTGCCAGCGGCTCTGTCTTTCGACGGGCACGGCCTTCACGCCCGGGTCGTACCAGACGAGCGACCAGAAGTCTTCGGCGTTGACCTGCCCGAAACTCCCGAGCCACTCGGCGACGCCCTGCGCCTCGCCGCTGCGGAAGCGCGAGGCCAGACGGTAGAGCAGGTTGTAGTTCGTGTGGAAGCGCCCGCCGGGGTGCGTGCGCGGGTACTCTTCGCCGCGCCCGGCGCGCGTGAGCGGCCCCTCGAAGATGTCGCCGAAGTCGAAGACGTACTGCCCCGAGGGCAGCGTCGAGTGCGCGA
Source organism: Pyrinomonadaceae bacterium (assembly GCA_036389235.1). Taxonomy (GTDB): domain Bacteria; phylum Acidobacteriota; class Blastocatellia; order Pyrinomonadales; family Pyrinomonadaceae; genus QHXN01. The sequence continues at coordinate 20,996 of DASVQJ010000041.1, read as the reverse complement.
CGTACCGGTGCATCTCGCGGAAGCCGGGCCGGTCGTAGAGGTCTTCGCCGGTCGCGTGCGCGTGCGCGTCGAGGTAGTGGACGAGCCACGGCGTCGAGAAGACCCAGTACTCGAAGCCCTCGTAGTAGTAGCCGTCGGCCGAGTACGTGTCGAGCACGCGGTCGTAAATTGCCCGCGCGAGCTTCGCCCAGTCGGGCGCGTCTTCGACCTCGTCGTAGAGCGCGTAGGCCGCGACGCCCAGGCCGGCCGTCGGGATGAAGACGTGGTTCTGGCTGTAAGAGTAGGTGCGCCCCGGCCGGGGCTTGTAGAAGTCTGCGAGCAGCCGCGCCTGCTTCGCCAGCTTGTCGCGGTAGCGCGTGCGCTCCTGCTCGGTCAAATCGTGGTAGAGCAGGTCGTAGCCCCAGCCCAGGCCGTAGAGCAGGTGGCCGGCGGCGAGGTCTACGTTCGGCTTGTTGTAGGTGTAGCCCCACACGTCGTAGGAGACGGCGGCCTCCATGTACCTGCGCGCGGCGTCGAGGTACTTCCTGTCGCCTTCGATCTTATAAGCGAGCGCCGCCTCGGCTATCCCGATGCCGACCTCGTTCTGCGCGCGGCGTGCCTGCGCGGGCGCGGGCGGCGGCTCCCTCTTTAACGCGCGCACGTTCTGGAGGGCTCGCCGCCAGACGTCTTTATGTGTCGTGCGCGCGCGCGTGCGCAAAGCTTCTATCTCTTCGTCCGTGACGTAGACGCGCGGGTGCTTGCCGCGCAGCCCGGCGCGCAGGGTCGAGTTGCGCTCGGCCATCAGGCGCGTGAGCGGGTGCGGCCCCCGCTTCCACGCGGCGCTGCCGGGCGCGTCCTTCGGCCCGAGCGCCTCGCGCGCGTCCTGCGCCCTGACGCCGAAAGGAATTGAACACAGAGACACGGAGACACAGAGACACAGCTTTATAATTTCAAATTTCAAATTTGAAATTTGAAATTGTCTTAGACATGTCTCCGTGTCTCCGTGTTGAAAGCTCACTCGATAATTACTCATGCCAGGAAATGGTTAGAGCATCAGCATCCCGCCGTTGATCTCGACGGTCTCGCCGGACAGGTACGAGGCCGCGTCGGAGGCGAGGAAGGCGATGACGGAGGCGACCTCCCCGGGCGTGCCGACGCGGCCGAGGGGGATGCCGCCGACGTAAGCCTTCATCGCCTCGGGCGTCGAGAAGCGCTCGTGGTAGGGCGTGTCGATGACGCCGGGCGAGACGGCGTTGACGCGCACGCCGTAGGGCGCAAGCTCTTTGGCGAAGCCCTTCGTCATGGTGATGAGCCCGCCCTTCGCCGTCGAGTAGTGAATCGACCCGAGCGCGCCGCCGTTGCGCCCCGCGATGGAGGAGACGTTGACGATGGCGCCCGTCCTCCGCTCCATCATCGAGGCCGCGACCGCCTGCGAGCAGAGGAAGGCGCTCTTCAGATTCAAGTCGATCACCTCGTCCCAGCGCTCCTCGGTCAGCTCAAGAATCTTCAGGCGCTCGACGAGCGAGCCCGCGTTGTTGACGAGGATGTCCACCGGCCCCAACTCCTCGGCCGTCCGCGCGACCAGAGCGCGCACGTCCGCGGAGCGCGTCACGTCGGCCTGGACGACGGCCGCGCGCCCGCCGGCATTCACTATCTGGGCGCGCGCCGCCTCGGCGCCCGACTCGTTGCGGTGGAAGTTGACGGCGACCGCGGCGCCGCACCCGGCGAGGGCGACGGCGGTCGCGCGCCCGATGCCCGACGACGCGCCCGTCACGAGCGCGACCTTGCCGCCGAGGTTGAGTTGATTTCGCATGAGTGCTCCTTGAAGTTAAGAGAGACGGACGCGCTTCACGGGGCCGGCCAGCGCGAAGAGGACGAGCGTGCCGAGCGGCGCGAGCAGCCCGGCGGCGACGAGGACGGGGACGTAAGAGAAGTGGTCGACGACCCAGCCCGTGCCGAGCGTGAAGAGCATCGCGCCGACGCCCGCGCCCGTGCCGCCGAGGCCCGCGACCGAGCCGACGGCGCGGCGCGGGAAGAAGTCCGACGGCAAAGTCTGCACGTTGTTAATCCAGACCTGAAAGCCGAACAGCACGAGCGCGATGAGCGCGAGCGCGACGAAGGGGCTCTCGGCGAAGGCCGCGAAGATGCCCGCGGGCATCAGGAGCCCCGCCACGGCGATGACGGTCTTGCGCGCGCGGTCGACGCTCCACCCGCGCGAGATGAGATAGCCGGAGGCCCAGCCGCCCAGCAGACTCCCCGCGTCCGCCGCGACGTAAGGCACCCACGCGAACATCCCGATCTCCTTCAGGCTGAAGCCGCGCGCCCGCGACAGGTAGAGCGGCAGCCACGTGATGTAGAGCCACCACACAGGGTCCGTGAAGAAGCGCGCGACGACGATGGCCCACACCTGCCTGTGCCGCAGCAGTTCGCGCCAGCGCGGCGCGGCGTCGGACTCAGCGGTCGCGGCCTTCGCTTCTTCAGCCCCGCCTTCGACTTCGGGCGCCTCCTTTATCAGAGCGCGCTCCTCATCCGTTATCCAGCGGTGCCTGTCCGGCGTCTCGTAGAAGACGAGCCAGAGCGCGAGCCAGACGAAGCCGAGCGCCCCGGTGACGAGGAAGGTCGTCTGCCAGCCGTAGCGCAGTTGCAGCCAGATGATGAGCGGCGGCGCGACGATGGAGCCGATGGCCGCGCCCGAGTTGAAGAGCGCCATGCCGAACGCGCGCTGGCGGACGGGGAACCACTCGGCGACGGCCTTCGCCGCGCCCGGCCAGTTGCCCGCCTCGCCGAAGCCGAGCACGAAGCGCAAAGCGCTCAGGGAGGCCAACCCCCGCGCGAACGCGTGCGCCGCGGCCGCCGCCGACCACGTGACGATGGAGAAGGTGAACCCGAGCCGCGTCCCCACGCGGTCGTAGAGTTTGCCCGAGACGCCCTGGCTGATGGTGTACGCGAGCAGGAACCACGTCACGACCCCGCCGAACTCCGTGTTCGAAAGCCCCAGCTCGCGCGTGATGACGGGCGCGAGCACCGAGATGGTCAGCCGGTCGACGTAGTTGATGAGCGTGGCGAGGAAGATGAGCGAGACGATCCACCAGCGCAGGCCGCGCACCTTGAACGCGCCCGCCTCGCCCACCCTCGCCCTGACCCGTGTTTCGACCATCACGCTCCCCTTGAGTTATAGCTCACTGGATACCGCCTCAATCGAAAGCCTTAGAAGAGGAACTTCAACCCGAACTGGATGACGCGCGGCTCGTCGCTCTCCGTGAGCGCGCCGAAGTTCGCGGCGCTGAAGTTGGTGATGAGCGTCCTGAAATTCGTGTGGTTGAAAAGGTTGAAGACCTCCGTGCGGAACTGCAACCGCACGCCCTCCTTGATGTTCACGCGCTTCATCACGGAGAAGTTGACGGTCTCGGTCGCGGGCGCCTGTATCAGGTTGCGCGGGACGTTGCCGACGAGCCCGAGGCGCGGGGCGAAGGCGGCGCGGTTGATGTAGCCGCCGCTCACGTAGTTCCCCGCCGCGTCGAAGACGGGCGTCGGCATCTGACCGCCGGGCACCGCGCGCCAGTCGCCGACGAGGTCGAGGTTCGACCCGTAGCCGTTGCTCGGCGAGCTGCTCGCGCGGCTCCCGCCCGTGATGTTGACGAAGGCGCCGCTCTGTAGATTCACGATGCTCGACAACTGCCAGCCGCCGAGCAGGCGTCCGGTCAGGCCCTCCTGCTTCCTGTGCCACGGCAGCTCGTAGACAAAGCTGGCGGCGAAGACGTGCGGCCGGTCGAAGTTCGCGTGGCCGCGGTCGGCGCCAGCGTCGAAGGGCACGCGCAGGTCGGAGGTCTCGGTGTCGAAGTCGTTCAGGGCCTTGCTGAAGGTGTAGGCCGCGGACGCGGTGAACCCGCGCGAGACGCGCTTCTGCAAGTACATCTGTAACGAGTTGTAGTTCGAGCGCCCGGTGTTCTCCTGCGAGCGGATGGCGCTGTAGCCGAGGTACTGGCGCACGGTGTCGCCGTTGCGGTTGGTGTAGCCGAGCGGGTTCGCGGCGGTGACGCTCGACGGCGAAGTCTCCAGCGCGACCTGCGGCAGCACGTAGTTGATGTCGCGCCGGTGCGTCAGGTGTCGCCCCTGGTTGCCGACGTACGACACGTCCACGACCGTGTCCCACCACAGCTCGCGCTGCACGCCGACGCTGTAGGCGTAGACCGCGCCGGGCTGCATGTCGAAGTCGAAGACGGCGAGCGTCTGCACGAGCGGCCTTCCGGTCCCGCCCGCGCCGACGGTGTCGAGCGGGTTGACGAAGCCGTTGAGGCCCGCGAGGTTGGCGGGCGTCGTGAACTGCCGCGCGTTCGTCAGGGTCGCCGAACTCACGAACGGCGCGTTAGCGCCCGAGTCGCGCAGGGGGTTCAGGAGCGTGCGGTCGTAATAGACGCCCGCGCCGCCGCGAATCGAAGTCTTGCCGTCGCCCCGGGGGTCCCACGCGAAGCCGAGCCGCGGCGCGAGCTTCGCCCGGCCGCTCGTGGCGAGCCCCGCGGGCCGGTCTGAGACGAGGCGTTGCAGGTTCGGGTCTGTGACCTGCGCGTTGCGCGGCAGCACCAGCCCGTTGTACGGGTCGAAGAAGCCCTGCGCGCGCGTGCGCGTCCCCGTCGGGTCGGCCGTCAGGTTGATGACGCCGCCCGAGATGTTCGCCGCGAGCGGCGCCTTCGCCGGGTCGAAGCGCGAAGGGTCGAAGCCGACGATGTTGCCGTCGTCCGCCGCCGCCCACGGGATGTACTGCGCGCGCAGGCCGAGCGTCAAAGTCAGACGCTTGTGCGCGCGCCACTGGTCGTTGGCGTAAGTCTCGAACTGGTTGTAGTGCGTCGGCGCGTTCGTCGTGTTCGAAATCTCGTTGTAGCGCGTGAACGCGCCGAGCAGGAGGTTGGCGACGGCGTGCCCCGCGTCCTGCGGCCTGAAACTCGCGCCCGCGGTCGAGCCCGTGCTGAACGTGACGTCGCCGCCGTCGCGCACGCGCGTGTTCTCGGACTTGAAGGCGTTGATGTACTGCGCGCCGAACTTCCAGGTGTGCCCGCCCCGCACCCGGGTCAGGTTGTCGCGCAGCTCCCAGTTGCGCGCGTCGATGACGTAAGGCAGTCCGTTGCCGCTGATCTGCGAGTAGCCCTGAATCGATACCTGCGGAATCTTATTCAGGCGGTTCTCCGCGAACAGCTCGGTGAAGTTGATGCCGTAGGTCGAGCGCGCGATCTGCGCCTCGTCCTGGTACGTGATCTCCTGGTCGTTGCGCTGCCACGCGGCCGAAGCCTCGTTGACGAGCGTGGGCGAGAGCACCTGCGTGTGGGAGACGAGGAAGGTCTTGCCCTTGCGGACGTGGTTGTCGGGCGCGACGGGCAGGTTCTGGTTGTCGAAGGACGAGCCGAGCGGGTTGTCGGAGTCGAACTTGTCGTACAGCCAGCGGACGAAGAAGGTCGCGTTCTGCGTCGCCTGGTAATCGACCCGCAGCACGTCCTGCCGCACGTCGCGGCTCGTGACGGGCGCGGCGATGTAGCGATCCGCCCCGGCGTTCGGCAGCGGGAAGAGCTTCAGGATGGCGAGCCCGTTCGGCGACATCTTCGACGCAGGGATGACGTTGCCGGGGAAGGCCACGCCCGCCGTCGAGGCCGACCTGTCGCAGAGGATGAAGCGCGTCGCGGTCTGCGTTATCCCCGCGGGCGTGCACGAAGTGTTGTTCGCCGGCACGCCCGCCGGCAGGAACGCGCTGAAGTCTCCGCGCCGCATCGCCTCGGTCGGCACCAGCTCGCTCAGGCTGCGGCCCGTCCGCGGCCGCTTGAACTCCATGCCGCCGAAGAAGAAGAGCTTCTGCTTGTAGGCCGGGCCGCCGACGAAGCCGCCGAAGTTGTTGAAGCGGAGCAGGGGCTTTTCAGGCACCGCGCGCTGCTTGCTCTCCCAGGAGTAGGCGTTCAGGGCGTCGTGGCGGAAGAACTCGAAGACGGAGCCGTGGTACCGGGTCGTGCCGCGCTTCGTCACGACGTTGACGGCCGGGCCGGCCTGCGCGCCGTACTCCGCGCTGTAAGGGCTCGACACCAGCTTGAACTCCTGTATGGCGTCCACGCTGATGTTGTTGACCTGCGTCCCGACCGAGCCGTGATCGACGTTGCTCGCGCCGTCGAGCGTCGGGGCCGTGCGGCGGCGCAGGCCGTTGATGGCCGTGTCGTCGATGCGGACGTTCGTGCCCTGCTGCGTGTCGTTCGTCAGGGACGAGGTGCCGGGCGCGAGGTCGATGAGCTGCGCCCAGTTGCGGCCGTTCAGGGCCAGCTCCGTCACCTGCGTGCCGGAGATGAGCGTCTCGACGTTGGCCGTCTCGGTGTTGACCGTCTGGTAGGTGTTCTCGCTCACCTGCACCGTCTCGGCGACGCCCGCGACGTTCAGCCGCACGGTCATCGAGAAGGTGTTGCCCACGTCGAGCTTGACGTTCTCCTGCACGACGGCCGTAAAGCCCTCGGCCTCGACCGTGACGCGGTAGACGCCTACGGGGAGGTTGGGCACGACGAAGAAGCCTTCGCCGTCGGTCGTGGCGGTGCGGCGCACGGCCAGCTCGCGGCTCTCGATGACGACCGACGCGTTCGGCACCACCTCCTCGCGCACGGTCGTGACCGTGCCGGTGACGCTGGCGTTGATCTGCTGTGCCGACGCCGGGCGCGGGAGGCCGACGGCGAGCAGCGCGATTGCGGCGAGGAGGGCGAAGTGCCGGGTTAGTCGCGCCGACATCCACGCCCTTCGAGTCTGCCGGTTGCAGGCCGCGCTCTGCCGCGGGCGCGGGTCTTTGGCGAATCCTTGTCTCATCGTCGGAGCCTCCTTACTCATTCGTGCCGCAAACGTCCCCGGCCACTATGTTAGCGTTATCACAGCGGGCGACCCGGTTTTCACCTCTGACCGAAGGGCGCCCGTCTCCGTCCCGGTAAGAGCGTCGGCGTGAGCCGCCGCCGCCTCCTGTTCCGCCTGCGGGGTTCTCTCTTCACCCGGCGACCGTCGAGGCGCGCACCACCAGCTCGCAAGGCATGACGCGCTCCTCGCGCGCGGGCGTCTCGGCCGACTCCATGCGGCGCACGAGCGCCTCGGCCGCGACGCGCCCCTGCTCGCGCGTGGGCTGGCGCACGGTCGTCAGGGGCGGCGACGTGTGCGCCGCCAGGGGCACGTCGTCGTAGCCGACGACGGCGATCTCCTGCGGTATCCTGAGCCCCGCCTCCTTGGCCGCGCTCATCGCGCCGACGGCCGTGAAGTCGTTGCGCGCGAAGACGGCCGTCGGGCGCTTGCGCAGGGAGAGGAGCCTCTTCATCCCCTCATAACCCATCGACTCGGTCGAGTAGCCGGGCCACTGGTCGCCGTCGTCCGCGCGGCCGACGATGAGCCGCTCGTCAACCTTCAGCCCGTGCTCGCGCATCGCTTCGAGGTAGCCGTGATACCTTCTGAGTCCGACCCCGCTGGTCGGCGTAACCCCGATAAAACCTATACTTTTGTGCCCCAGGGCGATTAAATGGGCGGTCGCGTCGTAGCCGCCGCGGAGGTTGTCGGCGGCGATCAGGTCTGCGTTCGGGTGGCGGAAGTCGCGCCCGATGAGGACGACGGGGATGCCGCCCTCGATCATCTCGGAGAGGCGGTCGTTGCCGAGTTTGTTGGCGCGCGTGGCGACGATGACGCCGTCCACGCGGTGGTCGGCCAGCGACTCGAAGGCGGCGATGTCTTCGCGCGCGCTGTGCTCGCTGACGCAGATGAAGACGTTGTAGCCCCTGGCGCTCATCACCTCGCGCACCGCGCGCGCCAGCTCGGCCGCGAACGGGTTGGCGATGTCCCCGAGCACGAGGCCGATGGTGTCCGTGCGCTGCCGCTTGAGCCCGCGCGCCAGCCCGTTGCGCCGGTAGTTCAAAGCGCTGACGGCGCTCAGAACCTTCTCGCGCGTCTCGGCGCTGACGTAGCCGTTCCCGTTGACGACGCGGGAGACGGTCATCGGCGTGACGCCGGCGGACGCGGCGATGTCGGCGAGCGTGGCGTGCCTCTTTTTCGGTGTCGAGCGGCGCATAGGGACTTGCCGGGGCGGCGTGGCGGACTCTGTTAACGTTAACGGAAAAGGTTAATAACATGGGTCGGCCGCGCTTGGCAACACTTTTTTGTCGGGCCGCCCAATTATTCCCCGGCACGACCCGCCCGAGGTGCGCAGAATTTTTTTTCGCGGCGGTGGGAATCTGGGCGAGCTTTCCTCCCCTTAAACGGATGAAGGCAGCCGGAGTGCTGCTTATAACTTTAACTTTAAGACAGAGGGAGAACCGTAGATGAGAGTTAAATCGAACGTGAAGGCCGGCGGCGTCAAGCTCAACCACAACCAGACCGTCAAGCGCTAAGACGGCAAAGTCCCAGCAAGCCGAGGAGGCCGCGCGTCTGCTTAATGAGCAGACGCGCGGCCTGCCCTCTTTGTCCTCCCACTTCTCCTTTCGGATAACTCCCGTGTGAGGGCTGATACCTTTCTGCCCGACATTCCGCGCCTACGCCGGCGGCAACGGGTCGCGCTTCACATACCAGTTCTCGCCGGGCGGCGCCGTCGAGACCGAAACGCTCAAAGTCACTTTCAAAACTTCTTCGGCCGGACAGAGACAGCTCTACACTGTCTGCCGGCCGGTCGTTCCCCCGATGTAACTTTAACCACCCGCTTGCCACGGATAGAGGCATCCGCCTGCCGCAAGTACAACCGCAAGCCCTGTTTTTAACCCCTCAAAAGAGTCCCGCCGGGGGAAAATTGACCTTCCATTTGCCGAAAGTGCAAAACGGAACTGACACTTGCCGCTGGTAAAAATTTCTTGCCTTCTCCCCCGTCTGACTATAAAGTCTGCTACGCTCCGAGCTAGCTTGTTCCTATCAGCCTTGCACTTTGGTCACCTCAGTTGTGCACTCACGGCAGGAACGCTAAGGGCTAAGAATGACATCTCACGCACCCGCTATAGAAGTCAGCCACGACCAGCCGCCGCTGCCCAACCAACACTTTTCCTCCTGGCTTCGGGGCCAGACCACACTCTTCATCAGCCAGATCGTCGCCATCCTGGGCTTCATCTCATTCATCGCGTCGCTCGTCTACTACGTTGCGGACCTGGAACAGCACAGCGACCTGCTGATACCTGAGACCGTCAAACTCGTCGTCGATTACACACACGTCGTGTTCATGGCGCTCTTCGTCGTGGTTCTGATTCAAGTCCTCGACGACAACGACCGCGGCTCCTACAGAGTGCGGCTTGTCTACGAACGGGTTTTCGGGAAGCAGGAGGACGACCCGTTTTTTAAGGTGCCCGGACGCACTTTCGACGATTACCTGAAGGGGACGAAGAAACAGCTGAAAAGATTCAAGAAGCTCTTCCTCCTGTTCTGGATTGGGATGCTGTTCCTCTACGTCTTCTTCTCCTGCAAGCACAGCTACGAGCTGGCGACCAGACCGGCCCCGCCGCCTGCCCAGAGCTCAGACGCCCCGGCCGCGGGCGGGGGCCACGGCGCCAAGAAAAAGCACTTCCGGACTCGCATCAATGTCGTCGTCGCCGGCGGGGCGCAGGCCCCTGTGGCCGAAGACGGCTCGGCCGAGCCCGAGTCGTCTGAAGCCGCCCGGCCCGAATCAGCTTCACCCGCCCCCCCCGCGTCTGAACCTAAGCAGCCCGACCCTCACCGGCTATCCTGGCGGGAGGTCTTCGGGGAGCTGGTGTTTCCGTTCATCGTCTTCGCCTTTAATAACTTCACCCTGCTGCTCATCTTTTTATGCTTCCTCGTCCTGCACATACCCTCATACAAGATGGGCGACTACGCTAAATACAGGAACGTCTCCGCTCTTATCGTCATCGGGCTCACGCTCCTGTACCCGGCGCTCGTGCCCCTCAAGGTGGGCCTGTTCACGGCCGCCGAGTGGAAGGCGTACAGCTCCATCTTCGACACGCTGAGCGGGGTGATCAATGCGATGGTGCTGGCACTCTTAATCGCGAGGCTGGACAGCAAGCTGGTCGGCCTGCCCTCCTGGCTGATCTCAATCCTGTACTCGTACGCCGCCGTGCAGCCCCTGTTTCTCGTCTTCGAACTTAGCGGGTCGGACATCCTGGAGCAGATCACCACGTCGGTCTTGATCTTCGTCTTCGTGTCGAAAATCTACTTCTTCCTGATCATCATCTACGCGCTGCAAACGGGGAAGATGCTAAACTACCTCTTCTGTTTCCCCATCCTTCGTGAACACGCTAACGAAGTCGGCGACGAAAACGCCGCGCCCTCTCAGGCGGGTGGCGCCGCCCACGCCGGTCACACACCTAAAGAGGAGGAGGAAGAGGGCGGAGGCAAAATCGCGCTCCTCCTTGCCCGCTGCGACAGATACGCATACGAACGGCTGGGGCGGGCGGGCAGGCGCCTCGCGCGCGCGCGCGGTCGGCTGTCCCTCTGGCTGAGGAGCGAACGGCCCCTGGAGGTAAGCCTGTGGCTCGGCGTGCCGGCGATCTGCTACTTCTTTATTTCCCTGATCTTCTTCCTTGTAAGCTCGAATAACCTCTGCGATGTCTGGGGCGTGGGCCGGCTCTGCGGGGCCGGCGTGCGCGTCGGGGCCGCCCTCTCTCACCTCTTGAAACCGGACGGCGGCGGGATGAAGGGCGTCACTTTCAACGTGGTCATCGACTGCCTTCAGCTCCTCTTCGTCGCGGGGATGATCGCGACCCTCTATCTCCTGCGGAAAGAGAACCGTCACGGTACGCGCAAAGCACTCGCGCTGGCTGCGCGAATATTTAAAGAGTCGCTGAAGCCCAAGCACCCGCCGGAGAAGGCCCAGAAGCAGTTGAAGAAATTCAAGGAGTACTTTCTATACTTCTGGTGTGTGACGTTCCTGCTGTACGTCGTCTTCCTGCTCAAGCATCTGAAGGTAGTCTTCCTCACCTGCGAACGCGGCTCCGTCTCGTTCGCCCACTTCTTGCACGCGCACGGACTGACGACAGACCTCTTGTGCGGAGAGAAGTCCATCGCGTTCATGGCTCAGATACTGCTCTACCCTTTTCTTGAGTTCCTGCTGGGGACGCTGAACCTTCTTTTCGTCTTCTGGTGTTTCGTCATCCTGCGCTCACCCGCTTTCGACAAGAGGGCCCGCACCCGGCAGGGTCTGCTGATCCATTACTCCGGCTTCGTGGTCGCCTTACTCACCGCGGTCTTCCCGCTCCTACTTTTCAGGATCGGCGGGCCGGCGCTCTCTAAAGAGAGCCTGACGGATTACGCGACGGTATTCGACGGCGTGACCGGCACGCTGAGCGCCGTCGTCTTAGCCCTGCTGATCGCCAGGATGGACAGTAAATTATTCGGCCTGCCGTGGTGGCTGATCGGGATGCTGTTCGCCTACGCGTCCATACAGCCTTTGTTCATAGCCTTTGCCCTGAACGTCAGGGTGCTGGAGATGGTGCAGACCTCCGTCTTGACCGCCGCCTTCGGGCTCAAAATATGTTTCTTCCTGATAGTCGCCCACAGCTTACAAGGCGGAAAGATGCTTAACTACATGGTCTGCTTTCCGCTTCTCAGAGAGCGCGTCGATTCGATCTTCGAGAACCAGTTCGAAATCAGGCTCGTGCGAGCCGAGCACAACTCATTCACCCTCTCAATTCTGAAGAAGAACGAGCCGTACTACTCGACCGAGAGGAGGTTCAAAAGTAGAAGGGCGTGCGATACGTTCGTCAAAAACCTCCGCCGCCGGATGGAAGATCACGAGGCATACGGGCAGCCCCAGGAGGCGGAGGGGACGTACTGGGTCGAGGTCAGGTCGGCCGTCAGGTCGGGCGGGAGGCGCAGTTCGGCGAAGGGCCGCCTCCTCTGCGAGAGCGGCCCTTTAAGATCGGAAGACGAGGCCCAACACCTGATCGACGAGTCGTTGGATAAGATTCCTTACTGCAAATACACCCGCGTCTAGCAGCCGCTCCAGTCGCCTTGCAGTTTGCAGTTGGGTGAAAGCGAGAACGTTTTAACACGGAGACACGGAGGCACGGAGACACAGCTTGTTGAATTATCTCTTCAAGCCGTGTCTCCGTGCCTCCGTGTGGAAAGCTCACTTCATACCCACCCGGATGAAAACCGCTGGCCGACCCGCCCTCCTCTCTAACTGAGGTGCAGCCATAATGAGAGTTCCGCCACCCCGAAGATTGAAAGGGCGGGGCGCTCGAAGAAGCGCCCCGCCCTTTCAATCTATTTATGGAGCTCCCCCTTTCGGGAGCATGAGTCGGCGGAATCCGCCGACTCATGCTCCCGGTCAGGTCAGAAGTTGAGCTTGAGGCCGAACTGGAACTGGCGGGGGTCGAAGGCGGCGGTGGAGCGGCTGCGGAAGCGGCCGTTGGAGGTGCGTTCGTTGACCGCGTTCACGTCGTCGAAGCGCGGCGAGGCCGCCGCCTCGTTGAAGCGGTTGAAGAGGTTGAAGCCTTCGGCGATGACTTCGAGGCGGAGCCGCTCGCCGAGCATGATGTTGCGCGTGACGCGCAGGTCGAGCGACTGGTAGGAGTGCGTCAGCCCGAGGTTGCGCCCGAGGTTGCCCGCCTGGAACGCGGGCGGCACGAAGAGCAGGCCGCTGGCGTCGACCGACGGGCGGTCGGTCGAACTCGACAGGTCGTTGTTCGTGTCGCGCCCGGAGAGGATGTTGAAGGGGCGGCCCGACGACCACTCGAAGATCGGCGCGACGACGAAGCCCGAGAGGAAGCCGCGGAAGCCGCCCTCGCTGCGCCACCCGCCGGGCGCGGCCGCCACGGCGCTGAAGACGAAGCGGTGGCGCTGGTCGAAGAGCGAGTCGGCGCGCTCCAGGTCGAGGCGCGTCACGTCCTGCGGGAGCAGGAGGGTCTGGAGGTCGGACGAGTCGTCGATGGAGTGCGACCAGGTGTAGGAGGCGAGGAACTGGTAGTTGTCGGCGAAGCGGCGGCGCACCTCGAACGTGCCGGCGTGGTAGACGGAGTTGCCGTCGGAGACCTGCGCGTTCACGTCGCCGAAGGTGGAGACGAAGCCGGGGCGCGCGAGCGCGCCGGTCGCCGTCAGCAGGCCGTTGAGCAGGGCGGGGGTGAGCGCGCCGCCCGAGACGGCCGACGCGAAGAAGTAGTTCGGCCCCGACGGGCGGAAGAGGTTGGCGACGAACGGCTGGACGACCGCCCCGCGGTCGGTGACGATGATGAGCGGCCGCAGCGCCGCCGGGATGCCGGCGCTGGCGGCCGCGTTGATGTTCGTGCAGCTCGCGGGCGAGAGCGTGAGCACGGCCGTCGTGTTAGGCGGGGGCGCGTTGAAGCAGCGCACGTAGTTCTGGATGAGCAGCGCGTTGTTCGGCCCGTTCAGGTTCGTCGGGTGCGGCAGGTGGTGCGCGCCGGTGAACAGCCAGCTCGCCGAAAACGACATGTTCTCCGTCAGCTTGTGCTCGACGGTCGCGTTGGCCTGGTTGGCGTAGGCGAACTCGAAGTCGGTCGAGACGGGCAGCGAGAACGGCAGGAACGGGCCGAAGCCGGGGAAGGTCTGGTCGTTGAAGCGCTGGCGGCCGAACTGGTACTGCGCCGAGGCGGCGACGCCCGGCGTCTGGAAGTTCGCGGGGATGGCGCCCGCGGCGATGGCCTGCTGGCAGACCGGCGAGAGGTTGGCCTGCGTGCAGACGGTGCCCTGGAAGATCTGCACCGCGTTGAGCAGCTCGGGCCGCCCCGTCCCCGTGTTGATGAAGCCGGGCTGGCCGGGCAGGCTGACGAACTGCTGCTGCTGCACGTTGTCGGCGATGTCGGAGTTGAAGCCGATGGCCAAGAGCGGGTGGTCGTAGAAGAGGCCGTAGGCGGCGCGCAGCACCGTCGAGCCGTTGCCCCGCACGTCCCACGCCACGCCGACGCGCGGCGCGAAGTTGTTCTTGTCGCGCGGGAAGCCCTGCTGGACGCGGAAGGCGTCGTAGAACGCCTGCGTGCCGGTCGCGGGCACGGCGACGCCCGAGAGCGGGTCGACGAAGTCCTGCACGGCGAGCTGGTCGGTCAGCTCGTAGTCGTAGCGCACGCCGTAGTTGAGCGTGACCTTCCGGTTCACCTTCCAGGAGTCCTGCGCGAAGACGGCGAAGGGCCGGTTCTTGAGGTTGCTGTTCGGGTTGCCGAAGCCCTGCACGAAGTTGCCGGGGAAGCCGAGGCCGTACTGCTGGACGGGCTCGAAGGCGGGCGCGCAGCCGGTCTGCGTCGTGTTCGGGCAGTCGCCGCCGGGGAAGGCCGCGTTGAGCGTCGTCGCCGAGAGGCCGCCGAAGTTGAAGAGGCCGGCGAAGTTCAGCTCGAAGAGCGCCGAGACGCTGACGAAGTTGGCGTCGCCGCCGAACTTCAGCGTGTGGTTGCCCGCGACCACGCTCAGGTTGTCGCTGTAGGCGTAGCGGTTCTCGGTGCGCACGACGGGGCTGAACAGCTCGCGGCCGATGAAGGCCGCGCCGGTGATGTTGTAGGCCGTCGCCTGCCCGTTCTGCGAGGTGAAGGTCGCGCGGCGCTGCCCGAAGTTGAAGCGCGCCTCGTTGACCATCGTGTTCGAGAGCGTCGAGTGGAGCGTCGAGACGAAGTTCGCGTCGCGCAGGGTCTGGATGCCGGTGCGCGAGAAGTCGTTCTGGCCGAGCGCCTGGTTCTGCGACTCGACCTGGATGCCGGTGATGTCCGAAGGGTTATAGCCGAAGCGCAGCGTCAGCTCGTTCTTCTCGTTGATGCGGTGGTCGAGGCGCGCGGACGAGAAGGTCGTGTCCTCCGAGATGGGGAAGACGCGGTTGAGGTCGAGCAGCGGGCGGAAGGCGTTCGGGCTGACGGGCACGGGCGCGCCCGTCAGGAGGAAGCGCGAGCCGACGGTGTTGGCGCTCGGCAGGATGGGGCTGATGGCCGGGCAGGCGCTGCCGTCGTTCGGGCTGGTCAGCGGGTTCGCCCCCGTCAGCCCCGTGTTGCCGCCGCTCGAAGCCAGGAACGCGTAGGCGCGCGCGGCGCAGATGGCGGCCGCGTTGCCCGAGGCGACCAGCGTGTTGATGTAGTTCGCCTGCTGCGCGGTCAGGCGCGTGAAGGTGCGCGCCACCGGGTTGACGCCGGGGATGGCGGGGATGGTCGCGCTCGCCGTCAGGTTGCCGATGACGTTCGAGGTGAAGAAGCCCGACTCCTGCCGCTTGCGCTGCTCGAAGGCGACGAAGCCGAAGGTGTTGTCGCGGTCGAGCGGGAAGCCGAGCGTCGCGCCGTACTGCGCGCGCGTGAACGGAGGCTTCTTGTCGGGGTCGTTGTCGATGACGGGCGCGAAAGGGTTCCTGGCCTGGATCGACTTGTGGCGGATGAAGCCGAAGACGTTGCCGCGCACCTCGTTGGTGCCGGACTTGGTGACGACGTTGACGACGCCGCCCGCGGTGCGGCCGAACTCGGGCGCGAAGGAGTTGGTGACGACCTGGAACTCCTGCACGGCCTCCTGCGAGACGGTCGAGCGCGAGGCGTTGACCGAGTTGTCGGTGTTGTCGGCGCCGTCCACCTGCACGAGGTTCGAGCGCCCGCGCTGGCCCCCGAAGTTCAGGCCCGAGGTCGGCGCCGGGCCGATGGGGCGGCCGTTGTCGCGCGAGACGGAGGAGGTCGTCAGGGTGAAGTTGATGTAGTCGCGCTGGTTGATGGGCAGGTTCTCGATGCGCACCTGATCGACCGTGTTCGAGACGTTGGTCTTCGAGGTCTCGATCAGTTCGGTGTTCGCGCCGGTGACGGTGACGACGTCGGTGATCTGCCCGATCTCAAGCGCGAAGTCGAGGTCGGCGCGCTGGCCGACGGTGAGCGTGACGGAGGGGACGACGGCCTTCTTGAAGTTGGCGGCCTCGACCGACACCTCGTACTGCCCCGGCGGGAGCTGGACGAGGCGGTAGAAGCCCTCGTCGTTGGAGGTGGCCGTGCGCGTGACGCCGACCGACGGGTTGCGCGCCGTGACGGTGGCGCCGGCGACGACCGCGCCCGCAGGGTCGCGGACGAAGCCGGTCAGGTCGGCGGAGGTCGCGTCTGCCTGCGCCAGCGCGGCCGGCGCCGCGCTGGCCAGCGCGAGGGCGCACACGAGCACGAAACGGTAAGCGGTCGGGAGCCACCGCCCGGGGTTAGCACGCATAACTTCTTCTCTCCTTAAAAGACAAACTGATTGATACGGGCGAGGCAGGAGATGCGGCCCGGTCATTGTTCCCGCGCCTAACAAATCCGCCAGAGTGAGTCTTGCCGGGTCGCTCGCGAACAGACGGCGGGCGCGCGCCGGGAGCTTGAGTCGCGTCTCGCCCGTCTCTTTAAAGGAGGTCTGTGCTTTTGCCTGTTCGTTACGGAGAGCAACCGTCTCTACTTACCCACGACTTTGTACCTTAAACGGACTGGCTTTGGCAAGAGAGCCCTCCCGAACGCTCAACGGCCGCGCGGGGCGGATAAACACTTTTCAATTCCGGGGGTGAGGAGGCCGTTACCGTAGGCGGTCGGGGAAGGAAAATGTTGACAGCCGGCCCGAGTGAGAATATTGTCCCGGCATCGCGCTCGCGCGCCTGCTGACGGCGGCCGACCTCGCAAGCCTGACGTAGTCATCTGCCTCAGTCCCGAACCGGCCGTAAACCGCACCCCGCCAAGCCCGTCTCAGAGGAGGCCGTAACCAATGCGTAGAACATTCCCTTCGAGCTACCTCGTGTTCGCGTCCCTGCTCCTCATCCCTCTCCTTCTTTCGGCCGCGCGGCCCCGCGCCCTGAACTCTGGGGCGCCGCCGGGCGCCCCTCAGTCTGCCAGCGAGTGCTCGGACTCGCCCCAGGACTGCAAGAAGCCCGTGAGCTATCTCGGCGAGAGTAAGGGTTGTGCCTGCTTCGCCTGCGAATACGGGAAGAAGACGCAGCGGATTCTCTGCACCAGGAGCGAGGCCGACAAGAGGGCCTTCAAACTCCTACTGCCGAGGGGCAGAATCAGAACGGACTGAGCCGGGGTTTCGGGCGCGCGGTCACTTAGATGACTGCGCGCCCTTGCTCTCTTCCGGCGAACCCGCGTTGAAGTCCTGGAAGGCCCTCACGTTCAGGTCTATCATCATCTGCGCGTGCAGTTCCTTGATCTCCTGGGCAATTTCTGCGTTAAGCTGTTCGGCGAGCTGTTCAGCTTCCGGCCCCTGGGGAGGTCGCAATTTTCTAATCCCCAGCTCCCACAACTCGTCGAGGTGCTGGTCGAGCTGCCCGCTCCAATATAGTTGATTGCCCTTCCTGAACCGGTAGAGGGCCTTCACCACGTCCGTCGCGCGTTTCGAAGCCTCGTCCGTCGCCCCGTAGTCGGCCAGTGAAGCCTCCGCCTCGGCAATCTGCTGGCAGGCTTTTTCGTAAACCTCCAGCCGCCGCTTGTAGAAGTCCTCCTTTAAGGACAACTGGGACTGGAACTGAGCCAGTTGCACCTTGTTCTGCTGTTCGATGTTGTCAACCTTCTGCTGAATGGCCGTCTGGGCATTCCAGACGAGGAAGCCGAAGACGGATGTGGCCAGGGCCGGGAGTACCAGCGGGAGCCAGGTCTTCAACTTCTCCGACCCACCATCCTTACCCGGGTTATCCGGCGCGACAGCGTTCTTCACATTCTCGTTCATTCAAACACCTCCATCATCCCGGTCGGGGTGCAAATCCGGCGAACGTGGGTGACGTGATTACGTGAGGCCGACAAGGAAGGGCCTGGCCGGCAGGAGTGCGAGGCTGCGACGCCGGAACAATATTCCCGGCGGGTATGGATGTCAATAGCGGAATCATCCGGCTGCCGGGGAGAGCCTACGAACCCGCCGACGCCCGCCCTCCGCGCGTGGAGCGCGCGAGGCTTCGGCGCAGGCGCTCGCTCGCGCCGAGCGTGAGGACGGAGACCTCCGCGAGCGCGGTCGGCGCCAGCGCCGCGCGGCGCAGCAGGCCGCACAGGCGCAGACGCCCGTCGAAGCGTGAGGCGTAGGCGGCGCGGTACTCGCGCGCGAGCGTTCCGAACCCTTCGGCGCCGCGCGCGAGCCAGTCCGAGACCGCGCGCGCCGCCAGCTCGCCGCCTTCGAGCGCCATCAGCATGCCGCTCCCCGTGAAGGGGTCGATGAAGGCCGCGGCGTCTCCGACGGCGAGCAGACCTTCGAACGGCGCGGGCTCGTGGCGGCCGAAGCCTTCGAGCGAGACGCCGAGCCAGCGCGTACGCGCGCGCGCGCCGCCGAGCGTACGGGCCGCGCGCCGGTTCCGCATCAAGACCTCGCGCAGCACGCGCTCCGGTTCGCTCTCGCAGGCGCGCACGTCGCGCGCGCGCGCGATGAAGCAGAGGTTGCTCAGGCCCCCCTCGACCGGACTCAGGCCCCCGTAGCCGCCCGGGTAGAAGTAGATTTCGCAGACGCCCTCCGCGCCCCGCGCGCCTTCGAGGTGAGCCTTGAAGGCGACCAAGCTCTCGCGCCCGTCCCGCCGCCCGCCCGCTTCCCTTCCCAGCCCGCGCCCGGCGCGCCGCACGACCGCGCGGTGTCGCCCCGTCGCGTCCAGCGTGACCCGCGCGCGGAACTCTTGCAGCCCGCCCTCCTCCGCGTGCAGCCGCACGCCCCGCACGCCCCCGCCATCGACGACGAGCGACGCGAGCGCGGCCTCTTCGACCACGCGGACGCCGACCTCCCTCGCCCGCGCCAGCAGGCGCGCGTCCATCTCCGCGCGGCTCAGGCCGAGCGCGTCGCCCCCCTGTCCGCCGAACCACGCGCTCGGCACAGAGACGCCGCGGCCCGAGGGCGCGTAGAAGACCGTCTCCGAGACGCGCGCGCCGCCCCCGCGCCCCATCTCTTCGAGCACGCCGAGCCGCGCGAAGTGATTGAGGCACTCGGGCGAGATGAACTCGCCGCACAGCTTCTCGCGCGGGAACCGCTCGCGCTCCGCGAGCAGCACGCGCGCCCCCGACGCGGCCATGTGAATCGCCGCGCTCGCCCCCGCCGGGCCGCCGCCCACGATGACCGCGTCGAACTCGGCCGTCATACGCTCGCACTCATGACCAGACGGTAAGGAAAGCGCCGCTCGACTTTGACCTCTTTAAGTCCCGCCCGCTCGGCGAGTCGGCGCAGCTCGGGCGGCTTGAAGCTGCGGAGGATGGAGAGCGCGCCGTCCTCGCGGACGAGGCGGTTGTGGAGGATGAGTCGGCCGACCGTCGTGTAGAAGTAGTAGGCGACCGGGTGCCGGTGCAGGTCGATGCAGTAGACGCGGCGCGTCGCGACGCGCGCCATCTCTTGAAAGACCCGGACGCACGCGTCGTCGCGGAAGTGGTGCGTGAAGAGCGAGCACATCACGTAGTCGAACGCGCCGTCGGCGAAGGGCAGGCGCAGCGCGTCACCGCGCACCGAAGCCACCTCGGGGAAGGCGCGCGACTCTTCTAAAAGCCCGACGGCCGCGCGCCCGTTCAACTCAAGCCCCAACAGACGCGCGGACGCGCCGCGACTTCGGGCCGCGAGCGCCACCTCGCGCAGAAGCTCGCCCGTGCCGGCGCCCACGTCGAGCAGCGTGAACTCGCGCGCGCCGCCGCGCGCGACGTCCGGGAGCACCGAGCGCCGGAGCGCGCTCACGTCGCCGAGCCAGCGGTTGACGCGGCGCAGCTCGGCCAGGCACCCCTCGTACTCTTCGGGCGTGTAGTCGCCCTTGTCGATGTGCTCCGGCTCGTGGCTGCGCTGGCCGAATCGCACGGTCACATCAGGACGTAGTTGTACGTGACGACTCCCGACACCTTGACGGGGTGGCCGCAGATTGTCGTCGGCTTGAACTTCGCCCTCCTCGCCGCCTCGACGCTCGGGGGCTGCAACAGCGTGTGGCCCGAGACGGCCGACGCGGACTCGACGTTGCCCTTCTCGTCGACGACGATGTAGACGGTCACCGTCCCCGAAGCGCGCACGCCCTTGGCGACCGAAGGGTACTCGGGCGCGGGCTTCTTGACGGCCTTGCGGTTGAGCACGCCGCCCGGGATGATCTGCTCTATCTTGTCGGCCTCGGGCGAGGGCTGCGCCGGCGCCTCGACCTTCAGGGTGCCGAGCAGCGTCTTCCAGGCGTCGGCGCCCGCAGTCTCGTCCTTTTCGGCCCTGACGTTGACGAGGTGGAGCAGGCGCTGCCCGAGCACGACCGTGTAGACCTCGGCCGTCGTCGGCTCGCCTTCGAGCTGCCCGGTCATGCGGAAGCCGACGGCCTGGCGCTCGCCGACGGCCACGCACTGCGCCTCGTCCGGCGGCGGCGGGTTGTTCAGGCCGAGCTTGTGCGCGATGTTCTCGACGTAGGGCATGGTCACGTCGCGGCGCGACGCGTTGAGCTGCGCGGTGTTGTTAATCAGCCCGCGCTGCGCGAAGACCATGATGATGTTCGACCCGCCGCCCGCGCGCGTGAGCACCACGCGCTGCAACTCGGCGTTGCTCGTGTCGCCGAGCGTCCAGCCGGCGGGGTAGTCGAACGCGAGCCCCTCCTTCGAGTAGTGCCCGGCGCCGGCCTGCGGCACTACGAGTAAGGCGACGAAGATCAAGAGCGCGGTCTTCATTGTCTTTCACTTCTTCAGAATTGTAGTTGAGTTTAGTCGGAAGACATCTAACACGGAGACACGGCTTGCTGACTTACCGTCTTCAAGCCGTGTCTCCGTGTCTCCGTGTTGAACTGCTTCCTGCATGCGCCCAGTTCCTACTCCGACAGGCGCTCGACGACGAGCGCGCTGTTCTTCGAGCCGAAGCCTATGCAGTTGCAGAGCGCGACGCGCACGTCGCGAGTGCGCGCGCGGTTGGGCGTGTAGTCGAGGTCACACTCGGGCGCGGGCTCGTCGAGGTTTATGGTCGGGGGTATGACCCCGGTCTTGATTGCGCAGAGCGCCGCCGCGAGCCCGGCCGCGCCCGACGCGCCCTGCGGGTGCCCTATCTGCGACTTCGTCGCGGACATCGGGATGCGCCCCGACGCGTCGCCGAGCGCGAGCTTGAGCGCCTGCGTCTCTATCCGGTCGTTCAGCACGGTAGAGGTTCCGTGCAGGTTAACGTAGTCGACCTCCTCGGGCGCGCGCCCCGCGTCTTCGAGC
>DASVQJ010000040.1:0-2579 GCA_036389235.1 Pyrinomonadaceae bacterium | reverse complement strand
AGCGTCACGGATGAGCCTTATTACCTGCCGGTGGCGGGCGAGGTGGAGATGTTCGAGGCGGCCAACGCCGCGCGCCTGCCCGTCATGTTGAAGGGGCCGACGGGCTGCGGCAAGACGCGCTTCGTCGAGCATATGGCGTGGCGTCTGCAACGCCCGCTCATCACCGTCGCGTGTCACGAAGACCTGTCGGCGACCGATCTCGTCGGCCGCTTCCTGCTCGAAGGCGAGGAGACGGTCTGGCACGACGGGCCGCTCACGGCCGCCGTGCGCGGCGGCGCGATCTGCTACCTCGACGAAGTGGTCGAGGCCCGCAAGGACACCGTCGTCATCATCCACCCTCTGACGGACGACCGCCGCCGCCTGCCCATCGAGAAGCGCGGCACGATCCTCGACGCGCCCGACGACTTCATGCTCGTCGTCTCCTACAACCCCGGCTACCAGTCGATCCTGAAAGACCTCAAGCAGTCCACCCGCCAGCGCTTCGTCGCGCTGGAGTTCGACTACCCGCCCGCCGAACTGGAGGCCGAGATCGTCGCGCGCGAGGGCGGCGTCCCGCTCGAACAGGCGCGCGACCTCGTCCTCATCGGCCACAAGGTCAGGAACCTCCGCGGCCACGGCCTCGAAGAGGGCGTCTCCACGCGCCTGCTCATCTACGCCGCACAACTCACCGCCCGCGGCATCCCCCCCACGGCCGCGGCGGAAGTCGCCCTCTGCTCCCCCATCACCGACGACCGCGACCTCCAACGCAGCATCCGCGAGATCGTCACCACCGTGATATGAGACGCAGGTTCTCCAGCCAACGGCGATGGCCCTTCCTCACTTTGAGAAGACAGGCGACTTGGCAGCCGGGTTATATCGGGCGACGTTAGAGGAAGTGCTCGCGCGGTTCGGCACCGGCTCGCCCCAGAGGCAGGTCGTAGCGTCACGGCTGTTGCGCATCTACCGCGTTGCGCGAGAGACGGGTAGGCTGGAGAGGCTTATCATCTTCGGGAGTTTCGTCACGACGAAGCCCGACCCGGATGATATTGACATCATACTCGTCATGCGTGACGATTTCGTCTTCGACGATTGCACGGGCGCGACGAGGAAGCTCTTCGAGCACATAGAGGCAGAGCAGGAGTTTGGGGCGAGTATCTCCTGGATACGCCCGGCCCTACTGCCGCTGGAAACTCTGGATGAGTTTTTGGCCCGCTGGCAGATCAAGCGCGACCACACGCGGCGCGGGATCGTGGAGGTAATTGAAATGATTCACGACGACCAGGAGTTGGCAGCCACGCAGGAGCGAATCGCGTACTTCTACCGCCTGCTCGCGCGGTTGCGTGTGACCGCGAGCCCCTCGGAGTTTTCGGCGGTGGCTGGCGGTTACCGCGCCGAGACCGCGCGCATGCAGGATGAGGCGCTTGAGTATCTGACACGGCACGCCAGTGAGCCCACGCCCGCCGAAGCTGCTTAGACCTATCGTCGCACCGGTAAGTTTTCGGGATGCCTGAGAAGTACATTTTCGATTCAGAAGAAGAGAACGAGGAAGAGCGTCCGCTGGGGCGGGAGCTGAGGGAGCGTCTGCGCGGGGTGAGGGACGCGGGGGAGCGGCGGACGATTGCGGGGCTGGCGCGCGAGGTGGGGAAGCTGCCGGTGGACGTGGCGCGGGCGGCGTTGGAGGCGGGGGCGGGGCTGGCGGCGTTGAGTCTGCGCGCGGGCGTGGATTTCCTGAGGGAGGTGCCGGCGGCGGCGCGCGTGCTCGACGCGGAGGAGTTGCGGGCGTGGGGCGAGTTGGGGCGGCGGCTGGTGATGGCCGACGCGGAGACGGGCGCGGCCTTCATCACGGCGGGCGTCGGCGGCCTGGCGGAGGTGCCGCGCGGGGCGAGGCTGCTGCTGTTGCAGGTGTGCGGGCGGCAGTTGTCTCTGTCCACTTCGTTCGCGCTTGAGACTTACAGGCGCGGGCCGGAGGTGGCGCGCGCGGTGAACGACGCGGGGCTGCTGCGGCAGGTCTTCGAGGTCGCGCTCGAAGTCGCGCGGCGTTCGGCGCGGCACAGCGCCGACTTCCTCGCGGCGACGCCTAAGGTGGCCGCGCGCCTCTCGGCCTTCGACGAAGACAATGATGGGGGTGGCGCCGTCGCCAATCTCGACGCGGGCGCCGCCGTTGAAGACGGGAGAGACGCCGCCGGAGTTGAACCCGCGGGCGGGCGCGTGTGGGACGCGGCGCTCGGGCTAGCGGGCGCGTACGCTCAAAGGGTCGGCGGCATCGCGGCCGACATGTGGGCGGCGCTGCCGGCGGCGATCGAAGGCCTGGGCGCGGGCGACGCGCTCAGACTCTTCCGCCAGTCGGAATCTTTCCTCGACCGCGGCGGCGCGGCGGCGCTGCACGTGCTGGTGTCGGGCGGCGAAGTGCTCCGGCTCGTGCCGCGCGCGTTCGAGGAGTGGGGCGAGCTGCTGCGCACGGTGGCGGGTCACAACAACGCGTGCCTCGTCGCGCTCGCGCGCACGGGGCCCGCCGCCCTGCGCTCGCTCTCCGAGAACGTTACGCAGCGCGGGCGCGCCGCGGAGGTCGCGCTCGCCGTCGTCGGGGCGACGCACGAGGT
>DASVQJ010000039.1:0-4235 GCA_036389235.1 Pyrinomonadaceae bacterium | reverse complement strand
GCCTCAAGGTTTTTTTGACTCCGGACTCCCGGCCCTTATCAGAAAGGATCGTGAGCAAAGTGAAAAGAGTCGGCATACTGGTCGGGCGGGAGAAGACGTTCCCGCAGGCGCTCATCGAGCGGATCAACGAGCGGGGCGGCGGCGAGGTGGCCGCCGAGTTCGTCAAAGTGGGCGGCGTGCGCCTCGACGAGGGGCTGCGCTACGACGTCATCATCGACCGCATCTCCCACGAAGTCCCCTTCTACCGCGGCTTCCTCAAGCGCTGCGCCCTCGAAGGCACCTACGTCGTCAACAACCCCTTCTGGTGGTCGGCCGACGACAAGTTCTTCAACTACTCGCTGGCCGCCAAGCTCGGCGTCGCCATCCCGAAGACGGTCCTGCTGCCGCAGAAGGACTACATCGAGGGCATCACGCCGGAGTCTTTGCGCAACCTCGAATACCCGCTCGACTGGCAGGACATCGCCGACTACGTCGGCTTCCCCGCCATCATCAAGCCCTTCGACGGCGGCGGCTGGAAGAACGTCTCCCGGGTCGACAGCCTGGAGGAGCTCTGGAAGGTCTACGACACGACCGACACGCTCTGCATGACCTTGCAGGAGATGATCGACTGGGACCAGTTCGTGCGCTGCTACTGCATCGGGCAGGAGGACGTGCTCATCATGCCCTACGACCCGCGCAAGGCGTACCTGTCGGGCGAGCAGTACGTCCACGACCCCGGCTACCTTTCGGCCGACGTGGCGGCCCGCGTCGCGCAGGACGTTCTGACCCTGAACCGCGCGCTCGGCTACGAGATCAACACGGTCGAGTTCGCCATCAAGGACGACGTCCCCTATGCCATCGACTTCATGAACCCGGCGCCGGACGCCGAGCTGGCCTCGGTCGGCGAGTTCTACCACAACTGGCTGACGAAGGCCGTCACCGACCTCGTCTTCCGCCGCCTCGGCGAGCCGCGGATCGAGGGCCGCTACCGCTGGGACATCTTCCTCAACCCGCAGCCGGAGCCGCCGGGCATCACGCAGCCGCTCGCCGCCGCCGCCTCCGCCGCGCAGTCGGCCGCCGACTCCGTCCTGCCGCAGTCCGTCCGCGACATCCCTTCGAACGTCGTGGACACGGTCACGGGGTTTCTGGGTCAGGCGACCGGCGTCGTCTCCGGCCTGGTGAACGCTGTTACCGAAGCGGCCACTCCGGGCGCGCAGGCCGCCGAACAGGCCGAGACACAGGTTGACTACGCGCCCGCCGCGCCCAGGGCCACGACCAAGCGCCCCCGCGCCGCCTCGACCTCGAAGAAGGGCGCGGCCAGGGGCACGTCCAAACGCGCCGCCTCGCCCCGCTCGAAGAAGTCAACGACGGAAGGGCCGAGCGAAGCTTAAGCCGATAAGCTTCCCGGGTTAACCGCGAAGTTGTCGCGCAGACGAAGAACGGGCGCCCCGGAGGACGCCCGTCAGTCTTCGAATCTTTCGATGGCCAGGGACGGAGTCGAACCGCCGACACCGCGATTTTCAGTCGCGTGCTCTACCAACTGAGCTACCTGGCCGTAAACCTTCTCGCGCGAACAGAACGCAGAGTATAGGGGGTTCGAAACTGGCCTGTCAAACGAAGGGTGGTCGGTTCATTTTTTGTCAAATGCGTCACAAAAAAACGTTGACAATTTTTCGGCGAGGAGTATAATCCGTCGCGTCTGAGGGTGGTGCCGGTTGCCAAACAGCCGGTGCGTTCCGCAAGGGACAACCAGCCGAAGCCCGAACATCGACAGTGCCCGCCCGTGCCAGCTCGACCGCCGTACGTGCCCCCCACGTCGCTACCTTCGAGCTGGCACTCTTATTTTTCCCGCAAAATTCCCCGCCTCAGTCTTAAACATCACCCTCCGCACCCTGTTTGTCTAAATATTGCCGGGGAAAAGAGGTGGCGTGTGACTCAGATGCCGGAACGTGCGGCGAGGAGTTCGTACTGCCGCGCCGCCTCGGCGACGACTTCGCGCTCGTCGAGCGTCTGTAGCTGTCCGTCGCGGAGCACCACGCGGCCGTCTATCAGCACGTCGCGCACGTCGCGCGCCTCGGCGGCGTAGACGACCGTCGAGACGACTTCGGGGCGCGGCGTCGTGTGCAGACGGCCGAGTTCGAGGACGGTGATGTCTGCCAACTTGCCGGCCTCAAGACTCCCGATTTCGCCTTCCAGACCGAGCGCGCGCGCGCCGTCGAGTGTCGCCATGCGCAGGACGCGCGCGGCGGGCAAGGCGTCCGCGCCGCGGCTCACCTTCTGGAGCAGGGCCGCGGAGCGCATCTCCGTGAACATGTCGAGGCGGTTGTTGCAAGGCGCCCCGTCCGCGCCCAGCGAGACCGAGACGCCCCGGCCCAGCATCTCGGAGACGGGCGCGACGCCCGAGCCCAGCTTCATGTTCGACGAGGGGCAGTGCGCGACGTGCGTCCCCTTCGACGCGAGCAGCCCCATCTCGCCGTCGTCCAGGTGTACGCAGTGCGCGAGGAGGACGTGCGGCCCGGAGAGCCCGAGCGAGTCGAGGTACAGAACGTTCCTCATCCCCGTCTCGCTCTCGACCAGCTCGCACTCGGAGACGTTCTCCGAAGCGTGCGTGTGAATCATCACGCCGCGCTCTCGGGCGAGCGCCGCCACGCGCTCCAGCAACCCCTTCGTGCAGCTCACGGCGAAGCGCGGCGCGAAGCAGTAACGCACGCGGCCGTCCGCGCGGCCGTGCCATTTTTCGAGCAGCGAGAGCGACTCGCGTATGGAGTCCTCGCCCTCCTCTCTCAAACCGGCCGGCACCTCGTCGCCCTTGTCCATCATGCACTTGCCGACCGTGGCGCGGAAGCCGGACTCCTCGACGACGCGGAAGACCTCCTCCGTGTGGTTCACGGTCTCCATCGTCAGCGCGCAGGTCGTGCCGCCGCGGATCAACTCGGCCACGCCGAGGCGGGCGGAGGCGCGCAGCGAAGAAGGGTCGTGCGCGGCTTCCAGGGGCCACACGCGCCGCTTGAGCCAGTCGAGCAGCGCGAGGTCGTCGGCCGCGCCGCGGAAGAGCGTCTGGCAGAGGTGGACGTGCGTCTGCACGAAGCCCGGCAGCACGGCGCAGCCGCGCGCGTCGATGGTCACGTCGGCCGCGGACGCGGACAGGTCGCCGCCGACGGCCTCGATGCGGCGCCCGCGCACGAGCACGTCGCCGTCCATGACCGTCTCCGCGGCGTCCAACGTGACGACGGCGCCGCCTTTGATGAGGACAGTCTGCTCCATCGGAAATAGGCGAAGAGAGTTTTTAAAGCGGAGTCTCTTGCCGCGCGATTATCCACGCACGGCGGGCGGGCTGTAAAGGCAAAACAAAAGGCAAAAGTGGAAGACGAGAGCCGCGGTGTGCGGCCGTCCCCACTTTTGCCTTTTGCAGTCTGCCTTCCGCCTTGCTACTCGGACTCCTCGCCGTGGAGGGGGATGCCGAGCGCCTTCTTCACGTCGTTCTGGATGCGGCCGAGCAGTTCCGCGTTCTCACGCAGGGTGGTCTTGGAGTTCTCGCGGCCCTGGCCGAGCCGCTCGCCGCCGTAGGAGAACCACGCGCCCGACTTCTCGACGACGCGGTTGGCGACGGCGAGGTCGAGCACGTCGCCCTCGCGCGAGATGCCCTCGCCGTACATGATGTCGAACTCGCACTCGCGGAAGGGCGGCGCCACCTTGTTCTTGACGATCTTGACCTTCGTGCGGTTGCCGACGACGCGGTCGCCGTCCTTGATCGCGCCGATGCGGCGGATGTCGAGGCGCACGGAGGAGTAGAACTTCAGGGCGCGCCCGCCGGTCGTCGTCTCGGGGCTCCCGAACATGACGCCGATCTTCTCGCGGATCTGGTTGATGAAGATGAGGCAGGTGTTCGTCTGCCCGACGATGGCCGTCAGCTTGCGGAGCGCCTGCGACATCAGGCGCGCCTGAAGGCCGGGCAAACTGTCGCCCATCTCACCGTCCAGCTCGGCGCGCGGCACGAGCGCCGCGACCGAATCGACGACGATGACGCCGACGCCGTTCGAGCGCACGAGCGCCTCGGCGATCTCCAAAGCCTGCTCGCCCGAGTCGGGCTGCGAGATGAGCAGCTCTTCGATGTTGACGCCGAGTTTGCCGGCGTACTCCGAGTCCATCGCGTGCTCGGCGTCGATGTAGGCGGCGACGTCGCCCGTCTTCTGCGCCTCGGCCACGATGTGGAGCGCGAGCGTCGTCTTGCCCGAAGACTCGGGCCCGTAGATTTC
>DASVQJ010000038.1:0-4586 GCA_036389235.1 Pyrinomonadaceae bacterium | reverse complement strand
CAGGTGCCCGATGTTCGACTTGACCGACCCGAGCGCGCAGTAGCCGACGCGCTCCGTCGCGGCACGGAAGGCTTTCGTCAGCGCCTCGACCTCGATGGGGTCGCCCAGAGGCGTCGCCGTCCCGTGCCCTTCGACGTACGTCACCGTCTCGGGAGCGACGCCCGCCACGGCCAGCGCCTCCGAGATGACCGTGGCCTGAGCTTCGACGCTCGGCGCGGTGTAGCCGATCTTGTGCGAGCCGTCGTTGTTCGCGGCCGAGCCGCGGATGACGGCGCGGATGTGGTCGCCGTCTGCGAGCGCGTCCGACAGCCGCTTGAGCACGACCACGCCGACGCCCGAGCCCGAGACCGTCCCCGCGGCGCGCGCGTCGTAGGCGCGGCAGTGGCCGTCGGGCGACATGATGCCGCCGTCCACGGCGTAATAGCCCGCGCGCGGCGGCACGCTCAGCCGGACGCCGCCGGCCAGCGCCATGTCGCACTCGCCGTTGAGGACGCTCTGGCAGGCGAGGTGAACCGCGAGCAGCGAGGTCGAGCAGGCGCTCTGCACCACCACGCTCGGCCCCTTGAGGTTGAGCTTGTAGGAGACGCGCGTCGAGAGAAAATCCTTGTCGTTGCCGATGACGATCTGCGTCGTGTCGATGACCGTCTCCTGCGTCCCCGCCTGGGACGCGGCGGCGTTCGACAGAAGGTTGAGCAGGTAGAAGCTCATCCCGACGCCCGCGAAGACGCCCACGGGCGTCTCGCATGGCGTCCCGTACCCCGCGTCTTCGAGCGCCGCCCACGCCGACTCAAGGAAGAGACGCTGCTGCGGGTCGATCATCTCCGCCTCGCGCGGGTTGAACCCGAAGAAGGCCGAGTCGAACTGGTCTATGTCGTCGAGTACGCCGCGCGCCTTCACGTACGAAGGGTCGCCGAGCGTCTCGGGCGCGACGCCCGCGGCGAGCAGCTCCTCGTCGGTGAAGAAGGTGATGGACTCGACGCCGCCGCGCAGGTTGCGCCAGAACTCTTCGAGGTCGCGCGCGCCGGGGAAGCGGCCCGCCATCCCGATGATCGCCACGTCAGAGTCGTGGAAGAGGTTTTCGTTCTCCTGACTGCTCATCGACTGCTCCGTTCTTGTCCGCCGCGGCGCGTCGCGCGTCGGCCCTCGCCGCGCCGCGCCGTGGAGGCCCTGCGCAGTTCGGCGCGGTCTTGAATCGTCTCCGCCGAAAACTGCCCCGCCGACTCGCCCCCCGCCAGCCACCCGGCCAGAGACCTGACGGTCGGGTGTGTGAACAGGAGCATCAGCGGGAAGGTGCGCCCGAGGGCGGTTTCGAGCCTGCCGTGAACCTGCGTCACCAGCAGCGAGTGGCCGCCGAGGTCGAAGAAGTTGTCGTCCGCCCCGACGCGCTCAAGGCCGAGCGCGTCGCGCCACGCGTCGGCGATGCGGCGCTCCAGCTCGCCCGCGGGCGCGACGTACTCGGCCCCCGCGGCGCCGCGCGCGTCGTCGGGCGGCGGCAAAGCCTTTCGGTCAACCTTCCCGGCCGGCGTGCGCGGGAAGGCGTCGAGGAAGACGTAGGCGCGCGGCGCCATGTAGTCCGGCAGGTACTCGCGCAGGAAGACGAGCAGCTCGTGGGCTTCGGCCCCGCCGCCCGCGGCCGGGACGACGTAGGCCACCAGACGCGTCCCCGTCGGCTCGTCCGCGCGCGCCACGACCGCCGCCTCGACGACCGAGGGGTGCCGGCCGAGGACGGACTCGACTTCGCCCAACTCGACGCGGAAGCCGCGCAGCTTAACCTGTTGGTCGCGGCGGCCGACGAACTCGACGCGGCCGTCCGCGCGCCAGCGCGCGAGGTCGCCCGTGCGGTAGAGGCGCGCGCCCGCGCGACCGCCGAACGGGTCTGGGACGAACTTCTCCGCCGTCAGCGCCGGCAGGTTCACGTAGCAGCGCGCGAGCCCCGCCCCGCCGACGTACAGCTCGCCGGTCACGCCCGCGGGGACGGGTTGCAGGTCTTCGCTGAGGACGTAGACCTCCGTGCCGTCAATCGGGCGCCCGACGGTGACGGCTTCGTCCCCGGGTTCGCACACCCCGGCGGTGGCGCAGACGGTCGTCTCCGTCGGGCCGTAGGCGTTGATGACCTCGCGGCCGTCGCCCGCCCAGCGCCGGAGCGCGCCCGGCGTCAGGGGCTCGCCGGCCGTCACGAGCTTCATGAGCGTGCCGGCCTCCGCGCGCGGCATGTTCGCCAACGCGGAGGGCGGCAGCGTCGCCATCGTGACGGAGCGGCGCCCGAGAAACTCCGCCAGCGCCGGCCCGGGCAGTAAGGCTTCCGCGTCGGCCAGCACCAGCGTCGCGCCCGCGAGCAGCGTCACGAAGAACTCCGAGACCGAGGCGTCGAAGCTGAACGAGGCGAACTGTAGGACGCGCTCGTCGGGACGAACGCCGAACGCGCGCCGCTGCGCCGCGACGAGGTTGGACAGGCCGCCGTGCGTCAGCGCCACGCCCCGCGGCCTCCCCGTCGAGCCCGACGTGTAGATGACGTAGGCCAGGTTGTCGGCCGTCACCCCGCACGGCTCGCTCGCGGCTTCACTCTCGCGCGTGGCTTCGGGCAGCGGCTCGTCGAGGAGGACGACGCACACGCCTTCGGGCGTCACTCCTTCGACCAGACCGCGGCGGGTGACGAGCACTTTGAGCCCGCTGTCTTCGACCATGTAGGCGAGCCGCTCGCGCGGGTAGGCGGGGTCTAAGGGCAGGTAGGCGCCGCCCGCTTTGAGCACGGCGAGCGCGCCGACGACCTGCTCCGCGCCGCGCCCGAGGCACAGGCCGACCAGCGTCTCCGCGCCGACGCCGAGCGCCCGCAGGCGGCGCGCCAGCGCGTCCGCGCGCCCGTCCAACTCGGCGTAGCTCAACGTCTCGTTGCCCTGCTCGACGGCGACGGCCGAAGGGTGCAGCCGCACACGCTCCTTGAACAACTCGGGCACGCCGCGCCACGGCTCCGCGGCCGTCGGCGGCACGGCCCGACTCCACTCCTCCGACAGCAGACGCCGCTCCGCCTCCGTCAGCATCGGCGCGACGCTCACGCGCGCCCCCGCGTCCGACACCAGCGACCCGAGGAGCCGCTCGTAGTGTCGCAGCAGACGCTCGACCGTCTCCGCCTCGAACAGGTCGGCGCTGTACTCGGCGCCCACCGTCAGCCCCGTTTGCGTCTGCTCAAGGACGAGCGTCAAGTCCCAGCGCGCCGTCTCCGGCTCCAACTCCGCGCCCTCTATCTCAAGGCCCGCGACGCCGCGCGCGGGCGGCTGCGCCTGCTGCTGCATGACGAAGGCGACCTGGAAGAGCGGCGCGCGGGCCGGGTCGCGCGCGGGCTGCAACACCTCGACCAGCTTCTCGAAGGGCACGTCCTGATTCGCGTACGCTCCGAGCGCGGTCTCCTTCACGCGCGCCAGCACCTCGCGCAGCGTCGCGCGACCTTCGACGCGCGTCCGCAGTACCAGCACGTTGACGAAGAAGCCGACGAGGTCTTCTATCTCGCGCCGCGTCCGGTTCGCAATCGGGGTTCCGACGACGACGTCCTCCTGCCCCGTGTAGCGGTGGAGCAGCACCTTGAAGGCCGCGAGCAGCACCATGAAGGGCGTCACGCCCTCGGCCGCGCTCAGGGCCTTCACGCCCTCGCCCAACTGGGCCGGGAGAGGCCGGCGCAGGTGTCCGCCCCGCCCCGTCGGCCTCTTCGGCCGCGGGCGGTCGCCGGGCAGTTCCAGGACGGGCAGCGTGCCCCCCAGCCGCTCGCGCCAGTAGCCCAACTGCCCTTCGAGCGCGCCGCCTTCGAGCGCCCTGCGCTGCCAAGCGGCCCAGTCCGCGTACTGCACCTGTAGCTCGGGCAGCGCGGCCTGCCGCCCCTCCCGCCGCGCCTCGTAAGCGGCGGCGAACTCGCGCACCATCACGCCGACCGACCAGCCGTCCGAGACGATGTGCGGCATGACGAGGATGAGGACGTGGTCGCCGTCTCCCAACTTCAGCAGGCGGCAGCGCAGCAGCGGGGCGCGCGCGAAGTCGAAGGGGAGGGCGGCTTCGGCGAGGCTGATTTGACGCGCCGCCGCCTCGCGCTGCCCGGCCGTCTCCGACCCGCTCAAGTCTTCGAGCGCCAGGGTCAGTTCCGCGTCCTCCTCGACGGCCGCGACGGGCCGGCCCTCGACCGTGTCGATGCGCGTCCGCAGCGCCTCGTGCCGGCGCACGACCTCGCCCAGACTCCAACGCAGCGCCTCGACGTCCAACTCGCCCTTCAAACGAACCGACATGGGCAGGTTGTAGGCGGCGCTCTCGGGCTCCAAGCGTTGCAGGAACCAGAGCCGACGCTGCCCGTACGACAACTCGACGACCCCGCCCTCCCGCGCGGAAGGCTCGATGCGGCCTAAGCCCTCACCTCTCCCTTCGCCGCCCGCGACCCCCCGCAACTCCTCCTCCACCACGCGGCCCAAGCCCTCGACGGTCGGCGCCTCGAAGAGCGCCCGCAGCGCCACCTCCACGCCGAACACCTCGCGCACCCGCGCCATCACGCGCGTCGCCAGCAGGCTGTGCCCGCCCAGCTCGAAGAAGTTCGCGCGCGCGCCGACCTG
>DASVQJ010000037.1:0-5152 GCA_036389235.1 Pyrinomonadaceae bacterium | reverse complement strand
CTTCTCGGGCTACGACTTCTGGCTGGAGAAGATGAATAGTTTCAGCCTGCCGGGCGAGAACGTCCGCGACGAGACGGTGGCGCTGGCGCGGGTGCGCCGCGCCGAGATGGTCAGGGCCTTCATCGAGTCCATCGAGTACCGGCAGCGGTTCCAGGGCGCGCCGGGCGGCAACCAGACGAACAGCTCGCCGCAGGACCAGCCGCCGGATCGGGCGGGCGCCGCGGTCGGCTGGAAGGGAAAGCTGGAGCGGGCCGCATTGCCGCGCCTGTTCGACCGTGCGGTCGGAAGGCTCTGGCTGCCGGGTTAGAGTCTGTCGCCATGTAACCTCGCCGGAGGTGTGGCGACACTCAAGCGAGAAGAGCCCGCCCTGCGTTCAGCGCAGGGCGGGCTCTTCTGTTTTGTATAGCGGCGTGCGTACGGATGCGACCGGCGCGGGCTAAGCGGGTCAGTACCACCCGCTACCGCGGGTGGTTCCGACCCGTCTGTCACGGTCGCACCCGAACGTACGCCATTGTAGCCGCGGAGGTTTACGGGAGCGCCTCGACGATGATGTAGAAGCGGAAGGTGCCGGTCTGCTGTATGCCGAGGACGAACCGCAGGTTGATGCTCGCCCCGTTCGCCAGCGGCGCCTCCATCGTCACCGTCCCGGCCGAGAACGTGGAGTTGAACCCGCCGCCGTTGGGCTGCGCGGGCGGAGTCTCCAGCGTCGTCGGCTTGACGACCACCGTGCACGGCGTCCCCGCCGAGCCCGTCGAGGCGAAGCAGGTCGTCGAGTCGTTGACGAGGCTGATGCTCTCGTCCCCCGTCGAGGTGACCGCGCGCAGGTCGGCCGTCCCCGCCGGGCTGGGGAAGGTCGTCAGCTCGATGATGCGGAACCGCAGGCGGGTGATGTCGGCCCCCGTGTTGTTGAAGACGCGCCGGCGAATCGTCAGCGTGCCGAATCCCGGCGAGAAGGTGCGCGTGCGGTTCGGGGATGCCGACGAGGCCACCGAGCCGTCAAGAAGCGCCGCCCCGATGCCGAAGTTGTCGCGCCGGATGGGGCTCGCAAGGTTCTCCGGCCCCGGCGCGCCGAGCTTCTGCGTCCCGCTCACGTCGGGCGCCGTGTCGGCGTACTGGAAGTCGGAGGCGTTGTTATTCGAGTCCTTCGGGTTGCCGCCGGCCAGGCAGCCCGTGCCGCCGACGAAGTCGCACTCCTTGCGGAAGAAGGTGTGCTCCTTCGCAGACCCCGAGACCGCCACGAGGGTTCCGCCCTCACGCAGCAGGTCGCAGACGCCGTTCGAGCCGGCGGCGCTCAACACGTCCGCCCTGACGCCCTTCCTCGACGACTTGCTCGCGCCGCTGCGGCTGGCCGCGGCCGGGGCGCTCGGGGTGACGTTCGAGCCGAAGCCGACCGCGTCCAGGCGCGTGGCCGTGGAGAGGTTGGAGACCTCCGCCGTCGTGAAGACCGCGACGTTGTGGTCGTCCCCGATGTCGGAGTCGAGCGTCTTGTCTCCCGACGCGTACGAGTCGAGGCTATACGCGCCGCCCGTCAGCAGGTAGTGACCCCTCGCGGGGATGACCGTCCCGTTCGGGATGGTGCCGACGAGCACGGGAGTCGCGTCGCAGCCCGCGCCCGTCGTGAACACCCCGTAACCTCCCGAAGCGTCGGAAGCGTTGACGTTCAGAGGCGTGTCGGTGTTGTTGTAGAACTCGACGAACTCGTCCGCCGAGCCCTCGGGGCCGGAAGTCCTGAGTTCGGAGATGATGAACGTGCTGGCCGCCGTCCCCTGCGTGATGGTGCCCGTGGCCTGCGCGACCTGTACGCTCGCGCCGCTCGCGCCCGACAGGCTCAACAGCAGCGTCTCGTTCGACTCGCCGGCAGAGGTGTCTGCGCAGACGTTGACCGAGACGGTCTTCACACGCTCGCCGGAGGAGAAGTTGAGCGTGCCTCCCGCCGACACGTAGTCCACGACGCCGCCGCAGGAGGCGCCGCCCGTCGCAGGGGCCGCGCCGCCGTCGGCGGTCGCGTAGCCGACCGAGACTCCGCCGGACGGCGCGGGGGCCGAGAGCGTCACCGTGAAGAGCAGTGACGCAGTACCCGCCGAAGGCTCCGAGACCGTCGCGCCGTTTGCGCGGGCGAAGTTGGGGTTGACCGTGTAGACCTCGCCCGAAGTGAAGTTACCGTTGCCGGCGCCGACCCCGGCCAGGGGGGCCGAGGTGGACGCGTCCACTACGGAATCGTCGTCCGAAACGTCGAGCCGTAGCGTCGCCCCGGGGGACGCGGGCGTCCCAGTATCGACCGTCACGTTGTAGGTCGCGCCCGAGCCCGTCACGCCCGTGACGGCGGCGCCGGTCAGGCCGGCGGTCGTCAACTGGAAGTCTGTAGTGTCTACGCCCGTCACCGCCGCGCTGAAGGTGACGGTGTAACCGACCGAAGAGTTCTGTATGGCGGGGTTCGCGCTCGCGCGCGCGACCGCCTGGACGAACGGCACCGACGGGGCCGCGAGGGAGCCTCCTTGCAGTGTGAACGTGCCGCCGCCGCTCGACGCGCCCGCCAAAGGCTGCCCGATGGCGCCTTGCAGGCCGTACGTGCCGCCCGCGGCCGACGCGCTCGACTGACCGATGGAGCCCTCAAGGGTGAACGTGCCGCCGCTCGACTGACCGGCGGCGGCCGCGACGCGCGCCGGCCCCTTCACGCGCACGCCGCCGCCGGAGACGGACGACCGCGTGCGCGGCGGGCCGGACTGTCCGCGCACCGGCGCCAGCAGGAGCGACAGGAGGAGGACGGTGATAAGACTGTGGCGCATGGCCGTCACTTGCTCTCCTTGCAGACCGCGGCCTCGGGGTGGTCAAGACAGAGCAGCTTCTTCAAGCCGTCGATCTGCTCCTGCTGCTGCCTGACCTGCTGTCGGAGTCCGTCGATCTTAACGTCGCGGTCTTTCAGCTCCTCGTGCAAGCCTTGAATCGCGGCGAGGGCCACGCCGTCGGGGTCGATGGTCGAGATGGTCTTGTCGCCGTCGCCGACTTTGAACGTCGAGAAGAAGTCCTGCGCCATCGGCCCGATGTGTCGGACGGAGGCGTCCTGCGACTTGTAGTTCCAGGTCGAGATGGGGAGGCCGAGGACGCCCCGCAGAATCGCGCGCGCGTCCACGGCCGCGAAGTTGGCCTTCATGTTGCGGTCGGAGACCGAGTTCCAGGAGCCGCCGCCCGCCGGGAGCGTCACGCCCGCCGTGCCGCCCGAGTTCGACGTGAGCGTCGTCGAGCCGTCGCTCGCCATCGAGAGCTTGCTGTTGCCCAGTGTCATCGTCGCGGTCGTGCTGTTGAAGATGAAGCCCGTGGTGAGCCCCGTGTTCGTGTAGAAGAACGAGCCGTTGACGGCGCGCACGTTGAAGGAGTTCGTCACCGTCGGGTGGAACTGGCAGTTGGTGTCAACGGAGCTGCCATTGCTGTAGAGGGGACAGCTGGTGGCGGTGGAGCGGTCGGAGAAGACGAACGTGCCGAGACGCGGCGAGCCGGCGGAGGTCGAGGTGGACGCGCCGTAGCCGAGGGCGACGGAGTTGGCGCCGGTCGCCGTGATGCCCTCGCCCAGAGCCACCGTGCCGGTGTTGGCCGCGACCGTACTCTTGCCCACCGCGATAGCGTTGTCGCCGAGCGCGCGCACGTTCTCGCCGAAGGCGGTCGAGTAGAGGCCGATGTTGGCGTCGTCCCACTGCGTGCCGTCGATGCCGCCCGCGCGGATCGCGGCCTTCGCGCCGAACCACAGGAAGCGCGCGCCGCTGCCCTCGATGGGGATGCCGCCGCAGCACCCGCTGTTGTAGTCGCCGACGGCCACGAACGAGCCGTCGTTCTCCACGCGGAAGCGCTCCTTGTCGAAGGTTTGGGTGAAGCCGCCCGACCAGTACGTCCCGCTGGCGCTCAGGGAGAGGAGCGCGTCCTGCCCCGCCGTGCCGAGGTTCCGAGTGCCGACGAGCTTGAGGTTGATGAGGTGGTTCGTGGTCGTGGCCGTCTGCTGCGCGGACGGCGCGAACTCCACGTCGCCGGAGACGTGCGCGGTGTTGACGGAGGAGCTGCTGGCGTTGACGGCAGTGACGACGCTGTCGCCCGCCGCGGCGCTGACGGCGTTGGCGGTCGTCGCAGTCGTGGCCGTGGTGGCGGTGGTGGCCGTCGTCGCGGTCGAGGCGTTGCCGTTGAGCGTCGCGGTGATGGTGCCGGCGGAGAAGTTGCCCGAGGCGTCACGTTTGACGATGGCGCCCGCGGTGTTCGCGTCCGTCGCGGCGTTGGCCGCGCCCGCCCCGCTCGCCACGTTCGACGCCGTCTGGCCGCCGACCGAGGCGACCACGGTCGCGCCCTGCGTCCCCGTCACGTCGCCGCTCAGGCTGCCGCTGAAGCTCGCGGCCGTCGTCGCCGAAGTGGCAGTCGTCGCGGTCGTCGCCGTGTCGGCCGACCCGGCCTTGAGGCTCCGTATGGCGTAGGGCGTCGAGGTGATCTGCTGGCGCGGGCTCAGCGTGGTGTAGGCCGGCGAGCCCGGGTCGGCGCTGTGCGGGCGCACGCTGATCTCCAGGAGGCGGTCGTCGCCGTTGAAGGCGCCCGCGCCGAAGTCGAGCTGCACGGTGAAGACCCCGTTCGTCACCGTCACGCCGGGGTTGTCGAGCGTGACGGTGTCGGGCGAGCCCTGCGGGTTGCCGCCAGCGTCGTAGAGCCTGAACTTCATGTCGTAGGTGCCGCTGGCGGGCGTGCTGCCGTCGGAGAGGCGTCCCTGGTATGTGAAGCTCGTCGTCTGGCCCAGCGCGGCGGTCGCGCCGGAGAGCAGACAGAGTAGAGTGGACAGGATTATGGCGGATGCGTAAGCAAACTTCTGGCGCACGGCAGACTCCTTCAGGGACTGAATTGTGATGTGGCTTTGTGACCGGGAAACCCGTGGGATTTAACAGCGCTTTCGTGAGAACGATGACGTTACCCCAAAGGCTCGGGGAGGGTAACTGAATTAAATTACCCCGAATACGCCGACGGAGTCAACGAAATTTAGAACGTTTGTTTAGACCAAGCGAAAATGTCAGTTAACGCCCAAGCGAAAATGTCAGTGGTCATACTCGGGCCGTGAGCTGGCTCTTTGCTCGACTCCGTCTCTTCGCCAACGCCTTCAACTGCTCGCGGCTGAAGCGCGCCACCGGCT
>DASVQJ010000036.1:0-13864 GCA_036389235.1 Pyrinomonadaceae bacterium | reverse complement strand
ACATCTTCCGCGACCTCGGCATCCCCTACCAGCCGATGCGCTGGTCGTCCGACTTCAACCCCGCCCTGCTCGGCGGCGACCGGACGCGCGAACAGGTCGTCAAGCAGGCGCGCGTCCTCGAACTGATCAACGCCTACCGCGTGCGCGGCCACCTCGTCGCGGACATCGACCCGCTGCACGCGCTGCCCATCCAGTACCACCCCGAGCTGGACTTCGAGACCTACGGCCTGACCATCTGGGATTTAGACCGCGAGTTCATCACGGGCGGCCTCGCCGGCCGCGAGAGCGCCACGCTGCGCGAGATACTCGACATCCTGCGCCGCGCCTACTGCGGCAAGGTCGGCACCGAGTACCGGCACATCCAGAGCAAGGAGCAGAAGCTCTGGATACGCGAGCGCATCCGCGTCGAGTTCGTCAACCCCGAGCCGCTCGACGCGGAGACGAAGAAGGCGCTCCTCAAGCGCCTCATCCGCGCCGAGCAGTTCGAGCGCTTCCTCCACACGAAGTACCTCGGGCAGAAGCGCTTCTCGCTCGAAGGCTGCGAGACGATCATCGCGCTCCTCGACCGTCTGGTCGAGCGCGCGGCCGAGAAGGGCGTCGAGGACATCACGCTCGGCATGGCGCACCGCGGGCGCCTGAACGTCCTCGCCAACGTCGTCGGCAACTTCTCCGAACGCATCTTCACGGCCTTCGAGGGCTCCGTCCACCCCGACTTCCCCGCCGACGAGGGCGACGTGAAGTACCACCAGGGCGCGGCGGGCGAGCGCGAGACCGCCTCGGGCCGGAAGGTGCGCATCACCATCTCGCCCAACCCGAGCCACCTCGAATTCGTCGACCCCGTGGTCGAGGGCATGGCGCGCGCCAAGCAGGACGCTTGGGAGCTGGCGGGCGCGAAGCGCGAAGAGGTCATCGACCGCGCGCTCCCCGTCCTGCTCCACGGCGACGCGGCCTTCGCCGGGCAGGGCATCGTGATGGAGACGTTGCAGCTCGCGGACCTGCACGGCTACCGCACGGGCGGCACCATCCACATCATCATCAACAACCAGATCGGCTTCACCACCTCGCCCGAGGACAGCCGCTCGTCCATCTACTCGACCGACGTGGCGAAGATGACGCAGCTCCCCATCTTCCACATCAACGGCGACGACCCCGAGGCCGCCTTCCGGACTCTGCGCATCGCGCTCGACTACCGGCAGGAGTTCAACAAGGACGTGGTGCTGGACGTGATCGGCTTCCGCCGTTTGGGCCACAACGAGGGCGACGAGCCGAGCTACACGCAGCCCCTGATGTACGCGCGCGTGAAGGCGCACCCGGGCGTGCGCGCCGTCTACGCGCAGCGCTTGATAAGCGAGGGCGTCGTCACCGAGGAGGAGGTCGAGCAGATGACGCGCGAGGCCGTCGAGCGCTACGAGCGCAGCCACGCGCGCGCCAAGGAGATCGTCGCGCAGAAGGAGCCCCTGAAGGAGCTGCCCCCGGCGGCGCCCGAGGAGGACGGCTCCGAGGTCGTCGAGACGGGCGTCGCGGCCGAAGTCATCCGCGACATCGCGCACCGCATCGCCGTCGTGCCCGAGGGCTTCAACATCAACCCGAAGATGGTGAGCCAGCTCGCGCGGCGCGCGAAGATGGGCGAGGGGCAGGCGCCTCTGGACTGGGCCTTCGGCGAGCTGATGGCCTTCGGGTCTTTGGGTCTGGAGGGGACGCGCGTGCGGCTGTCGGGGCAGGACTCGGGGCGCGGCACGTTCTCGCACCGCCACGCCATCCTCTACGACACGCAGACCGGCAAGCCCTGGAAGCCCCTCTCCGAGATGACGGCGCGCAACGAGACGCGCTCGCTCGTCGAGGTCTTCGACAGCTCGCTCTCCGAGCAGGG
This sequence comes from Pyrinomonadaceae bacterium, assembly GCA_036389235.1. Taxonomy (GTDB): domain Bacteria; phylum Acidobacteriota; class Blastocatellia; order Pyrinomonadales; family Pyrinomonadaceae; genus QHXN01. The sequence continues at coordinate 11,994 of DASVQJ010000036.1, read as the reverse complement.
CGTGCTCGGCTTCGAGTACGGCTACACGGTCGAGGCGAAGGACGCGCTGGTCATGTGGGAGGCGCAGTTCGGCGACTTCTCGAACGGCGCGCAGGTCATCATCGACACCTTCATCGCGCCCGGCGTGGACAAGTGGCAGCAGCCCTCGCGCCTGGTGCTGTTACTGCCGCACGGCTACGAGGGTCAGGGGCCGGAGCACTCTAACGCGCGGCTCGAACGCTACCTGCAACTCTGCGCCGAGAACAACATGCAGGTCTGCTACCCGACGACGCCTGCGCAGTACTTCCACCTGCTCCGGCGTCAGGTGAGACAGCCGAGCGCGCGCCCGCTCGTCGTCATGACGCCGAAGAGCCTCCTGCGCCTGCCCGCGGCCGTCTCCTCGATTGAGGAGTTGACGCGGGGCGGCTTCCGCCCCGTCATCGACGACGCGGAGGTGACGGACAGGGGCGCCGTCCGGCGCATCGTCGTCTGCGGCGGCAAGGTCTTCTACGACCTCGCGGCCGCGCGCAAGAAGACGGGCGACGAACGCGTCGCCGTCGTCCGGCTCGAACAGTTCTACCCGTTCCCCGAGCGTGGGCTGCGCGAAATCTTCGCCTCGTACCCGCAGGCGACGCAGCTCGTCTGGTGCCAGGAGGAGCCGAAGAACTACGGCGGCTGGCACTTCGTCGAGCCGCGACTCGCCGGCCTGCTCAAGTCCTGCGAGCGCCCCTTCTACGCCGGCCGCGCGGCCTCGGCCAGCCCCGCCACCGGCTCCTACACCATCCACGAACTCGAACAGCGCAAGCTCATCAACGACGCGCTCACCGAGCACGCGCCCGTAGTCTCCGACGCGAGCACGAAGGCTTACGCCGGACAGGCCGACTCGTGAGGGGAGGGCGGTAGTCAGTAGACAGTAGACAGTAGTCAGTAGATTGAAAGGCGGCGCGCCCGGCCCGAAGCCTGAGACGCGCCGCTTATGTTTTCTACTGACTACTGACTACTAACTACTGTCTACTGCCTACGCGGCCTTCTCGATGCCCTCGCGCGAGTCGCGCGGGTCGATGGTGGAGGCGAAGCAGGAGACCTGCGGCCACGGGTCGCCCGGCCTGAAGTGCGCGAAGCGGACGAAGCTCTTGTAGAGCGCGACGTACATGCGGCCGACGAACGAGCCGTCCTGCGCCTGGAAGCCCCAGTTCTTGCCGATCTCGCGGCCGTTGTACATGATGGGCTGGGCGTCGTAGACCTGTATGGGCTTGTTCACAAACCGGCCGAGCGTGACCGTGCCGAGCCGCCCGCCCTCGGGCATCTGCCTGCCCCACGAGAAGGTAAGCGTGCCGCAGCCGCTGCCGCACTCGTAGCGCGCCAGGGTCGGGTCGGTGGTCGTAGCGGTTGTCGTCGTGGACATCTTTGATTCTCCTTTTCGGTGTGCGTGAAGTTGATTAAGGTGAAGCCGAGCTTCGGCCGCGTGCGTAGGAATCCGCGTGCCGCGCGCCGCACGTACAGTAGGCGGGAAAGGCCGCCCCGTTTTCAGCGCCGCGGCCCGCGTGCGCCCGCCGCGCGCCCTATCCGTTCGTGTGCGCCGGCTATCCTTTCAGATAGCCGCGGCGGAACTCGGGCCACGCGTCGTAGAGGTAGAGCGAGAACGGGAGCCACCAGACGAGGTCGTTGGTGAGGCAGAGGACGACGGTCGAGGGCGGCCAGGCCCCGCTCCAGATGAGCCGGGCGAGGCCGACGGGGCCGAGCAGCTTACCTAACAACCCGACGGCGGCGAGCAGCCAGCCGCGCTCGGGCGCGCGCGCGACCTCAAAATAGATGATCCCGTAGAGCCCGACGACCATCCCGAGGCAGGCGAAGATTTGCGGGTGGTTCTGCAAGGGCAGACCCGAGAAGCGGAAGAGCCACTGCGGGTCGAGCGCCGAGTAGAGCCCCCACGCGACGTTGTACGCGCCCGCCGCGCAGAAGACCGCGCGGTGAAACCTCCTCCGCGCGATCAAGCCTCGGCCCCCTCGGCCCGCCAGGGCCAGGCGCCGCCCGGCAGCCCCAGCGCCGCGTACGCGTCGCGCAGGCCCGAGAGCGCGACGCCCGCGGACATCAACGTCAACACCCAGACGAGCCCCGCCGGCACGTCCCCGCCGTGCGGCGCGAGCGCCGTCTCCGCGCGCCGCCACCCGAGCAACGCGGGGAGCAGGTTGGCGAGCGTCGCGCCGTAGACGATGGCCATCACGGTGTGCGTCGTGCGCTCGCCCGCGAAGACGCCGCCGAGCGGCGCGCGCACGGCGTCCTCGACGACGAAGTCGCGGAGCGTGATGAGGATTTCCGCCGCGAGCAGCGCGCCGAGCACGTAGGCCCACGCGCCGCGCCACTCGACGCGCGGCAGCAGCGCGAAGAGGACGGCGTAGACGAGCGCGCGCGACGCGTGCAGCCGCAGCTCGGGCCGCGCCCCGTGCAGCGCCGGCAGCCGCGCGCGCCACTCGTGGTAATAGAAAGTGTCGAAGGCGCCTATCGCCCCCTGAACCGCCAGCAGCCACAGCGCCGTCGTCAACAACCCGCGCCCTCCTTCAGCCTGACCAGACCTTCGTAACTGATGAGCGGCCCCGTTAGCGGCGCCGTGACGCGCACGGAGACGCGCACGCCTTCGCCGCCCGCGTCCGCACGCTCCCGGGCCTCCACGCGCGGCGCGAGCATTCGCGGCAGCCTCACCCTCAAACTTCTAACGCGTAAAAACGCGCCCTCCTGGTAGTACGCGAGCGCGCCCCCTTCGGCGTTCAGGCGGAAGAGCAGCTCGAAAGGCCCCGTGCGCTCCGCCATCAAGGCCCCCGCGTGCTCGCCCTGCTCCGTGACGAACTCCCTGCCCGCGAAGTTGCGCCGCCAGCGCTCGCCGCCCCCGTGCGGCTCGACCGAGAGCAGGAGCGGCACGGCCTCGCCCCCTTCAGGCAGACCCATCAAACGCGCGACGAGGCGCGCGGCCCGCCCCTCCCCGCGCCGCACCGCGAACACGCCCGCGCCGCCCGCGCACAGGTGGAGCCGGCGCACGGGCTCGTCCAGATCGCCCCAGCCCTCGCCGACTAAACGCTCGTAGAGCCCCGCGCGCGCCCCTTCGACCGTCTGTGCCTCGCCGGACATGAACCGATGATAACCCGAACGCGAAGAGCCCGCGCCGGGAAATGTCCTGACTTCACCGCGCGTTTGAAAGACGCCCTACGGCTACTTCGTCTCGCTCCCCGGCACGACCGTCACGCTCGACGGCAAGCCGGTCGTCGAGGCCGGACAGTTGAAGTTATAAGGTCGAGTTCTGAGAGCCCCGGGAGGGGCGCGGGAGATTAGCCGGGGGTTGAGTCCGAGGCGCGAGCCGAAGGCGAAGCGCCGGAACGAGCCCCCGGTTTCGTATCGAATAAAATTAGGAGCCCCGGAGGGGCGAAGGACATGACGCCGTTTCCTTCGCCCCTCCGGGGCTCTTGTTATTTTTCTTAGACTGTTCCGGGGGCTCGCGGCGGCGCCCCGCTTACGCTGCGCGCCTTCGGCTCACCCCCGGCTAATCCCCCGCGCCCCTGCCGGGGCTCAAACCTTTTCCGCCTTCCGCCGTCAAGGTTTCTTCTCGGGCGGCTTCGGCGGGGGAGGCGCCTCCTCCTTCGGCACCTCCTCGTCGAGGAAGTCGTCGTCTAGAATCTTCAGCTCGGTGCCGTACTTCTGGTAGTTGCGGAAGCGTATCTCGTTACGCGCCTGCTGCGTCTCGCCGCGGCGGGCGGTCGTCAGGACGCTGACGGAGTGGGAGGGCAGGAGGTACTCGCCCTGCCCCGGAATCGTCACCCAGTCGTAGTCCAGATCGACGGCCGCCGCCCGGATGGGGAACGTGTCGGGCACGTCGTAGGACTCGAACTCGATGCGGAGCACGCGCGCGCGCTCGCGGTCGATCCAGACCTTGCCGCGCTGCGCGGCGATGACGGCGGCGCTCTCGGTCTCCAGGCGCCACTGCGAGTTCGCCTTCTTGATGTCGTAGCTGTAGACGACGGCGCGGCGCCCGCGCAGCGTGTCGGTGTCGAGCGGCTTGAACTCGGCCTTGCTCGACTCCTCGAACAGCGTCTTGAGCACGGAGACGAACTCGCCGGTCGAGTTCGCCCCGCCCGCCTCCTTGTAGTCGCCCCTCTCGTCCGAGGCCGGCGTCGTGACGCCGTTGACCTGGAGCAGGCGGTACTTCTCGCCCTCGCTCGGGCGGTAGCTGACGCCGACGATGAGCCGGTCGGAGACGCGCCAGTTGCGCGTCGTCCCCGCGGCGTACGAGCGCGTGACGTGCTGCTTGACGACGAAGTCGGGCATCTGCGTGGTCGCTTCGAGCGTGGCGGCGCGCGCGCGTTCGAGCAGCGCCGCGGTCTCCGCCTCGGGCGGCAGCCGCGTAGCCTCCGAAGGGTTGAGGAAGCGGCGCTCGGCCTCTTCGAGCGCGCGCTTCAACTCCACGTCGTTGCCGCTCTTGGTGGCGACGAAGGCGCGCAGCCCCGAGGTCAGCGTGAACCCGATGCCGCGCCGCCGTATCTCCGCGAGGAGCTGGTCGCGCGCCGCCGGCTTCTGCGGGAGCTGGCGGACGAGCGCGAGGAACTCCGCGTTCGTCAGCGGCGCCTGCCGCTGCCGCGCCGCGCCCGCGCCCCCGAGCGCCGCCACGCACAGCGCCAGCGCCGTGAGTTTCGGAAGGAGTTTTCGTAAAGCTGAAACAAACATCGACAAATGCCTCGGTACTTACTGATGCTCTGACCCGCAAAAGCGTTCGACGGTGCGGCGGAGGATGCGTGCGCATTCGCGCAGCTCCGCGGCGGGGACGAACTCGCCCGTGCGGTGCGCGACGCGTATGTCGCCGGGGCCGAAGACGACGGCGTCGGCGCCCAGCTCCGCCATCTGCGGCGCCTCCGTGCCGAAGGAGATGGTGCCCGCCGTCTGCCCCGCCAACTCTTCCAGGGCGGCGACGAGCGGCGCGTCGGCGCGCGTCTCGGCCCCGGCGTCGAGCCGCGTGACGACGACCTCGCAGTCGAAGTCCTCATCCCGTTCGCGCAGGCGTTCCGCCTCGCGCCGCACGAGGTCGGCGACCAGCCCGGGCGGCTGCCCGGGCACCGGCCGCCATTCGAGCGTGAAGCGGCACTCGCCCGCGATGACGTTCTTCGCCGTGCCGCCGTTGATGAGCCCGACGTTGAGCGTCGTGTGCGGCGGGTCGAACGCCTCGTGCGCCATCCCCTTCAACTCTTCCGAGACGGCCTCGACCCGGTTGACGAGTCGCGCGGCGCGCGTGATGGCCGACGCGCCCAGGTGCGGGTAGGCGCTGTGCCCTTCGCGGCCGCGCACCAACACCTCCGCGAGGCAGTAGCCCTTGCCCGCGCGCATGGGCCGCAGGGACGTGGGCTCGCCGACCACGGCGTGGCGCGCGCGGAAGGGCTTCGGGTCGGCGAGCCGCTTCGCGCCGAGACACCCGACCTCCTCGTCCGCCGTCAGCACGAGCGCGACGGGCCGCGCGAGGCGTTCGACGTTCACCTCTCCCAGCGCCGCGAGCGCCGCCGCGATGAACCCCTTCGTGTCGCACGCCCCGCGCCCGTACAGATTGCCCCCGCGCTCGGTGAGCGTCAAAGCCTCCGCCCACGCCGGGTCGAAAGGCACCGTGTCGGTGTGGCCGACCAGGGCCAGCTCGACGTGGCCTCCGTCCTCAAAAGTTTTCGGGTGGACGGCGACGAGCTGTAGCTTCTTCACGCCCCGCTCGTCGGCGTACGGGAAGAGGCGTGCGCAGAGTCCCAGGCCTTCGGCCCGCGCGGCGAGGTGTTTGACGATCTCGACGTTCGAGCGCGAGGAGGTGGAGTCGAACGCCACCAGCCCCGCGAGTATCTCTTCGACGCTCATGCTTTCATCCGCACACAAAGCCGCCGTCCGCCGCGGCTGTCCGAGCCGGGCGTGCGGCGGCCTCCACTTAAATTTCGGGTTGAGTCGGGGGGGCGCTCACCAGGGCACGGTGAACTCGCACGAGACGATCTGCCAGCGGCCGCCGCGCTTCTCGAAGTGGCGCGTGTAGCCGTAGCGCGGCGTGTTGAACTCGCGCCCGCGGAAGCTCCCGGAGAGCCGCGCCGTGCCGGTCAGGAAAGCGTCGCGGCCGTTGACGACCACCTGCACGCCGTCCGTCTTGAGCGAGTTGACGGCGAAGAGGGGGTTGGAGATGAGCGCCAGCCGGTGCTCCTTCTTGACCCTCCCGCCGAACATCGAGAAGTCGTCGGCCAGCACGCGGTCGAGCGCCGCCACGTCGCGCTCGACGTGCGCGCGGACGTACTCGCGCTCGACGGCGAGCACGGCGCTCTCGTCCGACGAGCCCGCCCGGACGTAGCCGAGCAGGTTGGCCGACGCGACGCCGAGGACGAAGGTGATTAAAGCCGCGGGGATGCGTGTGGCGTAATATCTCATGCCCTTTACTCCTTGGTTGTGCCCCAAAGTTAACACGGCCCGGCGGGGGAGGGAAGTGCTAAGTGACGAGAGTCTGTTCGCGGAGCCCCGGAGGGGCTTCAACGTTTATAGCCCCGACGTCCCAACCGGCGCCGAGCCCCGTCGGGTTGATTTCAGCTTTGAGCTATAAACATGCCGCCCCCCCGGGGCGAAGACTTTGCGAACGGGCTCTCATCACTCTTCCCAGAGCTTCCGCTGGAGCGCCTTGAAGCGCGAGACGATCTCGCCCTGCGCGGGGTGGCGCCCCGCCTCGACGACGAGGCGGCCGCCGACGGCCGTCTCGCGGACGGCGGCGCGCGAGAGCGAGAAGACTATCGCGGGCAGCAGGTCTTCCGCCGACGCCCCGGCGACCGAAGGGTCGTCCAGGTCCACGGTGAAGAAGTCGGCCGCGCGCCCCGGCCCGAACTCGCCCGCGCGCGCGCCGATGCTCTCGGCCCCCGCGAGGGTCGCGCACTCGAAGAGGCGCGCGGCGAGACCCGAGACCTCGGGAGTCCCTTCAACGCGACCTTCGTCCCCCGCGCCCGCGGGCGCGAGGACGTTGCGCCGGAGCGTCGTCAGGCGCAGTTGGTACTCCAGCCCGCGCGCGTCTTCGAGCAGGTCGATCTGCGTGTGGCTGTCGGTGCCGAGCGCCACGCGCACGCCGGAGTCGAGAAGCAGGTCGGCCGGCACGACGCCGTCGCCCAGGTTGCGCTCGGTCGTCGGGCACGCGCACACGAACGCGCGCGCCCTGCCCAGCAGCGCCGCCTCCTCCGGCGTGACGTGGACGGCGTGGACGCCCGTGAAGCGCGGCGAGAGGACGCCCTCGTCGGCCAGCAGCGCGACGGGCGTGCGCCCCGTCTCGGCGAGGCACGCCTCGACCTCGGCCGGCTGCTCCGCGACGTGCATGTGCAGCGGGAGGTGACGCGCCCGCGCGTAGTCGCGCAGCGCGCGCAGGTAAGCGACCGGCACCGCGCGCACGCTGTGCGGCGCGGCGCCGAGCCACGCGTGCGGCTCCCCTTCGAGCGCGCGCGCGAGCGCTTCGGCGTGGCGGACGAAGGTCGCGGGGTCGGACTCGATGAAGCGGCGCTGCCGCGGGTCGGGCTCTTTCTGAAAGCCCGCGCGCGCGTAGGCGACGCGCAGCAGGGCGACCCTCAGCCCCACGTCGCGCGCGGCGCGCACGACCTCAAGGGCGAGCAGGTTCGGGTCGTCGTACTCGCCGCCTTCCGGCGTGCGGTGCAGGTAGTGGAACTCGCCCACGGACGTGATCCCCGCGAGCGCCATCTCCATGAAGGCCATCCGCGAAGCGTCGTAGACGTCCTCGGGCGTGAGGCGCGCGGCGGCCGCGTACATCATCTCGCGCCACGTCCAGAAGGAGTCCGAGCGGGAGGCGCCGCGGTACTCCGTGCGGCCGCGGATGACGCGCTGGAACGCGTGCGAGTGCGCGTTGACCATGCCCGGCAGCAGCGCGCGGCCGCGGAGGCGAACCGCGTCCGCCTCACCCGGCAAATCTTCGGCCCGCCCGACGGAGACGACGCGGCCTTCCGCGTCGCAGACCAGCGCGCGGCCCGGGTGGAAGCGCCCGCCGGCGTAGAGCAGGTCGGGGACGAAAGTCGTGGTGCCGTCCGTCACGCCTCTGTTACCTCAGACTTGAGTTTAGAGGGAAGGGCGTTTAACCACAGAGGCACAGAGGGCACGGAGGCTGCACAGAGGGTTGAGTCCCTCTGTGTCTCTGTGGTTAACCCGACTTCCATCACACGCAAGACACTCAGACTAGCGATTCTGCATGACACGGGCGGTGGGCTGCGCCTTCTGCTGCTTAATCCACTCGCCGACGTTGCGCTCCAGCACGTCGAGGGGGACGGCGCCGGAGCCGAGGACGAGGTCGTGGAACTCGCGCACGTCGAAGCGTTCGCCGAGTTCGGCCCTGGAGCGCGCGCGGAGTTCTTTGAGCTTCAGCTCGCCGATCTTGTAGGCGAGCGCCTGGCCGGGGTCTGTGATGTAGCGGTCGATCTCGTTGGTCACGTCAAGCTCGGTCTTGGCGGCGTTGTCGAGGAAGTAGTCAATCGCCTTCTGCCTGTCCCACCTGTAGGAGTGCATGCCCGTGTCCACGACGAGCCGGACGGCGCGCCACATCTCGTAGGTGAGCTGGCCGAACTTCGAGTAGGGGTCGTCGTAGAGCCCCATGTCCTCGCCCAGGGATTCGGCGTAGAGGCCCCAGCCCTCGACGAAGGCCGTGTAGCCGCCGTAGCGCCGGAACTTCGGTATCTCGCCCAGCTCCATCGCGCGCGCGATCTGGAGGTGATGCCCGGGCACGGACTCGTGGAGGCTTAAGGCCATCATCTCCCACTTCGGCCGCGTCTCGGGCTTGTAGAGGTTGACGTAGTAGTAGCCGGGGCGGCTCCCGTCGGCCGCGGGCTGGTTGTAGTAGGCGGTGGTCGTGTCGGGCGCGAGCGTGTCGGGGATGGGGATGACGCCGTAGGGCATGCGCGGGATGGTCTTGAAGACCTTGACGAGGTTCGGGTCGATGCGCTTGGCGACGGCGCGGTAGGCGTCGAGCAGGTCCTCGGGCCGCTTGTAGTAGAACTCGTCGTCGGTGCGGAGCTTCTTGAAGAACTCCTTGTGCGTGCCCTTGAAGCCGACCTGCGTCATCACCTTCTGCATCTCGGCGCGGATGCGCGCGACCTCGCCCAAGCCCTTCTCGTGAATCTGCTCGGGCGTCATGCCGGTCGTCGTGTAGCGGCGCGCGAGGAAGGCGTAAGCCTCCGCCCCGTTCGGCCACTGCCACGCGCCGACCTGGTCGAAGGAGGCGGGCAGGTACTCTTTGACGAAGTAGTCGCGGAAGCGCCGGAGCGCGGGCATGACCGACTGCTCGACGGCCTCGCGGCCCTGTCGTGAGAGCCGCGCGCGGTCGGGCTCCGGGATGTCGCGGGGGAAGTTGCGGAAGGGCTTGTAGAAGCCGCTCTCCTCGGTGCGCGCGCCCAACTGGCGGTCGAGCTGCCCGGGCACGCGCTGCAAGGTGACTTTGGGCCAGAGCATCTTCGCGCGCACGCCCTCGCGCATCAGCCCCATCGTCTGCTCGACGTAGGCGGGGTAGGCGCGCAGGCGCGCGAGCCAGTCCTCGTAATCCTTGAGCGTCTGGAAGCGCAGGCGGTCGCCCAACTGGTCGGCGCTCTGGATGCCCCCGCCCTGGTTGACCGGCATGAGGTAGAAGCGGAACTTGAACTCCTGTATGTCGTCTTCGAGGTCTTTGCGGAAGAGGTCGTAGTTGAGCCGGTCGGCGGGGGCGAGCCGCGCGCGGTCGATCCTCTGGAGGCGCGCGAGCGTCTGCTGGCGGTGCTGCTGGCGGCGCTCGATGGCCGCGAGGCTCAGGTCAGTCCAGCGGTCGTTGTAGCGGCGGTCGCCGAGAGACGAGGCGAAGGTCGGCGCCTCGCGCATCGTCCACTCCCACTCCTCCTCGAAGAGTTGGTTGAGCGCGGCGGCGGGCGAACTCGCGCCCGCGCGGCGTTGCGCGCCCGCGGGCGCGGCCTGTAAGACGGCGGCGGCGAGCAGCGAGAGAACGAGGCACTTCGCACGGGAGCGCATGGCGTTTCGAGTCCTCCGGGCTGGCACGGGATGGGAAAGACGGGAGACGCGTTGGAGGATACAACAAAAGGCAATGGGAAGTCAGGAGTCAGGAGTCAGAATCAAGCAGCGGCTTCCGCTTTACTATTCCGACTCCCGACTCCTGACTCCTGACTTCCTTTTCTCCTCCCCCCGCATCAAAAACTCATCATGAGTGTTTCAGTCAAAGAGTTGAGGACTTATACGAGTTTCGCGCGGCGGTTCGCGGGCAAGTTCGTGCGCGACCGTTTGGAGGAGCGGCGCGTGCCGGTGCTGCCCGCGCCGCACAGGCCGGAGCCTTCCGGTTGGAGCGACGAGCGTCTGACGGTGGCGTGGCTCGGGCACGCGACCGTGCTGATAAATTTTTACGGGACGTGGCTGTTGACGGACCCGGCGCTGCGCCCGCGGGTCGGCGTGCGCGTCGGCGGGCTGACGCTCGGCCCCCGGCGCCTCGTGCAGCCGGCGCTGGGCGTGAAGGAGTTGCCCTCCCTCGACGCCGTGCTCGTCTCGCACGCGCACATGGATCACACCGACCTGGGGACGCTGCGGCGGCTGCCGAAGGGGACGCGCGCCGTCGTGCAGGAGGGGAACGGCGACCTCGTGCGCCGCTTCGCGCGCGTGGACGAGCTGAAGTGGGGCGAGGCGACGGAGGTGAACGGCGCGCGGGTCGAGGCCGTCGAGGTCAACCACTGGGGCGCGCGCCGCCTGACCGACAAGCACCGCGGCTACGGCGGCTTCCTCGTCGAGAAGCGCGGCCGCGCGCTCGTCTTCGGCGGCGACACGGCCTACACGAACGCCTTCGCGCGGCTCAGGCAGCGCGCGGCGCGCGTCACGCTCGCCATCCTGCCCATCGGCGCCTACGACCCGTACGTCTACGTCCACGCGAACCCCGAGCAGTCCTGGCGCATGGCGCGCGAGATGGGCGCCGAGTACATCCTGCCCATGCACCATTCGACCTTCCGCCTCAGCCGCGAGCCCGCCGACGAGCCGCGCCGGCGCATCCTCGCCGCGGCGGGGGAGGAGAAGTGGCGCGTCGCGCTCACCGAGATCGGGCAGACGTGGGTGTTGCCCGAATGAAGTAGACAGTAGACAGTAGGAAGACGAAGCGGCGCGCCCGGCCTGAAGGCCGAGACGCGCCGCCTCTTTTTTCTACTGTCTACGGCTTTGCCTCAATACCCCTTGATCCTTAAGCACTATTGAGACAGGGTTAGGGGTATTGAGGCAAAGGGGGTTGGGTTTATAAAGAAAAAAGCAGACAAGCTACCATCAATCCGAGCCTCTTGCGAGGTTGGATAACAGGCCGAACTTGTCTGCCCTCATCTCTCCAGCGCCTGCGTTACGTGCCTGACCGGGGAGTCCGGACGCATGAGGCCTTCCAGAGCAGTTCTAACTTACACCATGCCCGCCTTCGCATCTGTGCGCTACGACACTTATAGGGACTTTTGAGGCGGGTTTAATCGCGGGGGCTCTCTCCGGAGTAGTCTGGGTCAAAAAGCTGTCCCCACAACTCCTCGAATTTATCATCCTCCCCCTCGTGAACTGTCTTGTACCCGATGCGGGCATACTGCTTTATGAGTAGCGTCATTTCCGCACGTGTCGCGTTGATAATTCGTTCCTCCTCTTGAACGGTCATGCAACCACCTTACACCCCCTGTCCGTGCGACACCACACGGACGGCAGGGGCGTACCGGTGTACAGTCAAACTCCCTCCTACGCTCCCAGCAACAAGGAGTTTAGACAAGTGAGGCCGCCAACAAGTAATTCCCCGGCGGCCTCGCTCTCCGTTTACCCCTCCGACTTTTGAGGCAGGCTTAAGCAGTTTTGGGGCAAGAGGTGGTTTTGAGGCAAAGCCACTGTCTACTGTCTACTTCCTACAGCGGCGTTCGCTCTGGTGCGCCCTCACGCCATGCCATGCCGGGGGCGCGGGCATCCTGCCCGCCAAGCGTGCTACAAGCACGCTCGGCAGAGAAGCGC
>DASVQJ010000035.1:0-24182 GCA_036389235.1 Pyrinomonadaceae bacterium | reverse complement strand
ACCACGGAGGCACAGAGGACACGGAGGGGGCACAGAGTAATTCAACCCTCTGTGCCCCCTCCGTGTCCTCTGTGCCTCCGTGGTTCACCGCCCCTGCCGCAAGACTCGACTTAAGAGCAGCCCGCGGCCGTCGCTACGGGTGCGTCATCTCCTCCGGCTTGACGTACTCGTCGAACTGCTCGGCGGTGAGCAGGCCGAGTTCGACGGCCGACTCGCGCAGGTTGATGCCCTTCTTGTGCGCGTTCTTGGCGATCTTCGCCGCGTTGTCGTAGCCGATGTGCGGGTTCAGCGCCGTGACGAGCATGAGCGACTGCCGCAGGTTCTCTTCGATGCGCGCGCGGTTCAGCCCCAGCCCCTCGACGCAGAAGTCCACGAAGCCGCGGCACGCGTCCTTCAGCAGCCTGATGGAGTGGAGCAGGTTGTGAATCATCACGGGGTTGAAGACGTTCAGCTCGAAGTTGCCCTGCGAGCCCGCGAACCCGATGGCCGCGTCGTTCCCCATCACCTGCACGGCGACCATCGTCAGGGCCTCCGACTGCGTCGGGTTCACCTTCCCCGGCATGATCGAAGAGCCGGGCTCGTTCTCCGGCAGCACCAGCTCCCCTATCCCCGCCCGCGGCCCCGACCCCAGCCAACGCACGTCGTTCGCGATCTTCATCAAAGACGCCGCCAGCGTCTTCAAAGCCCCGCTCGCAAAGACCATCTCGTCGTGCGCCGACAGCGCGGCGAACTTGTTCGGGTGCGGCCTGAACGGCAAGCCCGTCAGCTCCGCGATCTTCGCCGCCGCGCGTTCCGCGAACTCCGGGTGCGAGTTCAACCCCGTCCCCACCGCCGTCCCGCCGATGGCCAAGTCGTAGAGCCCGGGCAGCACGGCCTCCAGACGCTCCACGTCCCTCTCCAGCAGCGAGGCCCACCCGCCGAACTCCTGCCCCACGGTCAGAGGCGTCGCGTCCTGCAAGTGCGTGCGGCCTATCTTGACCACGTCGGCGAACTCCCTCGCCTTCGCGTCGATGGCGTCGCGCAGGCGCCTCACCTCCGGGATGAGCTTCTGCATCTGCTCGGCCGCGGCGATGTGCATCGCGGTCGGGAAGGTGTCGTTCGAAGACTGCGACATGTTCACGTCGTCGTTCGGGTGGACGGGCTTCTTGCTCCCCATCTCGCCCCCCGCGATTTCGATGGCGCGGTTCGAGATGACCTCGTTCGCGTTCATGTTCGTCTGCGTCCCCGACCCCGTCTGCCACACGCGCAGGGGGAAGTGCTCGTCCAACCTCCCCTCGATGACCTCGTCCGCCGCCCTCTCGATCAGACGCGCCTTGTCGGACGGAAGCTTCCCCAACTCCTCGTTCACCAGCGCCGCGGCTTTTTTAAGGAGCCCCAGCGCCCGCACCATCTCCCGCGGCATCACGTCGAACCCGATGTTGAAGTGGTGCAGGGACCTCTCCGTCTGCGCCCCCCAATACCTGTCCGCACGCACCTCAATCTCGCCCATCGAGTCCGACTCGACCCTCGTCTCCGCCGCCCTCTGCTCCGTCGCTTCTTTCGTCATAAGAGGGTTCATCCTTAAAGAATCTAAGAGAGCTTTTACGCCTACGATTTTACACCCGCCGCCCGCGCGCCGTCAGCGGCGTCGAGGGCACAAGCCCGCCCGCCTGTACAGAGGCGTGCGTACGGATGCGACCGGCGCACGGCGAAGCAGGTCAGTACCGCCCGCGGTAGCGGGTGGGCCTCTGCTACCCGCGGCGGCCGTATCACACAGGCCCACCCGCTACCGCGGGTGGTTCTGACCCGGTCGTCACGGTCGCACCCGAATGCACGCCTCTGTAAGTAAACGTAGAGGCCGCGTGCGTATGGGACGCGCGCGGCCCCTCGGCACAGCCCGGGTGAGTGCGGGTGTGCGTAGGGATGCACTGCCCTTGCGCATCCCTATTTTCTGTCGCCGGCCGGAATGGACATGTGTGTGAGACTCCTGTGGTATCCTTGCGCCGTTCTTTGATAAGGCAACGGGTCGGATGCAAAGCGTAGCTCACCCTCAGAGATGAGCATCGCCGTTGAGCAGGAGAGGTCTCTACTCACGGCGAATCAATTACGCGACAACACCTTAACGGTATTTGCCGTTAGAAGCAAGCCGCGCCTGTCTTTTCCATCAGGAGGCCGCGCCTGATGGGGAGGAGGCCACGCCACCGGCCCGAGCGTCTGGCCGAAAAACTGCGCCAGATCAGGGAGGCGTTCGGTCTCTCTCAGAACGAGATGATTAGGCGGATGGGCGCCGAAGAGCTTATGGCGCAGAATACAATCTCGGAATTCGAGTTGGGAAAACGCGAGCCGCCGTTGCTGGTGCTGTTGAAGTACGCGGAGGCGGCGGGCGTCTGCCTCGACGTGCTCGCCAACGACGACCTCGACCTGCCCGCCAAACTCCCGTCCCGCCCCAGGCACAAAGCTTAGGCAAAGCCGCACACGGCGAGGCGCGTGCACGCGGGGCACGCGCGGAGGTGGCGGGGGATTCCCAACCCACTCCGCCCTTGCCACGCTTTGACGCGTCGCCGCGCGCCGCCTATTTGTCATCGCCCCCCGACTTCTTGCGCTGCGGCGCCTTCCGCTCCGAAGCCTTCTTCAACCCGAGGGCCTGCACCTGGTTGGAGTTCCTGCCGAACTGCGCCGTCACCTGATCCTTCGCGCCGAGAATCAGGTTGTGAAACTCCCACTCCCTCGCCACGGCGTTGTCGCGCGCCTCCGCCAGCGCCGCCTCCGCCTGCGTCTCCGCCGTCCACGCACTCTGCAAAGCCTCGTGCGCCGCCGTAATCGCCGCCAACGTGTACGTCTGATTCGCGGGCGCATACCCCGCCATCGCCTGCAAGGCCGCGAGCCCACTCTCGTCCGCCTCGATCAACGCCGGCTTCAGGCGGTTCGTCTGGTTAGCCATACTGTTGTGTCCTTTCGTGAGAAAGAGAAAAGAGCGGTGAGGTGCGCCCGCATCATACTCACCACTCCCGTTCCTTGCAACAGTAAATTTTACCCACCCCGCCCCCGCGCCCCGCCCCCGCGCCCAACCCCCCACCCGCCGGAACTCCATGCCCACGCGCCGGCATGCCATTCCCCCAAGCGGGCATCACATTCCCACGCACGGAAATATCATTCCCACACACCGGAACGCCATGCCCACGCGCCGGAATAAGATTCCGCCCCACGGGAATGCTCCGCCCTCGCCCCGGAATCACATCCCGACATGCGGAAAGTTCATCCCCACACGCCCTACTCACCCGCCCCCGAACAGCAACGCCAATCCCTCACCCGCCCACCCCCGCCCCACCGTAGAATTGCGTAATAATTCTGGCACGTTCGAACGTTCTGCGGGGTATCGCCCGTGCGGGACACTTAGCGCGGGCGAGCTAAATAAAGGATCGCTAGAGCCTGAAGAAGGTGAAAATATATCTTTAGCTTCATCCCCGCGCGCACCACGCTGAAGGCGCTCGCCCTTAACGGCCGCAAGAAGGTCTCGATAACCCTTCTCGAACTGCGCGTCGTCCTCGAAGTTGATTGCCCGGATGCCTTGCAGCAGCGCAGGCAGCTTCTCGTAGAGCCGCCGGTAGAGGGGGATTAAGCGTCGCTCGTGCTCCACAATATCGATATGCGCGGTGACTAGCCGCTCAATCTTCACCCATTCCGGCCGCATCGTCTCGGGCGTGACGACGAGGCCGACCTTGCTACTGTTTATCCGGCGACTTCCTGTCGAGGAAGTCAGAGAGGAGTTGAGCGTAGTTGTCGGCTTTCAATTGTCTGAGTTTGGCGAGGTGGGCGAGGGCGGCGTCGCGTTGGCCGAGGGCGGCGCGGGCGAGGCCGGCGAAGTAGTGGGCGGCGGGGGAGTCGGGGGAGAGTCGGAGGGCGCGGTCGGCGGAGGCGGCGGCCTCGTCGTGTTTGCCCAGGCCGTGGAGGGCTTCGGCGAGGCCCTCGTGTGCGTAGGGGTTGGCGGGCTCGCGCGCGGCGGCGAGGCGGAGGTGCCCGGCCGCCTCTTCGAAGCGGCGCGCGGTGTTGCAGACGAGGCCGAGCCGCAGGAGGGCGGGCACGTAGCCGGGGTCGATCTGGAGCATGCCGCGGTAGGACTCTTCGGCCTCCTTCAGGCGGCCGGCCTTGAAGTGCGCGTCGCCCGCCGTGTAGTAGGCGCGCACGGCCGACTGCAAGGCCGCGTCGGCCTCGCGCTCGCGGCCGAGCTTGAGGTGTGCGAGCGCGAGGTTGAAGTGTGCCTGGCCGTAGTTCGGGTCTATCTCGGCGGCGCGGCGGAACGAGGCGGCGGCCTCCTCGAAGCGCGCGGCGGCGAAGTGCGCGCTCCCGAGGTTGTTGTGCGCGGCGGCGAGCGAGGGGTAGGCGCGGATGGCCTCGTCGTACTCCCTGACGGCCTGCTCGATCCGGCCCTTCTCGAAGTGGGCCAGCCCGCGCTCGTTGTGCGCGAGCGCCTTCCGCTCTTCGGGCGAGACGGCGCGCACGACGCCCGGCTTCGCCCCGGCCTTGTTGGCGTCCGAAGGGAAGTTCGTGTCGGACTTGCCCTCCTCGAAGCGGCGGCGCTGCGCCTCCTCGACCGAGCGGCGCGACATCTCCATCCGCTGCTGCATCAGCGTGCGGTAGGACTGCGAAGAGTCCAACTGCGCGCGGGCCTGCGGCGCGGCTAACAGCGCGAGCGCGGCGAGCGCGAGAAGGGCCTGCGGGGCTCGGCGGCGTGCGCGGCTCTCGTGCGTCATGGGTGCCTCCTTCTCCTAAGACTCGCCCTCGACGGGCGCGCCGGCCTCCCGCCAGGCCCCCCAGCCGCCGGCCAGCGAGTAGACGTTGGTGTAGCCCATGCGCTGGAGGTTGTCGGCCGCCAGCGCCGAGCGGTAGCCGCCGCCGCAGTAGAGGATGAGTTCGGCGGAGTGTTCGGGGACGGCCGTCTCGATGTCGCGCTCGATGACGCCGCGCCCCAGGTGCTCGGCCCCGGCGGCGTGGCCGCGCTGCCACTCGTTGTCTTCGCGCACGTCGACGAGGCGCGCGCCCCGCGCGACGCGTTCGAGGGCCTGCGCGACGTCGACCTCGCGGACGCGCGATTTGGCGTCGTCCACCAGTTTCAGGAATCCTTCGGTGTGCTTCATCTGTGCGGTGCGGCCTCCTCGGGTTTGACTTTCGTTTCGGCGGTTTGCTACATCATAGCGCTTCCCCGGTGTCCTGTGGAGTGTGTGATGCGTAGAAGGTTGGCGGCCACTTTGACCGCGCTCGCGTGCGGGCTCGCGCTCGCGGGCTGTAGCTGGTCTTACCCGAGTTCAAGCTCCGGCGGCGCGGGCGGCGCGGCCGAAGGCGCGGACGCGCTCGTCAAGTCGCTCAACTCCTTCACCGAGGAGTTGCTCGCGAAAGTCGAGAAGGCCGAGGACACGAAGGCCGGCGTGGCGGAGGCGCAGGCGCTCCTCGACGCGCGCAAGGGCGAGTTGGCCGGGCGCGTCGCCGCGCTCAAGCGCGGCGGGCCGGACTCCGCGTCGAAGGCGAAGTGGCTCGAAGCCGAGGTGGACAACACCGACCGCGTCCACCGCCTCCAGCTCAAGTACGCGGACGCGGCGGCGCGCGACGCGGGGCTCAAGGCGGGGCTCGAACGCCTCATCGACGACTACGACGCGCTCTTCCGCTGACGCCGACCCCTTTGGAGTAAACGGCGCGGCCGTCTATAATGCCTTCAAAGCGTGATAAGTGACGGGTGATGAGTGATGAGAGTGAGCGGGGGGGCACTGCGCCTTCTCTCTCGTCACTCATCACTCATCACTTATCACCGACCTTTCGAGGAGAAACAGATTTGTCAACGGAACAGTTCGACGTGACGGTGATCGGGTCGGGGCCGGGGGGGTACGTGGCCGCGATACGCGGGGCGCAGTTGGGGCTGAAGGTGGCGCTCGTCGAGAAGGACAAGCGGCTCGGCGGGACGTGCACGCTGCGCGGCTGCATCCCGACCAAGCAGCTCTTGATGTCGGCGCACCACTACGAGATGGCGCACAAGGGGCTCGCGGACTTCGGCGTGCAGGTCTCGGACGTGCGGCTCGCCTTCGACGACGTGCAGAAGCGCAAGCAGAAGGTCGTCATGAAGAACTCGAAGGGCATCGAGTTCCTGATGAAGAAGAACACGATCACGGTCTTCAAGGGCACGGGCAAACTCGCGCTCCCCGGCAGGGTCGAGGTGACGGGCGAGGACGGCAAGGCGCAGACGATCAACTCGAAGAACATCATCATCGCCACCGGCTCGGTCGTCCGCCCCATCCCGGGCTTCGAGACCGACGGCGAGCGCGTCGTCAACTCCGACCACATCCTCGAACTGGAGCGTGTGCCGAAGTCGCTCATCGTCATGGGCTCGGGCGCGGTCGGGACGGAGTTCGCCTCCGTCTACTCGCGCTTCGGCGCGGAGACGACGCTCGTCGAGCTGCTGCCGCGCATCATGCCGCTCGAAGACGAGGAGATTTCCAAGGCGCTTGAGCAGTCGTTCCGCAAGCGCGGCATCAAGTCGCTCGTCGGCACCAAGCTCGAAACGGTGGAGAAGACCGAGGCCGGCGTGCGCGTCACGGGCAAGGACGCGAAGGGCGGCGACGTGTCGCTCGAAGCAGAGATGCTTCTGGTCGCCGTCGGGCGCATGCCCTACCTCGAAGGCCTGGGGATCGAAGGGACGAAGATCAAGGTCGAGCGCGGGGCCATTCAGGTGGACGAGTTCTGCCGCACGGGCGAGCCGAACGTCTACGCCATCGGCGACGTGATCCCGACGCCGTGGCTCGCGCACCTCGCGTCGAAGGAGGGCATCCTCGCCGTCGAGCAGATCGCGGGCCACAAGGTGCAGCCCATCAACCTGCGCCACGTCCCGTCCTGCACCTACTGCGACCCGGAGGTCGCGTCCGTGGGCCTCACGGAGGCGAAGGCGAAGGAGCTGGGCTACGACGTGAAGGCGGCCAAGTTCCCGTTCTCGGCCTCGGGCAAGGCCCGGATACTCGGCGAGGAGGAGGGCTTCGTCAAGGTCGTCAGCGAGACGAAGTACGACGAGCTTCTGGGCGTCCACGTCATGGGGCCGCACGCGACCGAGATCATCCACGAGGCCATCGTCGCGCTCCACCTCGAATCGACGGCCGACGAGCTGGGCCGCGTCATCCACGCGCACCCGACCGTCTCCGAGGCCGTCATGGAGGCCGCCGAGGGCATCCACGGGTTGACGATTCATTTCTAGTATCTTGAAAGTGATGCGGAAGGCAATTAACCACAGAGACACAGAGACACAGCTTGTTGGCTTATGTCTTAAAGCTGTGTCTCTGTGTCTCTGTGGTTAAAAACCTCCTGCTCCGCCCTCAACTCTGATTCAATTATGACGACCAAAACTCCGACCCGCGCGGGCAAGGGCGCGAAGGGCAAGACGAAAGAGTCGGGCTCGAACGGCGGCGCCGCCGCGGCCGAGCCCTTCGTCTTCCTCCCGCCGCCGCCCGCGGAAGCCCTCTCGGTCGCAGACCCTTTGAACGAGCGGGGCGAGGTCGTCTGCACGGGCGAGACGACGCTGACGGACGAGCAGTTGCTTGAGCTGTACCGCTGGCTCCAGCTCACGCGGCTGGTCGAGGAGCGCCTCGTCAACCTCTACCGGCAGACGAAAGTGGTCGGCGGCGTCTTCCGCTCCCTGGGTCAGGAGGCGACCGCGGTCGGGACGGCCTACGCGCTCGCGCCGCAGGACTTCATCGCGCCGCTGATTCGAGACCTCGGCGCGGTGCTGGTCAAAGGCATCCGGCCGCGCGACATCTTCGCGCAGTACATGGCGAAGGCCTGGGGGCCTTCCGAAGGGCGCGACTTAAACATACACTTCGGCGACCTGGGGAAGGGCTTCATCGGCCCCATCTCGCACCTCGGCGACATGATCCCGGTGATGACCGGCATCGTGCTCGGCGCGCGGATGCGGAAGCTGGACACGGTCGCGGTCGCCTACATCGGCGACGGCGGGATGAGCACCGGCGCCTTCCACGAGGGGCTCAACTTCGCCGCCGTGCAGAAGCTCCCGCTCGTCGTCGTGGCCGAACACAACTGGTACGCCTACTCCACCCCGACCTCGAAGCAGACGGCCGTCGCCAACCTCGCCGACAAGGCCGCCGGCTACGGCATCCCCGGCTACGTCGTGGACGGCAACGACGTGGTCGCCTGCTACGAGGTGATGAAGCGCGCGGCCGAGTTCGCGCGCGGCGGGGGCGGCGCCGTCTTGATCGAGGCCAAGACCTACCGCCGCAAGGGGCACGCCGAGCACGACGACCAGCGCTACATCCCCGCGGGCGAGCTCGAACACTGGGAGAAGCGCGACCCCCTCGACCGCTTCCAGCGCCACCTGCTCTCGAAAGGCGTCGCGACTCAGGAGAGGCTCGACGAGGTAGTCGCCGACGTGCGCCGCGAGATCGAAGAGGACTCGGCCTGGGCGGAATCCTCCCCCATGCCCGACCCCGAGAAGGCCGCCTACAACGTCTTCGACAACTCGGTCGTGCCTCCGGCCTTCCGCCCGAAGGTCTTAGAGTAATGAAGCTCAGAGCCGCCGCCGCCATCCTCCTGCTCCTCGCGTGCGCCGCGGCGCGCGCGCAGGGTAAGCCCGTCGAGTTAATCGACGGGCACCTCGGCATCGACTTTGTGCCCCCGAAGGGGGCCGTGCGGCTGGGCGAGGATGAGGCCGCGCGGCTGGCGAGCGCCGGCAGCATCCTCAAAGTCGCCTTCGGCGGCCCGGGCAGCGGGACGCTGCTCACCGTCAACACGTTCAGCGCGGAGGCCAAGGGCGTCCCCGACGGCGCGTCGGAAAAAGAACGCCAGGCGCTGATGAAGCGGCTTGAGTGGGAGGCCGCCGCCGCCTTCCCCGCCGCGGAGTTAATGGCGCGCGAGGTGGTACGGATAGACGGGCCGTTCTGGGTGCGCCTGCGCTACAAGTTACCGACGAAGACGGGCGGTCAGGTGGTCGCGGACACGTACGCCATCACCTGGGTCGGGAGGGTCGCCGTCTTCAACTACTTATGCCCCGCGGCGGACTACGAGCGCCGGCGGGCCGCCTTCGAGAAGAGCGCGGCCTCCATCCGGCTCACCCTGTTCGCCCTCGGCCCGCCGCGGGAGGCGAAGCCGCGCGGGCGCAGACCATAATTCTGATAAAGGGCGTCGAGATAAACGGGCATGTCAACGGCAACTAAGAAAGAGCACAGGTCGAACCGGCCGGGGCGCGGCGGGGTGGTGACGTTCGTCGAGGCCATCCGGCAGGGTCTGTGGGAGGAGATGGAGCGCGACCCGAGCGTCTTCCTCATCGGCGAGGACGTGGGCGTGTACGGCGGCGCGTTCAAGGTGACGGACGGGCTGCTCGACGAGTACGGCGAGGGGCGCGTCATCGACACGCCCATCTCGGAGGCGGCCATCGTCGGCGCGGCGTGCGGCGCGGCGCTGATGGGGATGCGCCCCGTGGCCGAGTTCCAGTTCATCGACTTCATCTCGCCCGCCTTCGACATGCTGACGAACTACGCCGCGAAGTGCCGCTACCGCTGGGGCGCCGGCATCGCCGCCGTCTTCCGCGGCCCCTGCGGCGCGGGCGTCCACTCCGGGCCGTTCCACAGCCTGAACGCCGAGTCGTTCTTCCTCAACACGGCGGGCCTCAAGATGGTCGAGCCCTCGACGGCCTACGACGCGAAGGGGCTCATCAAGGCGGCCATCCGCGACCCCGACCCCGTCCTCTTCTTCGAGCACAAGAAGCTCTACCGCCTGCCCCGCCTGCGCGAGGAGATTCCCGAGGAGGACTACACGGTCGAGATCGGCAAGGCGCGCGTGCGCCGCGAGGGGCGCGACCTCTCCGTCATCACCTTCGGCGCGCAGGTCCTGACGGCGCTGGACGCGGCCGAGGAGTTGGAGAAGGAGGGGCTGGACGTGGAGGTCTTAGACCTGCGGACGCTGGCGCCGATGGACAGGGAGGCGATACTCGCGACGGCGAGGAAGACGAGCAAGGTCTTGATCCTGCACGAGGCTTCGCGCACGGGCGGCATCGGCGGCGAGATCGCGGCGACCATCTGCGGCGAGGCGTTCGAGTGGCTCGACGCGCCGGTCGTGCGCGTGGCGGCGACCGACACGCCCGTGCCCTACTCGCCGCCGCTCGAAGAGTACCACCTGCCGCAGGTCAGAGACGTTTTGGATGCCGCGCGCAGGCTGGCGGCTTATTGATGGTGAGCAGTGGGCGGTGAGCGGTAAGCAGTGTTCGAGTCAATGCCGGCGCTGCTGAATTTCTTTGACTGCTTACCGCCCACCGCTCACATACGACTGAAGGGAGTAATCCATGCCGAAGTTTCTCATCGAGCGCGAAATCCCCGGCGCGGGCGACCTGTCCGCGGGAGAGTTGCAATCAATCTCGCAGAAGTCCTGCGGCGTGCTGCGCGACATGGGGCCGCAGATTCAGTGGGTCGAGAGCTTTGTGACGGGCGACAAGGTCTACTGCGTCTACATCGCCCCGGACGAGGCGGCCGTGCGTGAACACGCGCAGCGCGGCGGCTTCCCCGCCAACCGCGTCTCCGAGATCAGGCGCATGATCGACCCGACGACGGCGGAGTGACGAAAACCAGATGCCGGATGTCAGATGTTAGATGTTAGTTAAGGCACGCGTCTCTGACTAGCATCTAGCATCTGGCATCTGACATCTCCGAACGGAGAGAGCATGGCGACAGAAGTGGTGATGCCGCAGATGGGCGAGTCCATCGCGGAGGGGACGATTACGCGTTGGCTGAAGCAGGTCGGCGACCGCGTCGAGCGCGACGAGCCGCTGTTCGAGATTTCGACCGACAAGGTGGACGCGGAGATTCCCAGCCCCGCGGCCGGGACGCTGACGCAAGTCCTCTTCAAGGAGGGCGACACGGTCGAGGTCAACAAGGTCGTCGCCTACGTCGGCGAGGCCGGCGAAGCCGAGGCGCCCGGGCAGGACGCGCCGAAGCAGGAGGCCGCCGCCGCCTCGGCCGCGCCCGCGAGCCAGGCCGCCGCGTCGGCCCCGCCCCCGCCGCAGCCGCCCGCCCCCGCCGCGCCGCAACAGCCGGCGCCGCCTGCGCCGCAGCAGCGCGCCGCCTCCCCGCAGCCCGCGACGCCGCCGCAGCCCGCGCCCGCGCCTCCGAGCCCCGCCCAGCCCGCGGCCGCCGACGACCGCCCGGGCGCCGAGCGCACGGCCGAGGAGTTGCGGCGCACGCGTTCGAGCCCGCTCGTGCGCAAGATCGCCGCCGAGCACAACGTCGACATCTCGCGGCTCGAAGGCACGGGCGCCTCCGGGCGCGTGACGAAGAACGACATCCTCAGCTACATCGAGTCGGGCGCGGCGCTCTCGCCGCAAGCCGCGGCCGCGTCCGCGCAGCCGCAGGCCGAGGCGCGCGCGCCGCAGCAGGCGCCGCAGCCCGCGCCCCCGCCCGCGCAGCCCGGCGAGGGCGACCGCGTCGAGCCGATGTCCGTCATGCGCAAGAAGATCGCCGAGCACATGACGATGTCGCAGCGCACCAGCGCGCACGTCGCCACCGTCTACGAGATCGACATGACGCGCGTCCACCGCCTGCGGGAACAGAAGAAGGAGGAGTTCCGGCAGAGGGTGGGGACGAAGCTCTCCTACATGCCCTTCATCTTCCAGGCCGTGACGCAGGCCATCCGGCGGTTCCCCGTCTTCAACTCGCAGGTCGCGGGCGACCAGATCATCTACAAGCGCGACATCAACCTCGGCATGGCCGTCGCGCTCGACTGGGGCCTCATCGTCCCCGTCATCAAGCGCGCCGACGACCTCTCCGTCGCGGGGCTGGCGAAGGCCGCCAACGACCTCGCCGAGCGCGCCCGCGCCAAGCAGCTCAAGCCCGACGAGGTGGCGGGCGGCACCTTCACCATCACCAACCCGGGCGTCTTCGGCGGCCTCTTCGGCACGCCGATCATCAACCAGCCGCAGGTCGCCATCCTCGGCGTCGGCACCATCGAGAAGCGCCCCCGCGTCATCACCACCCCGGACGGCGAGGACGTGATCGCCGTCCGCCACATGGCCTACTTCGCGCTCTCCTTCGACCACCGCATCATCGACGGCGCCGACGCCGAGCGCTTCCTCTCCTACGTCAAGGAGATTCTCGAAGCCGGCCAGTTCACCGTCTGAGGCCGCCTCCTGCCGCTCGCCGTCGCGTATGGCCGGGAGGCGCTGAACGCAGAGACACGGAGGCACAGAGACACGGCTTGGAGCGATATCGCTCCAAGCCGTGTCTCTGTGCCTCCGCGTCTCTGCGTTAAATGGCCCCCGCCACCGGCCCGACCGCGAACGGCAACAACTGCCCGCTGCCATCCGCCCGCCGATTTCCACATTCAATAAATGTTATTGAATAAGAAAGCGGCATCCATAAACGTGAAGTTAGGGCGGGCCTCGCTCGCGCGGACGGAGTCTTAACCTCACGACCCTTCACGACTTACGCGAAGTCAGGGCGCGGCGGCATGTGCGTTGCCCGGGTCGTCGTGCGGCCGCGCTCTCCCCGAACGAGCCGGCGCCGGGAACGCTTGAGCCTGACGTTACGGCGCCGCGGCGCCCCGGATGCTCGGCGACGCGGCGGGCAAAGGGCCGCGCCCGCCGCCGTCGAACCCAAAGCGTAAGGAGTCGATATGGCAAGGATAAAATTCAAAGCCGTGGTTCTGGCCGCGCTGCTCGTCGCGCTCTCGGCGACGGCCTTCGCGCAGCTTGAGACCGGGCAGATCACGGGGCGGGTCACGGACCCGAACGGCGCGGTCGTGCCCGGCGCGGCCGTCGTCGTCAAGTCGGTCGAGAACGGGGCCGTGCGCAACGCCACGGCCGACGAGGAGGGCGTCTACACGGTCACGAACCTCCTGCCCGGCCTCTACGAGGTGACCGTCGAGGCGCAGAACTTCGCCAAGTCCGCGCAGCGCGTGCAGGTCACGGTCGGCGCCAAGGCGTCGCTCGACACACAGCTCTCGGTCACCGCCATCACGGGCGAGGTCGTGGACGTGGTGGCGGGCGCGGGCGTCGAGGTCAACACGCAGAACCAGGAGTTGTCGAACGTCGTCTCGGGCGAGCAGATCCGCGAGCTGCCGACCATCACGCGCAACCCCTACAACCTCGTCCAGCTCTCGGGCAACGCGCAGACCGACGACCCCTCGACCTCGCAGAACGACACGGCCGGCACCTCGACCTACCGCGGCGCCGGGGCCTCCCTGAACGGCCAGCGCGCCGCCTCGACCAACATCCTCTTGGACGGCGCCGACAACAACAACTCCTACACGGCGACCGTCGGCCAGCTCATCCCGCTCGACTCGGTGCAGGAGTTCCGGGTCGTCACGTCCAACTTCTCGGCCGAGTACGGGCGCGCCTCGGGCGGCATCGTCAACGTGGCGACGCGCTCCGGGTCGAACGGCTTCAACGGCACGGCCTACGCCTTCAACCGCATCTCGCGCCTGGCCTCGAACGGGTTCGACAACAACGCGAAGGACCTGGCGCGCGGCGTCTTCGCGCGCAACCAGTTCGGCTACTCGCTGGGCGGCCGCGTCGTCCGCGACAAGCTCTTCTTCTTCAACTCGACCGAGTGGATTCGCGTGCGCAGCCAGGGGCCGGTGACGGCGTACGTCCCGACGCCCCAGTTGATCGCGCTCTCGGCCGCCAACACGCGCGCGCTCTTCGCCAACTTCCCGCTGGCGGCGACGCCCACGGGCCGCGTCTCGACGGCGGGCGAGCTGGGCATCGCCGGCGTCCCCGAGGGCACGCCCGCCTTCATGGAGGTGGCCTACAGCCTCCCGACCGACCTCGGCGGCGGCTTCCCGCAGAACGACCTCCAGACCGTCACGCGCATCGACTGGAACCTGAGCGACAAGACGCAGGTCTACGGCCGCTACGCCTTGCAGGACACGACGCTCTTCGAGGGCACGACGGCCAACAGCCCCTACAAGGGCTTCAACACCGGCTCGTTCGCCTTCAACCAGAACGCGCTCGTCTCGATGACGCACACCTTCTCGCAGAACCTCGTCTCGCAGTCGAAGTTCGCCTTCAACCGCGTCAACACCGGCTCGCCGCTCGGCGAGAACCCGGCCGGGCCGACGCTCTACCTGGCGACGGCGCGGCAGGCCATCAACAACGTGCTGGTCGCGCTCCCCGGCTACCTGCCGTTCAACCCCGGCAGCGCCATCCCCGCGCAGGGGCCGACCAACCAGTTCCAGCTCTACCAGGACTTGAACTACCAGGCGGGCAACCACCAGTTCCGCTTCGGCGGCTCGTTCTTCCACATCCAGCAGAACCACACCTTCGGCGCCTTCCAGAACTCGGTGCAGACGCTCGGGACGGGCGTCGCCTCCGGCGCCAGCAACCTCGTCGCCGGGCAGCTCATCAAGTTCCAGGTGGCCGTCGACCCGCGCGGGAGCTTCCCCGGCGACTTCGTCACCACGCCGCTCAACGAGCCGAGCTTCACGCGCTACAACCGCTACGACGAGTGGGCGCTCTACTTCAACGACGCGTGGCGCGTCCGCCCGGGCGTGACGCTCAACCTCGGCATGCGCTACGAGTACTACGGCGTGCAGCACAACAACGACCCGTCGCTCGACTCGAACTTCTACTTCGGCGCGGGCTCGACCCTCCAGGAGCGCATCCGCAACGGCAGCGTGCAGATCGCCGAGAGGAGCCCGGTCGGCGGACTGTGGGCTCCCGACAAGAACAACTTCGCGCCGCGCGTCGGCTTCGCGTGGGACGTGACGGGCGACGGCCGCACCTCCCTGCGCGGCGGCTACGGCGTCTCCTACGAGCGCAACTTCGGCAACGTCACCTTCAACGTCATCCAGAACCCGCCGGGCCAGTCGGTGGTGACGGTCAACGCCGGCGACCCCGGCTTCGCCACCATCCCGGTCTCGGCCAACAACCTCGGGCCGCTGGCCGGCAGCGGCGCGACCGTCCGCGTCCCGACCTCGGGCCTGCGCCACGTCCGCGAGGACATCCGCAACGCCTACGCTCACTTCTGGAGCGGCGCCTTCGAGCGCGAGCTGGGCCGCGGCACGGTGGCCTCCGTCGAGTACTCGGGCTCGGCCGGGCGCTCGCTCTACTCGCTTGAGAACATCAACCGCGCGGGCTTCGGCCCGGCCTACCTGGGCGGCAACACGACGACGCCGACGGGCGGCAGCTCCAACCGCCTCAACGGCCAGTACACCGACATCAACACGCGCGGCAACGGCGGCTACTCGGACTACAACGCGCTGATCTTCGGCGTGGAGAGCAACAACTTCCGCAACCAGGGCCTCGCGTTCACCGCGCGCTACACCTTCTCGTCGTCGAAGGACAACCTGAGCTCGACCTTCAGCGACGCCAACGGCAACTACAACCTCGGGCTGCTCGACCCGTTCGACCCGAGCCTCGACTACGGCCACGCCGACTTCGACGCGCGCCACCGCTTCACGTCGAGCTTCACCTACGAAGTCCCGTACTTCGACAAGCTCGACAGCAGGCTCGCGCGCCACCTCCTCGGCGGCCTCACGCTGACGGGCATCTTCAACGCGCGCACCGGCAACCCGTTCACCGTCTTCGACTGCACGACCGGCGTCGCGGGCACCTGCCACCGCTTCATCCCCGGCGGGCCACTTGAGTTCAAGGGCTCGGGCAACCCGCGGGCGACGCCGGGCGTGGCGAACTCGTTCGACTACATCAACCTGCCCGCGTCCGTCCGGTTCACCAACCCTTTGACCGGCAACGGCGCGGTCGGGCCGTTCCCGGCCGAGATGACGCGCCGCAACGCCTTCCGCGGGCCGGGCTACTGGAACATGGACATGGGGCTCTACAAGAACGTCAAGTTCAGCGAGAAGTACAGCCTGCAACTGCGGCTGGAGTCCTTCAACGTCTTCAACCACGCGAACCTGTTCGTCGTCAACGCCAACCTCGACGCCAGCGGCACGAACACCATCACGGCGCAGCGCGGCGTCTTCCCGAGCGGCAACCTTGAGCGGCGCAACGTGCAGCTCGCGGCCAAGTTCATCTTCTGACTTTCGGGCGCAACGGAAGTCACTGGCAAGGGGGAGCCCGACGCGGGGGCTCCCCTGCTTTTTATCCGCGCGCGGCGTGAGATACGAAGGTGACGGGGAGGGGAGAGATGTTGGGCGACACTTTCATCCGTCCGTGTCTCGCGGCGCTCCTGACGCTCGGACTCTGCGCGGCCGCGGCGCGGGCGCAGACGGGAGACGGTCTGCCCGACCCGGGCGAGATAGGGACGGGCGGGCGCCACGTGATACAGGGGCGGCTCTACCTGCCGTCGGGGCGCAAGCTCGACCGGCGCCTGCGCGTGCGGGTGTCGGGCGTGGGCGGCGAGAGGTCGACGCTCACGGACGACAACGGCGCCTTCACCTTCCGGCGCCTGACGGCCGGCACCTACGCGGTGACGGTCGAGGGCGGGCGCGACTTCGGGACGGCGACCGAGACGGTGGACGTGTTCGACGGGACGCGCCGGACTGACCAGCAGGTCTACACCGTCCAGATTCGCCTCGAAGAGAAGCGCGCCGCGGCCGGCCCTTCGCGGCCGGGCCTCGTCAGCGCCGCGTCAGAAGCCGTGCCCGCGGAGGCGCGCGCGCGTTACGAGAAGGCGCTCGAAGCCTCCGCGGCCGGAGACCACAGGAAGGCGGTCAGGGAGTTGAAGGCCGCGCTTGAGCTTCACCCGCGGTTCCCGCTCGCCTTGAACGAGCTGGGCGCGCAGCACATGAGGCTCGGCCAGCTCGGAGAGGCGGCCGACTCGTTCGCCTCCGCCGTCGAACTCGCCCCCGACGAGCCCGTGCTCCGCATCAACTACGGGGTGCTGCTCATCCGGCAGAAGAAGTACGCCGCGGCCGAAGAGCAGCTCGCGCGCGCCGTCGCGCTCGACGAGAAGAACGCCGCCGCACGTCTCCACCACGGCCACGCGCTCATCCGCCTGGGTCGCGGCCCGGAGGCCGAGGCCGAGCTGCTGCTCGCCGTCAAGCTCGGCGGCCCCGCCGCGGCGCTCGCGCACCGCTACCTCGGCGCGCTCTACTTCGACCGCGGCGACGACGCGCGCGCCGCCGCCTCGCTGGAAGAGTACCTGCGCCTCTCCCCCGGCGCCGCCGACGCCCCGCAAGTCCGCGCCATCCTCGCGGGACTCAAGCCGGTTAAAAAATAGTTCGAAAGGAATTAACACGGAGACACAGCTAAGACAATTTCAAATTTGAAATTTCAAATTCTTAAAGCCGTGTCTCCGTGTTGAAAGCCTACTTGATACGCATCTCTTCGACGAGCCGCTTGTACTCGGCCTCGCCCCGCAGCGCGTCAAGCGCGGGCTCACGCCCCAACGCGTCCGCGTCCCTGAAGCCCAGCTCGAACGCCTTGCGGAGCGCGGCGAGTGACCTCTTCCTGTCGGAGTTCGCGGCGTGCGCTACGGCCAGCTCGTAGAAGAGTTGTGGGCTGCGGGGCGCCAACTCCGAAGCGATCTCCAAGGCCGCGACGACTTCCGGCGGGCGCGCGTGCCGCTGGCGCAGGTTCGCGGCCGCCTCGTAGAAGTGCGCCGTCACACGGTTGAGGGTTCTGCGGGCCACGCGGCGCTCGCCCGTGTCGGCCTCGGCCTGCGCCTTCACGCGCAGGCCCTCGACTATCCCGCGGAAGTCGGCCGCCGCCTGCACCCTCGACTCGAACTCGCCGCGGCGCCTCTCGGCCAGCTCGAAGAGTTGCGCGACGACCCTCTCCTGCCTGTCCAACTGCCCGGCCTCCTCCCTGAGCGCGGCCTTAACCTCCTTCGAAGCGCCGAGCGCGGCGTACCTGACTTCCGCCTCCGACACGTCACGCAGCCCGCGGAAGTCCGCGGCCAGAGACTCGAAGGCCCTGTAGGCCGCGTACGACTTCGACCCCTCTTCGAGCCTGCGCGCCTCCGCAAGCCGCCGCCCCCACACGCCGGCCGCGAAGGCTTCGTCCTTGCCGCGCAGCCCCGCCTTGATGGCCTGAAGCTCCATCCACTCGACGGCCGCCGCGGCGAGTTCGGGCGTCGGCCACGCGTGCCCGCCGTCGAAACTCTCGAAGCGGTGCGTCGCGCCGAGCCGCGACATCTCGGCGTCGAGTTCCTTCATCTCGGGGAAGTTGAAGTCGTCCACGCCCGCGACCCCGAAGAGCGCGAAGGTGACGGGCGCACTCGGCCTGAAGGTCGTCGGGTAGCCCGCGCCGACCGCGATGACGCCCGCGAGGCAGTGTCGGCAGAGTCGGTCGATGAGGATTGACTGCCGCGCCCCGCCCGAGAAGCCCGTCGCGTAGACCCTCCGCGCGTCCACGGCGATGCGCGCCTGCGTGTCCTCGATCATCAGGTAGGCGGCCTTCACGGAGTCGGCGACGGGGCCGTTGCGCGAGTTGTTCGACCCGACGACGACCCACCCGAAACGCTCGGCCGCCTCGCTGTAGAGCTTGACCGGAATCGCCCCGCGCGCCCGCGGGTCGAAGCAGAAGAGCGTCGGCCAGCGGCGCGCGGGCGTGTAGTTCGAGGGCAGGTAGAGCGCGTAGGTCTGCGAAGGGTCTTTGAGCGTCGCCACGGATTCGACGACGCGGCCGCGCGGGAGTTCCTCCGCCGGTGGGGATGGGCGACCGGCCGTCGGCGGAGGAGTCGGGTTGGCGGCCGGCGCCTGTGGGGCGGCGAGCGCGGGGCGGCCCGGCGCGACGCAGCAGACGAGACAGCACGCGGCGAGCGCCGTGCCCCGCTTGATTGAGTTCGAGAAGTTCGGCCTCGACACGGCGACAGCTTCAATCACGACCCGCGCGGTTGGCAAACCCCCTGACCGCCTTCAGCAGCTCGATGCCGACCTCCCACGTCAACCCGCCCCCGCCGAGCGTGACGTGCGGCAGCGAGGCCAGGCCCGCGGGCAGCTCGGCCGGGGCGTCGAGCAGCAGCAGCACGCGCCGCTCGTAGAGCACGGAGGCGGCGCCGATCTCGACGAGCGCGCGCTGCGAGACGGAGGCGGCGGCCGACTCGTCCGCCCGGCAGTCCTCTTCCGAGAGCAGGACGAGCGCCGCGTCGCAGCGCCGCATCACCTCGGCGGCCTCGTCCGCGACGAGCACCGCCGACGCGCCGCGCGGGGCGCGCTCGGAGGCGTGACTCCTGATGCCGGCCAGCTCGAAGACCGTCCGAATCTGCGCGACGACGTGCGCCGGCTGGGCGCCGTACGAGATGAAAAGGCACGTCCCCGACGGCGGGCCTCCGGGGTCTTCTTCGTCGCCCGCCGTCGCGTCCGCCTCTTCGCGCGGGCGCGTCGGGGCGCGTTCGGCGCCGCGGCCCGCGGCGTATTCGTCGAGCCCTTCGCGCTCGACGCGCATGCGCGCGGGCTGGCCCCGCTTGCCGATGGTCAGCGTGCCCAGCTCCGCGGCCTGGCAGAGGTGGAAGAAGCAGACGACGCCCTCCTCCGCGGCCTTCGGGCCGGCGGAGGCCAGGAGCGGGCCGAACTCTTCTTTCAGGTACGCCGCCACGTCCGAGTAGGTGACGAGGTCGAGTCCCTGCCGGCGTATCCACGCGAGCGCCGCGCGGTAGAGCGGGTTGGAGTCGAGCAGCGCGCGGTAGGCGCGCGTCTCGGGTTCGAGCGTGCGCGCGAACTCCCGCCCGCGCCGCGTCAGGAGCAGGCGCTCGCCGCGGCGCGCGACGACGCCCCAGGCTTCGTAGGCCGCGACCTTGCGCGGCTCGAACACGCGGCGCCTCGCGTCGGCCAGCGCCTCGACCACGGAGACGCCGGTCGGCTTCCGCTTCAGATACTGGACGGCCTCGCGCAGGTCGCCGGGCGTCGCCAGCACGGGCAGCGCGACGACCTTCGGTTCGTCCCCCGGCGTCAGCAGGCGCAGCGCCGTCGGGTGGCCCTCGGCCGGCCCGCGCCGCACGACGGGGCGGGCTTCTCCCCTCTCGCTCGATGGTACTGACAGGCTTGGCATGTTATCCCTTCGCGGCCGACCGCCGACGTGTGAAGAGCCGAGACCGGCCGCCCCTTACGCGTTAGTCTGCGCACTTTGATGCGCGCCGTCGGGACGCGAAAAAATTTGTGATGAACGGGCCGTGCGGAGTGTTGAAGTGGATTCAGGGCGGTGTGTCGGCTGAGACTTCGGAGTCGGTGCCCGCTTCGGACACATGCAAAAATTTTTCCGGCGTGATAGCTCAGCGCCTACGCCCGTGCCTTAACACGGCGAAGCCCGCCGAACAACGTCAAGTCCAAACTCGATAGCGGATAGCAAAAGGGTGCGGACGCGACCGGGTCAGTACCGCCCGCGGTAGCGGGTGGGCCTGTATCACACGGCCCGGCCGCGTAGCGCCGAACCACCCGCTACCGCGGGCGGTACTGACCCGTCTGCCCCCCGCGCCTTCGTGTTGCTCTGTTGACGACGACCGTTCAGGGTTTGCCTTTCCCCTTACCGCCGCCGCCGTGACCCTGACCCTTGCCGCCGCCGCCACCGCCGGAGGGCGGGCCGCCCGCGGGGGCCTGTTGCTTACGCGACTGTCCTGGCGGCCCCTGCGCGGCCGGGCGCTGCTGCGGCGGCTGCGGGCGCTCGACGCGCACGCGCTGCTGCTGTTGTTGCGCGTGGCGGGCGCGCATCATCTCCTGCTGCTGCGCCCTCTGTGCCGCGGCCTGTTGCGCGCGCTGCTGCGCGGCCTGGCGCTGCGCCTGCGCGTGAGCTTCGGCCTGACGCTGCGCCTCGAAGCGCTGCTGTTGATGCGCTGCCGCGCGCTGCTGGCGCTCGTTGGCCGCCTGCGCCTGTCGCGCCTGCGCGGCGCGCTCGCCGCGCGCACGCTCTTCGGCGCGGGCCGAGACCCTCTCGGCCACGGGGCTCACCGGGCGCGCCCACGAGTCACGCCCGCGGGCGGCGCGCTGCTCGGCCTTCTCCTCGCGGCGGGCATCGCGCGAACGGCCTCGGCCCTGCTCGAAGTCGCGCGCGGGCGCGGCCGCCTGCGCGGGCTCCTGCCGCCTGTCGTCGAACTTCAGCTTCTCGCGCTTCTGCTTCTCGGGCACGGGCTCGACGCGGAACCTGCGCGCCACGTCGTTCCTGTCGCCCCTGAGCCTCGGCGGCGGCGCGCTGGCGTAGACCTGCGTGTCGTCGAGCTTCTTGGCCAGGCCCGGCGGCAGTGTGAAGCCGCGGCGCTCGTTGGCGTGGGCGTGCTTCAAAGACATCTGCCGCAGCACGGCGTGCGACAGAGGGTCGCCCAGCGGGCGCACCCCCTCGAAGGCCCTCGGGTCGAAGCGCGCGAGCCTGCCCCGTTCGACGGGGCGGCCGAAGTCTTCGAACGAGACGACGGTCAGCCCGCCCGGCGCGCCCACGTTGGCGACGCGCTCCGGCGCGTAATAGTTCTCGCCGACGTAGTGCGGCTGCCAGTTCGCGTCGTAGTAGGCGGGCGCGTACCGCTCGCCGGGCGCGAGCGGCACCCACCCGATCTCATTCGCCCCCGTCGCGGGCAGGAAGGCCACGAGCGCGGGCGCGTAAGCGGGCTGCGTGTTGGCGGCGTCCGGCACCCAGTACCAGCGGTCGCCCGCGCTCACCCAGCGGCCGTAGTGGTACGGCGCGTAGCCCCACGGCTCGTTCGAGACCCACGTCAGCCCGTACGGGTCGTCCATCGTCCAGTAGCCGTCGCGGTACGGCGCCCAGCCCTGCTCGACGCGCGGGCTCCAGGCGTAGCCGTAGCCGTTCAGGTTCTGCCAGTCGCCGTAAGTGTCGAGGTCGTACGCGCCCGGCACCGTCGCCGGCACGTAGCGGTAGCTCGCGTTACGGTTATAAGGGTCGTAGTAGTAAGGGTCGTTCAGGTACGCGTTGTAGTCCGAGTAACGGCCGTCGTAAGCGTCGGGGTAGCGGTACCCGTAGTAGTCGTCGACGAGGCCGCCCGCGTAGTCCGGGCTCAGGCGCGAGAGCGCGACCTGCGCCGCCGTCTGGCCGAGCAGCGTCAGCATCTCGCCCTTGCCGATCTGCCCGCTGCCGGCGAGGCCGACGACCTGCGCGAGCCCGCTCAGCACCGAGACGAACGCGGAGCCGTCGTCGTTGTAGCCGACCTGATAAAGACCCGGCTCCCGGAAGTCGACGGCGCCGTAGGGCGTGGCGACCTCGAACAGCTCGCCGGGCGCGAGCGCGCCCACGTCGAAGATGGCCGAGCCGCGCCGCAGCGCCAACTGCGTGCGCCGGTCGGAGAGCGACACCACGTCGAGCGCGGAGTCGGGCTCGACGGTGGCGTAGTTGCGCCCCGTGAAGGCGAGGGCGGCGCGCGAGTCGTCGCGCGCGTAGAGGCGGTCGCCCGTGGTGAGCGGCGTGTTCGGCGTCAGCTCGACCCAGTCGGACTCGTCGCCCGCGGCGGCGTCGAGGTCGCGGCTCAAGCCCACCTCGCCGTCCACGCGCTCGACGCGCGCGGCGTGCGGGAGTGCGAGCGCCTCCGCCTTCGGCTCGTGCTTCATCCAGAGCGCGGCGGCGACGCCCCCGAGCGCCGCGCAGACGAGGAAGACTAAGGTCAGGTGAGGCCAGAGCTTGATGCCGTTGGGTCGAGCGTTCACGTTTGTTACATCTCCGTTGCGGTAATAGTTATACCCCCGATACCTTCGCAAAGGCCGTGCCGCCGCGCCTCGTTCACAGACTCATTTGTCTTAAGTTTACAGGCAGGTGAGTTAAACCGAAACGGCCGCGCACGCCGCGCGCCCGCGCGTGTAATGAAACGGTTCCGCCGGCACGATATCGTGTCCGGGTGCCACGATACGGTCGCCCGCCCGTGCGCGCGTGTTGTGTGAGCGTTGCGTTCGCGGGTGCGACTCCGGCCCTCAAAAATGTTGCGGAGTCGTAGCGATTGGGTAATAAATCGCTTTAGCACAACCAATTTCGCCCCGCGGTCAGTCAAACCGCTTGACTTGCTTTCAGCGGTTCGCCAGAATCCGGCCCATTCGGGAAAGATTCGGAGAACAACCTCGCAAGGCAGACAGACTCGGAGGGACTTACCCAGGCGCTCCGGCCGCCCAAGAGTTTGGGCGCTGACCCGACAGGTCAGAGTGGGCGCGGGCGTTCGCCAACGAGACTCGGGGGCGGCGGCCGCGGGGCGCGCGAAGTTTCCCGACAGACTTTCGCACGAACGGAGAGGGATAAAGATGAGCAACGTTTCGAAGAGGGTGAGATTGATCGCACTTACTTTCGCGCTGGCGTTGGCGGCGGCGCCCGCCGCGCTCGCGCAGGGCGACATGAGCGGCGGCAACGCGCGCACCGTCGCCTCGGGCCAGAAGATGAAGATCAAGGGCGTGGTGACCAGCCGCCAGCCCGACAGCTTCGTTATTCAGGACGCCAACGGCGTCTCGACGACCGTCACGCTGACGAACGCCACGAGCGTCAAGACCACGGGCGGCTTCCTGCGCGGCGGCACCAACTACGGCGTGACCGCCATCCTCCGCGGCCTCAACCTTGAGGTCGAGGGGCGCGGCGACGGCACCAACCTCGTCGCGGAGAAGATTCGCTTCAAGGAGGGCGACCTCCGCACGGCGCGCACGGTCGAGGCCAACGTCACGCCGGTCGAGAACCGCGTCGGCGCGGCCGAGGGCAGGATCGGGCAGGTCGAGCAGAACGCGCAACGCCTGTCGGGCCAGTTGGACGAGCTGGCCGCGGTCTCGAACGCCGCGCGCGGCGGCGCGAAGGCCGCGCAGGAGACGGCCGACATGGCGGTGGCCGGCGTGGGCGCGACCAACGAGCGCATCTCGGCGCTCGACGACTACCAGGTGCAGAACAACACGAGCATCCTGTTCAAGGTCGGCAGCTCCGTGCTCTCGGCCGAGAGCAAGTCGAAGCTCGACCAGATCGCGCAGCAGGCTTTGCAGGCGAAGGGCTACGTGCTTGAGGTGGGCGGCTTCGCCAGCGCCGACGGCTCGACGGAGGCCAACCGCCGCCTGTCGCAGCGCCGCGCCGACACCGTCATCCGCTACCTCGTCGAGAACCATAACATCCCGCTGCGCCGCATCATCACGCCGTACGGCTACGGCGAGGCGCAGCCCGTGGCCGACAACACGACGCGCGAGGGGCGCGAGCAGAACCGCCGCGTCGAGGTCAAGGTGCTCGTCAACCGCGGCATCATCCAGGGCGGCCCGAACATGACCCGCCCGACCGAGAACCCGGGCGGCGGCAACTAGAGCGACATCCGGAAGGGTGGAAGTGAGGGTGTTGGGTGTCGGGTTCTGGGTTTTGGTTTTTAACCAGCACCCGGCACCTA
>DASVQJ010000034.1:0-4830 GCA_036389235.1 Pyrinomonadaceae bacterium | reverse complement strand
CTCGCCCTTGAGCGCCAGCGCGTCGTTCGTCCAGTCGATGAACTCCTTCCGGTCGTTTAAGACGACGAGCGCGCCGCGCGCGGCCAGGAACCGCGCCGACGCCACGCCGCTGCGCCCCGCGCCGATGACCAGAACTTTTTTCCCGTCAAGTTCCATCGCCCTCTAGCGCAACTTCAACGTCGAAAGGCTCAGCAGCGCGAACAGGATCGCGATGATGAGGAAGCGGAAGACGATCTTCGGCTCCTTCCAGCCCGTCATCTCGAAGTGGTGGTGCAGCGGCGTCATCTTGAAGAGCCGCTTGCCCGTCCCCAGCCGCCGCTTCGTCAGCTTGAAGAAGCTGACCTGGAGCGTCACCGACAGCGCCTCGACGACGTAGACGCCGCCGATGAGGACGAGGATCAGCTCCTGCTTCGTCAGCACGCCGATGGTGCCGATGGCCCCGCCGATGGCGAGGCTCCCCACGTCGCCCATGAAGACCTCGGCGGGCGGCGCGTTGTACCAGAGGAAGCCGAGGCTCGCCCCGACCATCGCCCCGCAGAAGACCGTCAGCTCGCCGATCTCCTTCTGGTGTTCGAGCCCGAGGTACTGCGCCCAGCGCGCGTCGCCGCTCACGTAGGTGAAGGCCGTCAGCGTCGCCATCGCGATGACCGTCACGCTGATGGCCAGCCCGTCGAGCCCGTCCGTCAGGTTCACCGCGTTCGAGAAGCCGAGCAGCACGATGGCGATGAACGGCAGGTAGAGCACCGGCCCGATGTTCGTGATGTCCTTGAGCGCCGTCTGCTTGAAGAACGGCAGGCTCAGGTTCCACGAGTAGTCGGCCCAAGCCTGGTACGTGAAGAAGAAGAGCGCCCCCCACACGAACAGCGCGATGGCCAACTGGCCGGCCAGCTTCCAGCGCCCCTGCAACCCGAGGTTCTGCCGCTTCGCCACCTTCAGGTAGTCGTCCAGAAAGCCGATGGCGGCGAAGCCGGCGGTGGCGACCAGGACGATCCAGATGTGGAGGCTTGAGAGCCGCGCCCACAACAGCGTCGAGATGAGCACCGAGCCGATGATGAGCACGCCGCCCATCGTCGGCGTGCCGCGCTTGGCCTGGTGCGCCTGCGGCCCCTCCTCGCGTATCTCCTGCCCGACCTTCAGGCGCCGCAGCGCCTCGATGACGCGCCCGCCGAAGACGAGCGAGATGAGCAGCGCCGTCACCGCCGCGTAGGCCGTCCGGAACGTCACGTACTGGAAGACGTTCAGCGCCTTGACGAAATACGACTCGCCGCCCCCGCCCGCCGAGAGCGACTTGAAGAGCCATTCGTAGAAGATGTGGTAGATCATCTCAGTCGGGTGATAAGTGACGAGTGATGAGTGATAAGGAAAGACAAAGCCCTTGTTCTCCTCTTATCACTCATCACTCGTCACTTATCACTCCTCTCGTACCGCTCCTTCAAGGCTTCGACCACCTTCTCGGTGTGGACGCCGCGCGAGCCCTTGACGAGGACGAGGTCGCCCGGCCGTACGAAGCCGACGAGGGCCTCGGCCGCCTCCGCCGAGTCTTCGAAGAACCGCGTCGCGGCGTCGCCCATGCCCTCCGCGCGCGCGCCCTCGACCATCTCGCGCGCGAGGCCCCGCACCCCCCAGAGCACGTCCACGCCGAACCCGGCGATCTCGCGCCCCGCCTCGCGGTGGAGCGCCGCGCCCTCCTCCCCGAGTTCCAGCATCTCGCCCGCGACGACGACCCGTCTAACGACCCCCTCGCCGCCCTGCGCCACCGCCTCGGCCATGCTGAGGAGCGAGCGCGGGTTCGAGTTGTAAGAGTCGTCCACCACGACGAACCCTTCTTTGAAATGCAGAACCTCGCCGCGCTTCTCCGACGGGGCGGCCGTCGCCAGCGCCTCCGCGATCTCCCCGACGCCGATGCCGAAGCTCACGGCCGCCGCCGCGGCGGCGAGCGCGTTCGAGACGTTGTGCCTGCCGTGCATCGGGAGCGTCACCTCGGCCTCGCCCTCCGGCGTCCTTAAGACGAAACGGCTCGCGCCGACTCCAACCGTCTGAACGCCGAGCGCCCGAACGTCCGCCGCTTCGGACACGCCGTACGTGATGATGCGCCCGGCGTGCGCGGCCTTCGCGCGCATCGCCAGGACGCGCTCGTCGTCGGCGTTGAGGACGGCCGTCCCGCCCCGCTTCATCCCCTCGACGAGCTGCGCCTTGCCCTCGGCGATGGCCTCGACCGAGCCCATGAACTCAAGGTGCACGGGCGCGACTAAGGTCAGCACCGCCACGTCCGGCGGCGCCACCTTGCAGTGGCGCGCGATCTCGCCCGGCATCGACATCCCCATCTCCAGCACCGCCACGTCGAACTCTTCGGGCCGCGCGCCGTCCGTCTCCATCTGCAGGACGGAGAGGGCGACGCCCAGCTCGTTGTTGTAGTTCTTGCGGCTGCGCAAGACCCTCCGGCCCGTCGCGCCGAGCACGTGCGCCATCAAGTCCTTCGTCGTCGTCTTGCCGGCGCTCCCCGTGACGGCGACCACGGGGCGGCCCCACGCGTCTATCGTCCCGCGCGCGACCGACTGCAAGGCGTCGATACAATCCTCGACGAGGAGCAGACGGTCTGAGAACGGGCGAAGCTCTTCGTCGCCCTCGACGCTCGCCGCGCGCGCGACCGCGGCGACGGCGCCGCCCGCGCCCAGCGCTTCGGGGATGAAGCGGTGCGCGTCGGCGAACGACGTGGCCGTGAAGCAGTGGCGCCGGTAGTCTTCGGGCGAGAGCGCGAAGAAGAGCTCGCCCGGCCGCACGGCGCGCGAGTCGATGGAAAAACCACTTATTTCCTTGTCAAAGAGCCCGCGCTCACCCCCCGCGGAGGCGCGCATCAACCTTGCCGCATCGACGACTCTCACTCGGTTCTCTTCCTCCGGACGCTGGCGTTCCGTAGCAACAGCCCGCCGCGCCTTTGGAAAGAGCCGGGCCGCCTTTTAAGTCTCCTCCCCCCGCGCTTCCGTCCCGGCCGAAGCGAGTGCCAGCTCGGGCAACTCTTCGGCCGTCTCGAACGTGTGCGGGGTGGCGCGTTCGGCTATTCTGCGCGCGGCGCGGTTGCGGCGCAAACGCTCGCGGCACCCGTCTATCCTTCGCCTCATTTCCGCCACCTGATAACCCCCGCACGGCGAAGAGCCCGCCAGCATCCTCTGATTTCTCATCTCACCTTCCGGGGTAACTTCGAGCCCTCTGGGTCAGGAAAGCGTCCGGCTTTGACCGGGGGGCCGGCCGCCCTCAAATCGCAAATCAAAAATCAGAAATGGGCTCAGTCGCTCCGCCCGAACTCGATGCGGACGGTCTGGCCGGGCGCGAGCGCCGCTCCGACCTCCGGGCTCTGCCGGAGCGCGCGACCCTCGCCGCGCGCTTCGAGTTCGAGCCCGAGCCGCGCGCAGATGCGCGCCACGTCGCGCACGCTGCGGCCGCGCAGGTCGGGCATCAGGAGCTCCCGCTCGCGCGCCGCCGCGTAGACCACCTCGCCGACCTCGCCCTCCCTCCGCTCCGCGACCACGGGCAGGTTCGGCGTCCCGACAGCAACACTCTCATGCTCCGCCCGGCCGCCCGCGGGCGTCGCCGTGGGCAGCACGGTCGCGGGCGCCGTAGCCGCCGCGAGCCGGCCCGGGGTCGCCTTCACGTCTGGCTGCTGGTCGGGCATCACGTCGAGGTAGGGGAGCACCTGGTTGGCGATCTCCCTGAAGACGGGCGCGGCCACCTGCCCGCCCTGGTGGAGGCCGACGGCCTCGTCGATGACGACGATGATGACGACCGCGGGGTTCTCAAGCGGCGCGAACCCGACGAACGAGGCCACGTACTTCGACTGCGAGTAGGCGCGCGTCCGCGGGTCGATCTTCTGCGCCGTGCCGGTCTTGCCCGCCGCCGTGTAGCCTTCGAGCTGCGCCGCGCGCGCCGTCCCCTTCAGCGTCACCTCCTCCATCATCCGGCGCAACACCTGCGCGGTCTCCGCGCTCACGACGCGGTGCGACTCCGGCTCGGCGCGCGCGACCGTCTTGCCTTCCGCGTCCCTGACTTCCCTCACCAGATGCGGCGCGACGCGCACGCCGTCGTTGGCGACGGCCGCGTACGCCGCGGCCATCTGTAGAGGGGTCACGCCCACCTCGTGCCCGATGGGGATGGAGCCGATGGAGCCCGGCTGCCACTTCGAGACGGGGCGGACGAGCCCGGCCGTCTCGCCCGGCAGCTCGACGCCCGTCTTCGTGCCGAAGCCGAGCCGGCGGATGTACTCGTAGAGGCGTTCGTTGCCGAGCTTCTGGCCGAGCTTGATGGCGGCGACGTTCGAGGACTTGGCGAGCGCCTCGGTCGCGGTGAGCGAGCCGTGCGCGTGGTCGTGCACGACGCGCCCCGGCAGGGAGATCGAGCCGGGGCAGTCGATGCGCGTCTCCGGCGTGATGAGCTTCTCTTCGAGCGCGCCTGTGAAGGCCACGACCTTGAAGGTCGAGCCCGGCTCGTAGATGTTCTGGAGCGCGTCGTTGCGCCGCGCCTCGGCGCTCGCGCCGCCCGCGTCGTTCGGGTCGAAGGCCGGCGCGTTCGCCAGCGCCAGAATCTCGCCCGTGTGGGGCTCCAACACGACCGCCGCCGCAGACTTCGCGTGCGTCTGCTCGACCGCCGCGGCCAACTCGCGCTCGACGATGTGCTGCACGGTCTGGTCGAGCGTGAGCACGAGCGTCTGGCCGTCGCGCCCGCCGGAGCCGGCGCTCTCGAAGGCCCTGCGCTTCGCGTCCGCGTCGAGGACGAGCCGGCCCGGCTCGCCCGTCAGCGCCGCGTCGTAGACCTGCTCGACGCCGGCCAGGCCCCGCG
>DASVQJ010000033.1:0-31856 GCA_036389235.1 Pyrinomonadaceae bacterium | reverse complement strand
CGACCGTGTGCGCCGCGATCAGCTCGGTGTCTTCCGACATCGGCAGCTCTATCGCGAACTCGTCGGCGGGGCCCTCGCCCGCGGCGCCCGCGCCCGAGACCCGCGCCGTCAGGTGCTCCAACTGCTCGCGGCCCGAGCCGTACGCGTCGCGCTCGCTGAGCAGCTCTGCCGCGTCCGCCGAAAAGCCCTCGCGCGAGACGAGCCAGAAGCGCACGCGCTCGAAGCCGCACGCCTGCGCCACCTGTTCGAGCCGTTCGAGCCAGAGCTCGGTGAGCGCGCGCCCGGCCTCCAGCTTCGACTCGACCTCGACCGCGACCCAGACGACCTCGCCCCCGGCATTGTAGGCGCCGGACTCGAAGCCGTGCGCCACCGTGCAGCGCTCCTCGTCGCAGAGCTGCCGCATCGGCGGGTGGAACGACGCGCAGCTCGCCGCGTGGACGATCTGCGGGAGCGCGAGCGCGTCGCCTTCCGCCGACAGGCCGGCCTGCGCCTCCTCGCGCGACAGCCCCCGGTACGTGCGCGCCCAGCGGTCGTAGCGCAGGAGGCTCGCGGGCACGCGCTGGAGGTTGAAGCCGCGCATCACGTCGCCGAGCCTGAGCGCGGACTCGCGCCGGTAGTGGCGCGCCATCGTCTGCGGCGCGCGCTTCAGCGCTTCGACGAGGGTGTCGGCGACGACGAGCGCGCGCGGCTCGGCCGCGACCTGGAGGCGGTAGCTCGCGCGCAGGAAGTCGCGCCACGGCGTCGAGGGCGTCGTCTCCACGTACGTCGCGTGGAAGCTCGCCAGCTCGTGCATGTGGAGCAGGCGCGTCACGCGCTCGAACTCAATCGCGTCCGCCCCGAGCCGCTTCATCCAGACCTCGGCCGGGGACTTCCCCGAAGGGTTGGCCGCCGACTCGTGGAGCACGCGGAGCAGGCCCCGCCGCAGCGCGGGCGTCGCCGCCACGTCTTCGAGCACGGAGGCGTAGCGGCGCCCGACGCGCCCGCCCAACAGCTCGTCCACGTAGAGGCTCTGGAAGTCCCGGAAGCTGGTCAGGCCCGCCGCGTTCGTGCGCGCGGCGTCGAGGAGCGCGGCGATGAGGTACGGGCTCGCTTCGAGCTGCTGCACGACGAGGTCGCGCGTCTCTTCGTTCAGAGGGACGCCGAGCCTCTGCGCGAGACCTTCGACGAGCGCGCGCGCGTCGGCCTCCTTCAGGCGGTCGAGGTGGAGGCGGCGCAGACCTTCGAGCGCCGCGAGCGGCAGAGACCCGTTCAGCAGGTCGAGCAGACGCCTGCGCGGGCCTGCGACGACGAAGGGCACGCCCGACTGCGCGGACGCCTGCGCCACGGCCGGCCCGAGCGCGGCCTCGCCGCGCAGACCTTCGGCGGCCTGTATGTCGTCGAACATGACGACCGCGCGGGCGCCGTGCGCGGCGGCCTGCTGCGGCGCGCCGAGGCAGAGCCGGACGAGTGCGCGCTCGTCCGACTCGCCCTGCGCGCGCTCGAAGTCCTGGATGAGGCGCTCGACCCACTCGTAGTCCTGCGGCGCGGCGAGGTCGAGCAGCGTGCGCAGGGTCGGCGTGGCCGAGACGAGCGCGGGGTCGTCGCGCCGGTGGGCGACGACGTGCGTCAGGAAGGTTTGCAGGAAGCGGCGCGCGGCGGCGGTCGTCGCCGCGTCCGAGCGCGTGAAGGCGAAGTAGACGGGCGCGGGGCCGCCGCGCTGACGGAACAGCTCGTCGAAGGTCTGTCTTAAAAGTTCCGAGACGCCCGACTGCGGCGCGGCGAAGAGGAGGACGCCCTTCTGCTCGGCGCGCGCGGAGCCCAGGGCGGTCAGCTCGCGCAGTTGTTCGCCGCGCCCGAAGAAGTGTTCGGGCGCGACGCGCGCGAGTATGCGCCTCTGCCTGGGAGTCCTGACCGGCATCCCCTCTTCAGCCCTCTTCGGCGCCCTCCTCGCGCCGCGCTTCCTTGCCCTGCGCGCCCGCGGCCTTCCGCCTCTTCGACTCGTAAGCCTCGATGCAGTTCTTGCCGCGCGCCTTCGCGGCGTAGAGCGCGCGGTCGGCCGCGCGGATGACTTCGGCCGGCGTGTCGAGTTCCGCGCCGAAGGAGGAGACGCCGATGGAGACGGTGACGGCGCCCTGCGGCTGCGACTTGCCGTGCGGGAATTGCGTGCGCTCGATGCGGCGGCGGATGCGCTCGCCGATGGCCCGGGCCTCGGCGAGACCGGTCTGCGGGAGGAGGATGCTGAACTCCTCGCCGCCGTAGCGCGCCGCCACGTCGGCCGACCGCAGCGCCGTCTTCAAGCACTGCGCCGTCATCTCAAGCGCGAGGTCGCCGGCCTGGTGGCCGTGCGCGTCGTTGTAAGCCTTGAAGTCGTCGATGTCCACCATCATGAAGCTCATCGCGAAGCGGTGGCGCTTCGAGCGCTCCAACTCCTCCTGCAAGCGCTCTTCGAGGTAGCGGCGGTTGACGAGCCCGGTCAGGGGGTCTGTGATGGAGAGCAGTTGGAACTGCGTGGCCTTGCTGTGCCACTCGACGCGGTCGAGCGCGAGCGCCATCTGCGGCGCGATCAGGTCGAGGAGGTTCAGGTCGAACTCGTCGTACGCCCCGCCGCCGGCCTTGTCCGTCACGTTGAGCACGCCCACCTTGCGCCCGCCGACGCTGATGGGGTAGCTGATGAAAGACCTCGTCTTGTAGCTCCGCTCGGATGATGACGCGGGGTTCCAGCCCGAGACCTTCGACACGTCGCGCACGACCGCGGGGCGCCCCTCGCGCATGACGGTGCCGGCGACGCCCTCGCCGATGCGCACGCCGGAGCCTATCGTCACGTCGGCGCGCGGGCCGACCGCCGCCTTGACCGAGAGCTCGCCCGCGCGCTCGTCGAAGAGGAGCAGCGAGCCGCGCTCCGCCTTGAGCAGCTCGGCCGAGTGGCGGAGGATGGTGGTGTAGGCGTCCTCGGGGCGCGCGGAGTTGACGACCTCCGTGAAGGCGCGCAGGTGCGAGGCGGCGCGGACGCGCCGTTCGAGCTCCTCGCGCAGGCGGCTCAGCTCAAGCGGCATCGAGATGTCGCGGCAGAACTTGGCGAGCGCGCGGCGCTGGTCGTCGGAGAGGCCCGCGTCGCCGACGAGGAGCGCGCCCTTGATCTCTTCGCCGACGACGAGCGGGAAGAGTTCGACCGCCTCCTCGTGCTTCGGCCCCGTGCGACCGCCCGCCGGCACCGCGATGGAGTCGCCTTTGGTCGCGGCGAGCAGGAGCTTGATCTCCTTCGGCTTGAGCGCGACGCGCGGCGGCTTCTTCTCGAAGAGGCCGGTGACGCACGTCGCGTAGAAGCTGTCGTCTGTGCGCAGGAGCAGCGCGAGCGACCCGACGCCGTAGTCGTCCGAAAGGGTCTTGACGGCCCTGCGGCACGCCTCCTCCAGCGGGCCGCCCGGCTGCGTGCCCCGCGCCGTCTGGGCGTAGCCTTCAACCCCGGCGTTCGCCACGGCC
Source organism: Pyrinomonadaceae bacterium (assembly GCA_036389235.1). GTDB lineage: Bacteria > Acidobacteriota > Blastocatellia > Pyrinomonadales > Pyrinomonadaceae > QHXN01. Next base: position 28,397 of record DASVQJ010000033.1, on the reverse strand, counting down.
GCGACGCCGTTCGCCTGCCCGGCCTCGGCGTGTGCGGCGGCCTCTTCAGCCTTCTCTTCGGGCTTCACGTTCGCGGCCTTAGACTCCGCGGGGCGGTGGCCGTTGGCCGCGTGCTTCGGGGACTCTTCCTCGTGTTTGAGGACGAGCTCGGCCGGGATGCCGTCGGCGCCGGCCGTGGGCGAGGGCTCGCCCGCGGGCCGCCCGGAGGCCGCGGCGCGACCCTCCTTCCGCGGCGCGGACGCGAACGACTCGGCGGCCTGCGCGACGCGCGCGGCCAGCACTTCCAAATCCTGACGCGAGGCGAAGATGACGTTGCCGAACAGCTCGGCGGAGAGGAGGTCGGCGAGGTCTCCCGCGCGTATGCGCTCGGCCAGCGCGCGGTAGTCCGCGACGCGCAGGAAGCCGCGCCCGCCGATGACGGCCAGCGGCTTCTCAGTCCCCAGGTTCACGGGCGCGGCGAAGCAGTGGAGCCCGGCGTGGCAGCGGTACTGTACGGCGACGCCCTCGCGCAGAGCGCGCGCGTGCGCCTCGCCGCAGTCCGGCTGGCAGAGGTGTGCGTGCGCGGGCGAGGACTGGAAAGCCTGGCAGATGGAGTTGTTGTTGGCGACGGCCAGGGCGGGCGGCTGGCGGCCTTCGACGAGCAGGAGCGCGAGCCCCGACGCGGAGGCGAGATTCTCCTGCACCTCCGCCCAGCCGTGTGGCAGCACGGCGGAGGTCTTGCTCTGGGCAGCACCCACTGGGGGCGGGGTGGTGTTGTCCATTAGCTGTCGCGGCACAATCTTCGGACTCGAATAGCGGACGGAGGGAGGTTCGACTGCGTTAGCGGGGATGGCCCGTCGGGAGCAGGTGAATCTCAGAGAGAGCGGGAGCGCCGGACGGCACCACCATCCTCCTACCGCAGTATATTTGCCCGCACGGCAATAGACAAGGCATAACTCGGACCCCGACCCGGCACGCGGGCACAAAAAGGGCTTGTGACCTTGTCACCCCTGTTTAAACTGCTAATAGCGGGGGAATTTCACTGCGCGATAACGCGCCCCGTGCCCCGGAGGCCCGGCGCGTCGCCCGGCGCGACCTTTTCGATGTCGGGCTCTTCCGGGCTGATGCGGATGCAGGCCGCGAAGTGGTTCGGCTTAATCTCGGCCAGCGGGGGCACGACCTCTTTGCACTGCTCTATCGCCCAGGGGCAGCGCGTGTGGAAGCGGCAGCCCCGCGGCGGGTTGATGGGGGAGGGCACGTCGCCCTGGAGCACGATGCGCCTGCGCTCGGCCTCGACCGCGGGGTCGGGCACGGGGACGGCCGAGATGAGCGCCTTCGTGTAGGGCATCAAGGGGTCGCGGTAGATGACCTTGGCGTCGGCCAGCTCGACCAGCTTGCCGAGGTACATGACGGCCACGCGGTCGGAGACGTGGCGGATGGCGCGCAGGTCGTGTGAGATGAAAAGGTATGTCAGGTCGCGCTCGCGCTGGAGGCGCCCCATCAGGTTCATGATCTGCGCCTGGATGGAGACGTCGAGGGCGGAGATGGGCTCGTCGGCGACGACGAAGTCGGGGTCGGCCGCGAGCGCGCGCGCGATGCCGATGCGCTGGCGCTGCCCGCCGGAGAACTCGTGCGGGTAGCGCTTGAGGAAGCGCGGGCTCAGGCCCACCGTCTGCATCAGCTCGCGCACGCGCCCCTCGCGCTCGCTCCCGCGCCCGCCGAGGCCGAAGGTGTCGAGCGGCTCGCCGATGATCTGCGCGACCGTCATGCGCGGGTTGAGGCTCGCGTAAGGGTCCTGGAAGATCATCTGGAGGTGGCGCCGCTGGCCGCGCATCTCCCGCTTCGAGAGGCGCGCGAGGTCGCGCCCGCGGAAGAGCACCTGCCCCGAGGTCGGCTCGGTCAGGCGCAGCAAAGCGCGCCCCAGCGTGGACTTGCCGCAGCCGGACTCGCCGACGAGCCCGAGCGTCTCGCCGGGGTAGACGTCGAGCGAGACGCCGTCCACGGCCTTGACGACGCGCCGGACGCCGGAGCCGCCGACTATCTTGTCGAAGACCGTGCCGCCGCCGAGGTCGAAGTGGACTTTCAGCTCGCGGATGGAGATGAGCGGCTCGCGCCCCGGAGTGCCCTGCGGCGGCCGCGCGCCGCCCGCCCCGTAGCCCGCCTGCACGCCCTGCGTCGTCATCGGCCGCCCCCCAAGCCGCCCTGCGGGTCGATCATGCCGCCGCGGGCCTGCGCGCCGCCGCGCGCCGCGAGCGATTCGTTGTAGACCTCTTCGGCGAAGTGGCAGAGCGAGAAGTGCTCGGCGTTGAGCCGGACGAAGGGCGGGAACTCCCTCCTGCAAACGTCCTCGGCGCGGTAGCAGCGCTCGGCGAACGGGCACTGGTCTACGGGGAGGTGCGCCACGTCGGGCGGGAGGCCCGGAATCTGGTACAGCTCGGTCCCCTCCTCGTGCGCGGGGTCGGGGACGGACTTGAGCAGCCCCTTCGTGTAAGGGTTGCCGGGCGCGGCGAACAGCTCGCGCGTGGGCGCCCGCTCGAAGACCTTGCCGGCGTACATGACGATGATGTCGTCGGTCATGCCGGCGACGACGCCGAGGTCGTGCGTGATGAGGATGACGCTGGTGCCCGTCTCGCGCTTCAGCTCCCTGATGAGTTCGAGTATCTGCGCCTGGATGGTCACGTCGAGCGCGGTCGTCGGCTCGTCGGCGATGAGCAGCTCGGGCTCGCACGCGAGCGCCATCGCGATCATCACGCGCTGGCGCATGCCGCCCGAGAACTCGTGCGGGTAGGAGTCCACGCGGGCGCGCGCCTCGGGGATGCCGACCGTCTCAAGCATCTTGACGGCGTGCTCGTACGCCTGCTCCCTGGTGTGGCCGAGGTGGAGCCGCGTGATCTCCATCAGCTGTTTGGAGATGCGCATGAAGGGGTTGAGCGAGGTCATCGGGTCCTGGAAGATCATGCTGATGCGCTTGCCGCGAATCTTCCGCACCTCGTCGTCCGGCAGGCTCAGGATGTCCTGCCCGTGGAAGAGCACCTCGCCCGAGACGATGCGGCCCGGCGGGCTCGGGATGAGGCGGATGACCGACAGGTTCGTCACGGACTTCCCCGACCCCGACTCGCCCACGATCCCCAAAGTCTCGCCCCGCTTCAGGTCGAAGCTGATGCCGTCCACGGCCCGCACGGTGCCGTCCTCCGTCTCGAAGTACGTCCGCAGGTCTCGAACTGAAAGAAGGTTGCCGTCGTGACTCATCGTTTGGTGAATGGTGAATGGTGAATAGTAAATGGTGGTCGTTTTCGGTGTGGCTCGCGATTAAAAATTCAGCACGCCTTACTCTCAACGACTATTCACTATTTACCAGTTACTATTTACTGCCTTCAGAACTTCCTCATCTGCGGGTCGAGCGCGTCGCGCAGGCCGTCGCCGAGGAAGTTGAGCGAGAAGAGCGTCAGCGCCATCGTCACGCCGGGGAAGACGAGCTGCCAGGGGAAGACCGCGATGTTCTGGATGCCCTCCTGCGCGAGACTCCCCCACGACGCGTACGGCGCCTGCACGCCGAGGCCGAGGAACGAGAGGAACGCCTCCTGCAACATCACGGAGGGGATGGTCAGCGTCGCGTAGACGATGACCGGCCCCAGCGTGTTCGGCACGATGTGCCTGAAAATTATCTTCGGCGTCGAGACGCCGGTCGCGCGCGCGGCCAGCACGTACTCCTGGTTCTTGAGCGAGATGACCTGCCCGCGCACGATGCGCGCCATCGTCAGCCACGAGACCGCGCCGAGCGCCGCGAAGAGCAGGAAGATCTGTTGCAGCGGCGAGCGCCCGCCGAAGAAGGCCAGCAGCACGATGATGACCATCATGTACGGGATGGCGTAGAGCACGTCCACGACGCGCATCAGCAGGTCGTCGATCTTGCCGCCCAGGTAGCCCGCGGTCGCGCCCCACGTCACGCCGATGAGGATGGAGACGAAGGTCGAGATGACGCCGACCATCAGAGAGATGCGCCCGCCTTGCAGCACGCGCGCCAGCACGTCGCGCCCCGACGCGTCCGTGCCCATCGGGTGCGTCCACGAGAAGGAGCCGTCGGGGGCCGTCAGGGGCGGGTAGGACTGCTGCTGCCCCGGCGGCTGGTAGTCGTAGGTGAAGCCCGTCGTCGCCTTGATGATCCACGGGCCGACGAGCACCGCGACGGCGATGAGGGCCACGACGAACATGCCGAAGACGGCCAGCCTGTTCTTCAGCAGGCGCCGCCAGGCGTCCCTCCACAGCGACGTGCCGCGCGCCGGCTTCGCCGACTCCCCTTCCGCGCGCACGTCGCCCTCGCCGACGGCCGTCTCGGGGAAGGCGTGTATCTCGGCGCCGCTGCGCGCCGCGACGGGCGGGCGCTGCGGAGTCCCGCGCGGCGTGAGCGCGGGCTGGCCCGCGTCCCAGGGGCCTTGCGAGCGCCCCTCTTCGGTCGGCACCTTCGGTGTTCTCTCGTCGCTCATCTCTTCAGTAGCGTATGCGCGGGTCGATGAAGCCGTAGGCGATGTCGACCAGCAGGTTGAAGGCCAGGACGAGGATCGACGTGAAGGCGACGATGCCCAGGATGAGCGGCTCGTCGCGGTTCAGGTTCGCGTTGATGAAGTAGGTGCCCAGCCCCGGCAGCGCGTAGATGCGCTCGACGACGACCGTCCCCGTAATCAGGATGGCGAGCGCCGGGCCGGTGAAGGACACGACGGGGAGCAGCCCCCCGCGCAGGGCGTGCCGCATCACCACCTGCCGCTCGGTCAGCCCCTTCGCGCGCGCCGTGCGGATGTAGTCCGACCGCAGCACTTCGAGCATCCCGGCCCGCGTCAGGCGCGCGATGTAGGCCATGTAGATGGCCGAGAGCGTCAGGACGGGGAGCACCATGTTCCAGGAGGGGAAGCCGCCCCAGCGCGCGGGCGGCAGCCAGTAGAGCGAGAGCGAGAAGATGAGGACGAGGATCGGCCCGAGGACGAAGTTCGGCATGCTGATGCCCAGCATCGAGAGCCCCATCGCCCCGTAGTCGAACTTCGAGTTCTGTTTGAGCGCCGCGACGGTGCCCAGCGTCGTGCCGACGAGGAGCGCGAGGAGGTACGCGCACGCCCCGATGGCGGCCGAGACCGGGACGGTGCGCCGCAGCACGTCGTTGACCGTCTCGGTCTCGTACTTGAGCGAGTTGCCGAAGTCGAGGCTCAGGATGTTGCGCATCACCCGGCCGTACTGCACGTACCAGGGCTGGTCGAGCCCGTACTTGGCGCGGATGTTCTTCTCGATGGCGGCGGGCAGCTTCCGCTCGCTCGCGTAGAAGTTGCCCGGCGCGAGCCGGATGAGCGCCCACGTCAGCGTGATGACGACGAGCACCATCGGCACGGTCACGAGCAGGCGGCGCAGGATGAAGCGGAACTTCATGCGGCTACTCCTTCACCTCGGCCAGCTCCGCGTTCGTCATGTCGGGCATGCCCCGGTCCCACTTCGCGCGGTCGTGCTCGATGTAGACGAACTTCCAGGCGTGCAGCGTCGCCGGGTTCGGGTACATGCCTTTGACGTAGGGCTTCTTCATCCAGCTCGTCGCGGGCTTGGTCAGCGGGATGACGGGCGTCTCGTCGAGCAGGTACGCCTCGGCCTTCGAGAGCATGGCGTAGCGCTTCGCCTGGTCGGGCTCGCGGTTCGCCGCGTTGAGCATCTCGACGAACTTCGGGTCGAACCAGCCCGTCCCGTTGTCGCCGCCCTCGGTGGCGAAGAGCCCGAGGTAGGTGTACGGGTCCATGTAGTCGCCCGACCACCCGGCGCCGCCCGCGAACCCCTTGTATTCGAGCTTGGCGCGCGTGTTGACGAAGGTCTTCCACTCGATGGCGCGCAGGCCGATGGTGACGCCGAGGTTCTGCTTCCACTGCGCCTGGACGAACTCGGCGACCTCCCGGTTCGACCCGCTCGTGTTGTAGATGACCTCGATGCTGTTGGCGGGGAACTTCTTCGGGTCGAAGCCGCCCGACGCGTCCCTGTAGCCGGCCTCGGCCAGCAGGCGCTTGGCCCCCTCCACGTCGAAGTCGTAGCCCTTGGGGCTCTCGTAGCCGTGCAGGATGCCGGAGGGGACGAAGACGTTGTTGGCCTTCGAGACGACGCGGAACTTCTCCAGCGCGTCGCGGTCGACGGCCAACGCGAACGCCCTGCGCACGCGCTTGTCGTTCAGGGGGGGCGCCGTGGTGTTGATCTGCCAGTAGATCGACCCGTTCTCCGGCGCGTCCATGTAGTCGCGCGCGTTGCGCACGCCGGCCTTGAGCCAGGAGGCGGGGACGGTGTGGTTGTAGGTCGCGTCCACGTCGCCCGCCTTGTAGAGGTTCATCATCGTCGTCTGGTCGTCGAGCGGGTAGAAGACGATCCGTTCGAGCCGGACTTTGTCCGCGTCCCAGTAGTGCGGGTTCTTGACGACGACGAGCTGGTTGTAGGGCTTGTGCTCGGCGAGCATGTGCGTGCCGCTCGACACGATGTTGCCCGGCTTCGTCCAGTTGACGCCGTACTTCTCCACGGTCGGCGCGTGGACGACGCGGAAGAACTGGTGCTGGACGAGCCCCATGAAGTAGGGCGCCGGCTGGCGGAGCGTGACGCGGAAGGTGTAGTCGTCCACGGCCTCGACGCCCACGTCGTCGGCCGTGACGGGGACGAGCTCCTTGCCCTCGACGAGCGCGGCCAGCTTCGGGTTGGCCTTGAAAGCCTTCTCCCTGTCCTTCTCGTCCGCGGGGACGAAGAGGCGGTCGGGCTCGTGCATGCGGCGGTGGAACTCCGTGTCGGGCGCGGCGTCTTCGCCCGCGGGCGGGGCGGACGCCTGCTCGGGCGCGCCGCCGGACTCGGCCGCCTCGGAGGCGAGGACGAAGCGCCCGGTCTTCGGGTCGCGGACGAAGGCGCCGCCGGTGTTGAAGGCTTCGGCGTTCTTGATCTCCCAGGCGAGGAAGGCGACGCGCGAGGCGAGTTCGGGGCGCAGGCCGCGCCGGAACGTGTAGGCGAAGTCGCGCGCGGTGATGGGGTCGCCGTTCGAGAACTTGGCGTTCCTGCGGAGGAAGAAGACGAACTCGGTGACGTTGCCGTTGACCTTCCAGCTCTCGGCGATGCCTGGGATGGGCTCCATCGTCTTCGGGTGGTACTCGACCAGACCCTCGTAGAGCGCGATGTCGAGCCGCGCCTCGGGCTGCCCCGAACTCATCTGCGGGTCGAGCGTCTCGGGCTCGGAGCCGGTGATGTAGCGGAGCGTCTGCCCCGCTGGCGGCTCAAGCTTGCCGAAGTAGCCCGACTTCTCGACGGGCGGGCCGCAGGCCGCTAAGAGGAGGGCGAAGGCGAGTGCGAGGGCCGGGATGCGCGCGGTCTTACTGTCGGTCATGGCCGTATGTACTCCTGCTTCAACCGAGAACGGGGCGGCGCGGGGTCGGGGCTTGGGGTCGCAGATAAAGTGTCCTGCTTAACGAACCGGCCCCGAACTTATCACGCCCGCGCACGGTCAATCAAGGATGAACTGGCCCCACTCTAACGATGCGCCGCGTGGCTCCGGCCGTTGCACGCTCCCGCGCCCGCGCGTCAACGTTTCGCCGCGCGCGCCACCTTCAACGGCTGCTCGGCCGCGGGCGGGCGCCAGTCGCGGTTGATGCGGACGTGCTTGAGCGAGGGCGCGTCCAGAAGGTTGGACTCGAATCCATCGACGTAGGGCTTGACGAGCGCGTAGGAGGAGGCGAAGTGGAGCGGGATGGCCGGCAGTTCGCGCAGCGCCTGCGCCTCGGACAGGGCCGCGGGCGTCGGCCGAGCCTGCGCGCGCGCGGCTTCGCCCGTGCCTTCCGCGCCGGCCGGCGTGTCCGCGGGCGTCGCCGCGGGCGCGGTCTCGGCCGCGGGCGCGGGCGCCTCGGCGTCGGCGGACTCGCCGAAGAGCTGGCGCATGTTCGTCTCCTCGTCGGTCGTCTGCATGACGAGGCTGCGGCGCGCCACGTCGTAGTCGCCCGCGCGGAGCATCGCCTCGTACTCCTCCCACGGCCGGACGACGATCTCCGTCTCGACGCCGAGCGCCTCGCGCCACATGCGCGCGACGGCCTGCGCGACGAGCCGCTGCTGCTCGTTGCGGTTGACGAGCAGCCGCACGCGCGGGAAGTTCTCGCCGCCGGGGTAGCCGGCCTGTTCGAGCAGCTTCCGCGCGCGCTCGACGTTGTGTTCGAGTCCCGACGCGCCGCCCTCGCCCGCGTCCTTATCCTTCGCCGCGTCCGCCCCCCCGCCCGCCTCTTCCGCGGGGGCGGGGATGAACGTGCGCGTCGGCTCGGTCGCGCCGCCGAGCGTGTCCTTGCTCAGGCGCTCCACGTCGAGGGCGAAGGCGAGCGCCTGGCGCACGCGCACGTCGTCGAAGGGCGGGCGCGCGGTGTTGAAGCGGTAGTAGTTGAGCGCGGCGAAGGTCTCGCGGCGGAAGTCTTCGTAGGGCGTGAGCAGCTTGACGGCCAGGGGCTCGACCGCCGCGTTCGAGACGACATCGACCTCGCCCGCGTGGTAGGCGGCGAGCGCCGACTCCGTGTCGCCGCTCGCGACGAAGCGCACGCGTTCGAGCGCGACCGACGCGGCGTCCCAGTAGCTCTCCGCGCGCGCGAGTTCGACGCTGTCGCCCGCGAGGCGCGAGAGGCTGAAGGCGCCGTTGGTCACGATGCCCGGCTCCGTCTGCTCGAAGCCGCCCCGCCCCTGCTCGTCCGGAAGGTCTGGCGGCACGGCCTCGGGGCTCAGCTCGTGGACGGGTCGGAAGACGGGGTGCGCGACGAGCGCGGGGAAGTTCATGTCCGGCCGCCGGAGCGTGACGCGCAAAGTGCGCGTGTCCAACGCGACCACGCCGAAAGACCTCGGCCGCGGCGGCGGCTTCGCGCCCGAACCCCTCGCCGCCGTCTCTCCCCCGCCCGAACGTTTGACCGCGGTCGCTTCGTCTTCGACCGGCGCAACGGTCTGCTCGTTCCTGACGGTCTGAGTCGTGAGCGTTTCGGCGCCCTCGATGTTCGAGAGCAGCGCGGCGTGCGGGGCGCGCTCGCCGAGCCGGAGCGTGCGCCGCCAGGAGCGCACGAAGTCCTGCGCCGTCACGGGGTCGCCGTTCGTCCAGCGCGCGCCCTCGCGCAGGTGGAACGTCCAGCGCCTCCCGCCCTCGGCCGGCTCCCAACGGCTGGCGACCGCGGGCGCCGGGCTCAGAGTCCCCGGCTCGTACTCGGTCAGCCCCTCGTAGAGCGCGCGCACCGCGTCCGTGTCGGGCGGGGCCGCCGCGCGCGCGGGGTCGAAGACTTTGGGGAGCCCGCCGTCGCTCCAGCGAAACTCCTGCGCCGCCGGGACCACGACCTTCCCGTAGAAGCGCTCCCCGTTCGGCCCCCTGAAGCAGCCGCCGAGCAGCAGCGCCGACGACACGACGGCCGACGTCCACAGCCTCACCCCGCGCCCGTACGTCACGCGTTTACGTTTGGAGATTTTTTTCCCGGCGACTCTCATCAGTAAGCGAGACGCCCTCCCTTACGGTCGGGCTTCGGCCTCGGCCAACTTTCGCAGCTCCGCGTAGACCCCCTCGGTCTGCCTGCGCGACTCCTCGTGGCTCCCCGACGTGTCTATCTTAAAGTCGGCGTAGCGCAGCTTCTCCTCCTGCGGCATCTGCGCGGCGACGCGCGCGGCGGCCTCCTCGCGCGAGAGGTTGTTGCGCAGCATCAGCCGTTCGAGCTGCACCTCGGGGCGGCAGTGGACGACGACCAGCCTGTCGAAACGCCCGTGCCCGCCCGACTCGATCAACAGCGCCGCGTCCACCACCCCGATGCCGCGCGGGTCTTCGCGCTCCCAACGCCGCAGAAGCTCGTCCTGCTCCGCGATGATGAGCGGGTGCAGCAGAGAGTTGATTAGCTCGCGCTTCGCCGCGTCCCTGAAGATGACGGCGCTCACCCCCGCGCGGTCGAGCGTCCCGTCCGGCCTCAAGACCCAGTCGCCGAACGCCTCCACGATTCGGCGCAACCCCTCCGCCCCCGGCTCCACCACGCGCCGCGCCACCGCGTCGGCGTCCACGACGCGACACCCCAGCTCCGCGAGCACGCCCGAGACGAAAGACTTACCGACCGCAATCGACCCCGTCAGTCCGACACGCAACATAAGCAGGCAGTAGGCAGATGCGGCAGGCAGTCGCCGCGGAGCGGCGCTTGAATTTAGCCCGGCCTTTCAAGGCCGGATCGAGGCCGAAACAAACACCGCCGCGTCGCGTCAGCGACGCCTGAGCCGACCCGCAAAGTTCAGGCGACGCTGACGCGACGCATCGTTCTTTACCGCCGTTGTCCCCGGCCTTGAAAGGCCGGGCTAAACTCAGACGCCGCTCCGCGGCGGTAGGCACGCGTCCCGAATATTTCAACAACTGCCTGCTGCCTGATGCTTTTCAAATTCCTCGGCGCAGGCGCGCGGCCCTGACGGTGTTCTTCATCAGCATTGCGACCGTGAGCAGGCCGACGCCGCCGGGGACGGGCGTGAGCCGGCCGGCGACGCGCTCGACCTCGGCCGGGTGCACGTCGCCGACCAGCGTGTAGCCGCGCCTGTCTAGAGCCTCAAGGCGTCGCGGCGCGTCGTCGCCGAAGAGCGCGGTGACCTCCCCGGCGTCGGTCAAGCGGTTCATGCCCACGTCGATGACGGTCGCGCCGGGGCGGACGTGCTCGCCGCGTATGAAGCCCGCGCGGCCGATGGCGACGACGAGGATGTCGGCCTCCCTCGTCACCTCCGGCAGGCGGCCCGTGCGCGAGTGGCAGACGGTGACGGTCGCGTCCCTTTGCAGCAGAAGCTCGGCGACGGGCCGCCCCACGATGTTGCTGCGGCCGACGACGCAGGCGCGCGCGCCCGCGATCTGCACGCCCTCGCGCACGAGCAGCTCGACGATGCCGGCGGGCGTGCACGGGAGCAGGGTCGGCCGCCGCTGCATCATGCGCCCGACCGTGACGGGGTGGAAGCCGTCCACGTCCTTCGAGGGGTCGATGGCTTCGATGACGGCCGACTCGTCCATGTGCTTCGGGAGCGGGAGCTGCACGAGGAGGCCGTCCACGTCCGCGCGCGCGTTGAACCCGGCGACCATCTCCAGCAGGCGCGCGGCGGGCGTGTCGGCGGGCAGGTGGTGGTGCTCGGAGGCGAGCCCGAGCTCTTCGCAAGTGCGCACCTTGTTGCGCACGTAGACGGCCGAGGCCGGGTCGTCGCCGACGAGGACGGTCACGAGCCGCGGCGTGACATTGTGCTCGCGGCGCAGGCGCGCGGCCTCTTCCGTCACCTCGCGCTTGATCTCCGCGGCGGCGCGCGAGCCTTCGAGCCTGCTCGCCTTCGTCTGTGCGTCCGGCTGTGCTGTTGTTTCCATCGGAGGTTGCCCGACATCCTAGCACATCTCCCGCGGCGCGCGTGAAAGTGGCGCCGCTCCCGCCGCGGCGCGGTTGCGCGCGGCCTCGCGGCTGCGACACAATCGGCGCATGAAGCACTCCCCCCGCAGACTCCGCCGCGTACTCACGGCCGCACTGCTCGCCTCCTCCCTTCTCCACGGCTGTTCGAAGAAGCCCGCGAACGAGCACCGCTACGAGCTGAAGGGCAAGGTCGTCTCCGTAGACCGCGCGAAGGGCGAGGTCTCGGTCGAACACGAGGAGGTGAAGGGCTACATGCCTGCGATGACGATGGACTTCCCCCTCCGCGACGCGGAGGCGCTCAAGGTCGTCGAGGCGGGCGACCGGTTGCAGGCCGCGCTCGTCATCACGGACGACGGCTACTGGCTCGACACTCCCGTCATCACGAAGGGCCTGTCCGGCGGCCCCGTCACGCCGCCCGCGGGCGGCGACGAGCCGCAGCCCGGCGCCGAGGTGCCCGACGTGAAGCTCGTCAACCAGGACGGCCGTCCCTTGAGCACGAAGCAGTTCAGGGGGCGCGCGCTCGTCGTCACCTTCGTCTACACGCGCTGCCCCCTCCCCGACTACTGCCCCCTGATGAGCGCCAACTTCGCGCGGCTCAACTCGGCCATCACGGAGGACGCAGGGTTGCGGAAGCGCGCGCACCTCCTGAGCGTGACGCTCGACCCGGAGTACGACAGCCCGCCGGTGCTCAAGGCTTACGGCAGCACCTACGCGGGCGGCAAGTTCGACAACTGGGACTTCGTGACCGGCGAGCCGGGCGAGGTCAGGCGGCTGGCCGAGTTCTTCGGCCTGACCTACAAGGCCGAAGGCGACCAGGTCATCCACTCCCTCCGCACCGCCGTCGTCACGCCCGACGGCAAGCTGCTCAAGATTTACCGCGGGAACGAGTGGAAGCCGGAAGAGGTGTTGAGCGATCTGAAGAACCTGCCGGGTTAAGTGAGATTCTTTAACCACGGAGGCACAGAGGGCACGGAGGGGGCACAGAGTATTGAAAGTCTCTGTGCCCCCTCCGTGCCCTCTGCGCCTCCGTGGTTAGCCCTACGACCGCCGCTCTCAAGACGAACGAAGCCTACCCCTTCAACTTCTGTATCTCCTCCGTCAACGTCGGCACGACCTCGAACAGGTCGCCGACGATGCCGTAGTCGGCGATGTCGAAGATGGGGGCCTCCGGGTCTTTGTTGACGGCGACGATGGTGCCCGCGTTCTTCATCCCGACGAGGTGCTGGATGGCGCCCGAGATGCCCAGCGCGATGTAGAGCTTCGGCGCGACCGTCTGGCCCGACGAGCCTATCTGCCGGTCGATGGGCAGCCACCCCGCGTCGCAGATGGGGCGCGACGCGGCGAGGTCGCCGCCCAACAGCTCCGCGAGCTTCTGCGCCAGGGCGATGTTCTCCTGGCTCTTGATGCCGCGGCCGACGGCGACGATCACGTCCGTCTTCGAGAGGTCGACCGCCTGCTTCACCTCCTGGAACGGCGCCTCCGGCTGCATCCGCACCTCGCCGACCTCGACCCGTAACAACTCGACGGCCGCGCCCCCGCCGCGCTCGGCCTGTTCGCCGCGGTACGCGCCCGACTGGAAGGTCGCGAACACCGCGCCCTCGCCCCGCGCCGAAACGTCCGCGTCCATCTTCCCCTGGAAGAGGCGCCGCGTGAAGACGACCCCGCCGCCCTCCGCCTTCATGCGGATGCAGTCGCTCACGAGCCCCTTGCCGAAACGCGCGGCCAGCTTCGGCGCGAAGTCGCGCACGAGGTACGTGTGCGGGAGGATGACGAACTGCGGGTCGCGCGCGCGCACCACCTGCTCGAACGCGTCGGCGTACGCGTCGGGCGTGTAGTCGGCGAGCTTCGGGTTCTCGGCCGAGACGACGCCCGCCAGCCTGAAGCCCGCCACCTCGTTCGCCAGCGTCGCGTCCGCGCCGAGCACGACCGCCGTCACCTCCTGCCCCAGGCCGGCGCCCAACTGCTGCGCCGCGGCCACGGCCTCGAACGAGACCTTGTTGATCGCACCCTGCCGGTGCTCGATGAAGACGAGTATTCCGTTGCTCATGATTGGTAAATGGTCAATGGTGAATGGTGAATGGTGGTCGAGAGATTACGAGGCTCGGAAGGTAAACGGCTGGCCGCCGGGCGGGGCAGACCATTTACCATTTACTATTCACCATTCACTCCTTAAATCACCCTCGCCTCGTTGCGGAGCTTCTCGGCGAGCTGGGCCGCGCCCTTCTTGGCGTCGCCGTCGCCGAGGAACTGCGTCTGCTTCTGCTTGAGCGGGAGGTAGACGCGCTCGACCGTCTGGAACTCGCCCTCGCCGGCCGCGACGGCCGGTTGGACTTCCCGAATCTCCTTCTTCTTCGCGGCCATGATGCCCTTGAGCGTGGCGTAGCGAATCTGGCTGATGCCCGACTGGATGGTGAGGAGCGCGGGCGTCTGCATCGTGTACCACTGATACCAGCCGCTCTCCAGCTCGCGCTTGACGCGCAACTGCTCGCCCGAGTAGTCCACCTCGATGACGATGGTCGCGTGCGGCAGGCCGAGGAGTTCGGCGGCGATGACGCCCGTCTGGCCGAAGCCCTGGTCGTCGGACTGTAGGCCGGCCAGGACCAAGTCGGGCTGCTCGCCCCTCACGGCCTCCGCCAGCACCTTCGCGACGGCGAACGGCCCCGCCTGCCCGAAGTCGTCCGCGACGACGTGGAGGGCGCGGTCGGCGCCGCGCGCCAGCGCGTCCTTGATGACCGCCTTCGCGCGCTGCGGCCCGAGCGTGACGACGACCACCTCGCCGCCCTTCTTCTCCCTGAGCCTGAGCGCCTCTTCGAGCGCGTACCCGTCCGACTCGTTCACCTCGAACGACAGGTCGCCCTCCTCCACCCACTTCCCGTCCCCGCGCACGCGCAGGACGGCGTCCTTGTTCGGGACTTGCTTCATCAAGACGACGATTTTCATAAAGGCAGTTTTCAGTTCTCAGTTTTCAGTTTTTAGCCGGCAGCGTTGTCTTAGCTGAAAACTAAAAACTGAAAACTGAAAACTTATTCTTCATAGCGTTTGAAGAGCAGCGCGGCGTTGGTGCCGCCGAAGCCGAAGCTGTTCGAGAGCGAGTATTCGAGGCGCGCGGGGCGCGGCTCGTTGGGGACGTAGTCGAGGTCGCACTCGGGGTCGGGGTTGAAGTAGTTGACGGTCGGCGGCAGCCGCCCGTCGTGGATGGCGAGGACGGAGAAGACCGCCTCGATGCCGCCCGCGGCGCCGAGCGCGTGGCCGGTCATCGACTTCGTCGAACTCACCGCGAGCTTGTAGGCGTGCTCGCCGAACGTCTTCTTGATGGCGAGCGTCTCGAACTTGTCGTTGTACGGCGTCGAAGTCCCGTGCGCGTTGACGTAGCCGACCCGCTCCGGCGCGACGCCCGCGTCCTTCAGCGCCATCGACATCACGCGCACCGCGCCCGACGCGGTCTCGTCCGGCATCGTGATGTGGAAGGCGTCGGCCGTCATGCCGTAGCCGACCAGCTCCGCGTATATCTTCGCGCCGCGCGCCTTCGCGAACTCCAGCTCTTCGAGGATCAGAAGCCCCGCGCCCTCGCCGATGATGAAGCCGTCGCGGTCGCGCTCGAAGGGCCGGGAGGCGTGCTCGGGGTCGTCGTTCCGGGTCGAGAGCGCCCGCATCGCGGCGAAGCCCGCGACCGACATCGGCGTGATGGCCGACTCCGCGCCGCCGCAGATCATCACGTCGGCGTCGCCGCGCTGGATGATCTTGAGGCTGTCGCCGATGGCGTGCGCGCCGGCCGAGCAGGCCGTGGCCGTCGCCGAGTTCGGCCCCTTCGCGCCGAAGCGGATCGAGACCTGCCCGGCGGCGAGGTTGACGATGGACGAGGGGATGAAGAAGGGCGAGACGCGGTGCGGGCCTTCCTCCAGGAGCTTCGAGTGCTCGCGCTCGATGGCCCAGAAGTCGCCGATGCCGCTGCTGATGTAGGTGCCGATGCGCCAGGCTGCCTCCTCGCCGTAGCGCTCGAAGAGCTTCTGCCCGCGCTCGACCAGCCCCGCGTCGTAGACCGCCTCGTCGGCGGCCGCGACGGCGAAGTGGATGAAGGTGCCCATCTTGCGGGCCTCCTTCTTCTCGATGAACTTGAGCGGGTCGAAGCCCTTGACCTCGGCGCCGATCTTGACGGAGAACTTCTCGGTGTCGAACTTCTCGATGTAGCCGACCCCGCTCTTGCCCGACATCAGCGCCGACCAGGTCTCCCCGACGGTGTGCCCGCAGGGCGTGACGAGGCCCAGGCCCGTAACCACTACGCGACGTTTCAAAGCTTCTGCTCCTCCGAAGGAGTGCGGACGGCGCCGGCCCTCGAACTCGGGCCGCGCGCGCCCCCGCGGGACGGCCCGCGCAGGGGCGGGTCGGCCGCGCCCGGTTCAGCGCGGCCGCTGGCGGCGCCGGGGACTCGTCTTCGTCGCCCGGCGCGACGAAAGGGGCGAGGAACTACTTCTTCGCCTGGTGCTGGTCGATGTAGTTGTAGGCGTCGCGGACGCTCTGAATCTTCTCGGCGTCCTCGTCGGGAATCTCGATGCCGAACTCCTCCTCGAAGCGCATGACCAGCTCGACCGTGTCGAGCGAGTCGGCGCCGAGGTCGTCGATGAAGCGCGCGTTCGGCGTGACCTCGTTCTCGTCCACGCCCAGCTCGTCGATGATGATCTGCTTAACCTTATTCTCGATCTCCTGATCGGCCATTATTCCTGCTCCTTCGGTCTGGAATCGTTAAAGCTTGTGTCGGTTCAAATCCCGGCCGCGGCGTCCGTGCCGCCCGCGTCCTGCCCGTGGCCCGCGCCCGCCCGCGCGCCGAGTTCGGCGAAGGCGTGTTCGAGACTCTTCGTGTCGGCGACGTTCAGCGTCGCCACCTCCTCGGCGGTGTTGTGCCGCACCAGCCCGGTCAGCACCTTGCCCGGGCCGACCTCGACGAACGTCCTGACGTGCTCCCTCGCCACGAGGTGGCGCACCGCGGCCATCCACCTCACGGGCGCGACGACCTGCCGGTGGAGGAGCCACTTGAGGGCGTCGGTGCTCCTGTGCATGAGTATCGGCGGGTCCACCTCCGCGACGAGCAGCGGCGGGCTGATCTCCCGCGGCTCCTTGCTCAGCTCCGCCCCGAGGTAGCCGGCCAGCCGCTCCTGCGCCGGCAGCATCAGCCGGGAGTGGAACGGGGCGCTCACGTTGAGCATGACCACCTTCCTGACGACGGGGCAGTCCTGCTTGAGCCTCTCGACGGCGGCCTCGACCGCGCCCTTGTGGCCCGAGATGACGAGCTGGTGCGGCGCGTTGATGTTGGCCGGGGTGCAGACCTCCCCGCCGCCGCCGGCCTCGCGGCAGGCTTTCTTGACGGCCGCCTCGATGTCGCCGCGGCCGATGATGGCCGCCATCGCGCCCTCGCCCACCGGCACCGCCTCCTGCATGTAGCGCCCGCGCGCGCGCACGGCGCGCACCGCGTCTTCGAGCGCGAGCCCGCCGGCGAAGGCCAGCGCCGAGTACTCGCCGAGGCTGTGCCCGGCCGCGTAGTCGGGGCGCGGGAACGCGACGCCGCGCGCCTCCGCGAACTCCCTCATCGCCTCGCACGCCGCCAGCGAGACGGTCAGGATGGCGGGCTGCGTGTTCTCGGTGAGCTGCAACTCCTCTTCCGGCCCCTCGAAGCAGAGGCGGGAGAGCCCGAAGCCGAGCGCCTCGTCGGCGCGCGCGAAGACCGCCCGCGCCGCCGGGGAGTTCTCCCAGAGGTCGCGCCCCATCCCGACGTGCTGCGAGCCCTGGCCGGGGAAGATGAAGGCCAGCCGGTTCCTGTCTTTTCTCGGCATACGATACGAAAGACCGACCGGGGGCCTTCGGCCCCGCGTCGGAGACCCGCTACCACTTAATCAGCGCGCCCCCCCAGGTGGCCCCGCCGCCGAAGGAGGCGAGGAGCACGAGGTCGCCCTCGGAGACCTTGCCCTGCTCGATGCACTCGTCGAGCGCGATGGGGACGGAGGCCGAGGAGGTGTTGCCGTGGTAGGCGATGTTCGAGTAGACGATTGAGCCGTCCACGTTCAGCCTCGAAGCCACCGCGTCCGTGATGCGCTGGTTCGCCTGGTGCGGGATGAAGAGCTTCACGTCCTCGG
The DNA here is from genome assembly GCA_036389235.1 of Pyrinomonadaceae bacterium. Taxonomy (GTDB): domain Bacteria; phylum Acidobacteriota; class Blastocatellia; order Pyrinomonadales; family Pyrinomonadaceae; genus QHXN01. The sequence continues at coordinate 10,891 of DASVQJ010000033.1, read as the reverse complement.
GCTTATAGCCCGCCTCTTTCAAGACCTCGACCGACACGTCGGCCATCGAACGCACCGCGACCTTGAACAGCTCGTTGCCCTTCATCTTGAAGTAGTGGAGACCCTGCGCGAGCGTCTCGGCCGTCGGCCTGATGCGCGTGCCGCCGCCCGGCGAGTAGAGCTGTTCGGCGTAGCGGCCGTCAGAGTAGATTCTGGTGGCGAGGACGCCGCGGTCGCCCTCCGCCGGCCCCATCACGGCCGCGCCCGCGCCGTCGCCGAAGAGGATGCAGGTCGAGCGGTCGGTGAAATCGACGTAGCGCGACAGGACCTCCGCGCCGATGACGAGCGCGTAGCGCACCTGCCCGGTCTTAATCATCTTGTCGGCCATCGTCAGGCCGTAGAGGAAGCCGGAGCAGGCGGCGGCGAGGTCGAAGGCGGCGGCGCGGTGCGCGCCCAGCTCGGCCTGGATGAGACAACCCGTGGAGGGGAGAATCTGGTCGGGCGAGACCGTCGCGCAGATGACGAGGCCGACCTCCAGCGGGTCGATGCGCGCGCGCTCGATGGCCTGGCGCGACGCCTCGACGGCGAACATCGACGTGTACTCGGCCTCCGAGGCGCGGTGGCGCTCCTTGATGCCCGTCCGCGTGGTGATCCACTCGTCCGAGGTCTCGACCATCTTTTCGAGGTCGGCGTTCGTCAGGATGCCCTGCGGGTAGGCGCGACCCGTGCCGAGGATTGCCGATCTGACTTCTGCCATCAGCCTGCCTGCTTTCTTAAGGTTCCTGAGAACATACCACAAAGGAACGAGGAAGTAGGAACGCCGGACGGCGGGCTGAAGGCGTCAGGCTTTCAGCCCGCCGTCCGGCGTTCCTACTTCCTCTTTCCCGTGCCGCGCGACCGACTCGCGCGCGTTCGTCTCGGCGATGCCGCGCTCGATGCGCTCCTGCGCGCCGTGCTCGGAGAACTCCCTCACGCTGCGGATGGCGTTGCGGACGGCGCGCGCGTTCGAGCTGCCGTGGCCGACGACCACGATCTTCCGCACGCCGAGCAGCGGCGCCCCGCCGTACTCCGCGTAGTCGAGCCGCTTCTTCAAATTCTGGAACGCGGGCCGGGCGAGCACCGCGCCCGTCTTCGTGATGACCGAGGCCGAAAGCTCCCTCTTAATCAGAGTCACGACCGCGTCCTGCAAGCCTTCCGAGAGCTTGAGGATGACGTTCCCCGTGAAGCCGTCGGTCAGAATCACGTCCACCTGCCCCGAGAAGACGTCGCGCCCCTCGACGTTGCCGACGAAGTTCAGGCTCGTCAGCTCGCGCAGGAGGGGGAACGCCTCCTTCGTCAGGTCGTTCCCCTTCGCCTCCTCCTCGCCGACGGACATCAGGCCGACGGTCGGCCGCTCCGTCCCCAAAACCGAGCGCGAGTAGGCGTCGCCCATGATGGCAAACTGCGCGATGTGGTGGGCCTTGCACTCGGCGTTGGCGCCCACGTCCAGCAAGAGCGTCGGGCGCCCCGACTTGGTCGGCAGCAGCGCCGCGAGCGCCGGGCGGTCGACGCCGGGCAGCATCCCCAAGACCATCTTCGCCGTCGCCATCGCCGCGCCGGTGTTGCCGGCCGAGACGAAGCCGTCGGCGTGCCCGTCGGCGACGAGCCGCGCGCCGACGCGCATCGAGCTTTTGCGCTTGCGCCGGACGGCCGTGGCGACGGCCTCGTCCATCCCGATGAACTCGGGGGCCTCGACGAACCAGACGCCCTTGTCGCCGTCCTTGCGCCAGCGGCAGCGGCGCAGCTCGCGCTCGACCACCTCGCGCTGGCCGACGAGCGTGACGCCGACGCCGAAGTCTCGCGCGGCGGCCAGCGCGCCGTCAATCTCCGGGTGCGGCGCGCCGTCGCTGCCCATCGCGTCGACGACCACGCGGCCGGTCGGTTTGAGCTGTCGCATCGAAAAGGTCTCGCGGCGCCCGCCCGGAGGCGTCTTACGCCTCCTGCTCGACCTTCAACACCTGGCGGCCGTCGTAGAATCCGCATTTCGGGCAGACCCTGTGGGACTGGCGCGGCTCCTGGCAGTTCTCACACGCGACGGTCTGCGGCGCGCGCAGCGCGTCGTGCGCGCGGCGCTGGCGCGTGCGCGACTTGGAATGGCGTCGTTTCGGATTAGGCATCTTATAACTCCTTAGTGAATGGGCAATGGTGAATGGTGAATGGTGGTTGTCTCTTAATTAAGCTGAACGGTAATACGGCCGCCTCGAATAAGGAGCAGAACCATTCACCATCTACTATTCACCATTCGCGTCCTTCTTCAAATCCGCGAGCGCCGCCCAACGCGGGTCGACCTCGCCCTGCTCGCACGAGCATTGTTCGTCGTTCAGGTTGGCGCCGCACGTCTGGCAGAGCCCCTTGCAGTCCTCGCGGCAGAGGTGGCGCGAGGGGAGCGCGAGCAGAATCTGCTCGCGCACGAGCTCGTCCAGATCGACCGCGTCGCCCTCGTAGGCCGACAGGATCAGGTCTTCCGCCTGCAACTCGACGTTCTCGGCCTTCACGGCCTCGACCTCCTGCGGGATGAAGGAGGTGTCGAACTCGACTTCGAGCGGGGCGCGCCGGGGGGCGGCACAGCGGTCGCAGAGCAGCTCGACCTCGGTCTTGATCGTGCCGCGCAGGCGAACCTGCTCGCCCTTGCGCGAGGCGTTCCCCTCGACGGAGGCGTCCGCCAGGAGCCGCGCGGCCTCCTCTTCGAGCTCGACCTCTTCGGGGCGGTACGTGTGCGCGAAGGGCTCGGGCGCGGACTTCAGATTTTCGACCTCGATTCGCATAAAACACCCCCCGGTCGCCCGCACCCCTTCAAGGCGCACTCGCGCAAAAGTTGCAATTATAACGGCTTAAGCGAAAGTGTCAAACCAGCCCCGGCCGAACTCTTCAGGCGCCCGCGGCCCTCTCCAGCGCGTCCTTGCGCAGCGCCGCGGCCAGCCGCTCGTCGCCGCCGGTCAAGAGCCTGCGCCGGCCGCGCCCCTTCGTCTCGAAGAGCGGCGGGGGCGGCCCGACACACACCTTGTCGCGCGCGTCGCTGTAGAGCCGCACCTCGGGCTCGGCGGCGGCGGCCGAGATGAAGGCGTAGTGTGCCTTCTCGTCATCGCCCTGCCGCAGGTGCACGAGGCCGAGCAGGTAGAAGGCGGCGCCGTATTTCGCGTCGAGCCGCGCCGCCTTCTTCAGGTGCCGCTCCGCCGTCGCGTCGCGCCCGAGGTTGAAGTTGGCAAGCCCGATCAGGTATTGCGCCTCCGCGCAGGGGCGCGCCGCGAAGGCGAGCTTGAACTCGTTGAGCGCGACCTTCCAGTTCGACTCGGCCGCCGCCAGACGGCCCAGCGCGTAGTGCGCCGAGAAGTTCGGGCCGCTGAGCAGGACGGACTCCCTCAAAAGCTCGCGCGCCCGCTCCGCCTCGCCCTCGTCGCCGCAGGCGAGCCCGAGCAGCAGGTGGAGCCAGCCGTTCTCCCTGTCCGTGGCGAGCGCGCGCTCGAAGTAGTCGCGCGCCGGGGCGGTCTTCCCCTTGCGGTAGAGCTGCACGCCGAGGAAGAGGTTGAGCGGCCCGTTCCCGGGCGCGAGCGCCGCCGCGCGTTCGAGCCGCCGGAGCCCGGCCGGCTCGCTCCCCTTCTCTATCTCCCGGAACCCTTCGCGGACGAGCCGCGCGAACTGCCCGCCCTCGTCGCCCTCGTACTGTTCGAGAACGACCTCTATGACCCCGTCGAACGGCGAATGCTTCTCCGCCCCGCCTTCGCCCTCGTCCGACTCCTTCTTCCGCCGCTCGCGCCAGAGCTCCGCGAGGCGCTGCCGGCTGATGGCGCCCGACTCGCCGAGCACCGTGATGAGCGTGTCCAGAAGCTCGTGGTCGAAGTAGGCCGAGCGCGACTGTTTGAGCATCAGCTCGGCCATCTTCTCCAGCTTGTCGATGACGCGCGAGATGTGTGTCTCGATGGCGGTGACGCGCTCCAGCAGGTGCTCCTCCATCCCGCCGCCGGTGCCGCGGCTCTCGAAGCGCGCGCCCGAAGGCTCGACCAGAAGCATCAGCCGCGTCCCGCACTGGCCGCAAGAGTCCTCGCCCAGCTCGTTGGGCGACTTGCACCGCTGGCAGAAGATTTTCCCGCGTACGTTCGACATGGCCCGCAAAGACCGCGCGCGGAGCCTCCCGCAGGCCCCGCGCGCGCCGTCAGCCTTCCTTAATACTCGTAGAAGCCGCGCCCGCTCTTGCGCCCCAGCCACCCCGCGTCCACGTACTTCCTGAGCAGGGGGCACGGCCTGTACTTCGGGTCGCCCAGCTCCGCGTGCAGCACGTTGAGAATCGCGAGGCACACGTCCAGCCCTATGAAGTCCGCGAGCGTCAGAGGCCCCATCGGGTGGTTCATCCCGAGCTTCATGATGCCGTCGATGGACTCGCGCGTGGCGACGCCTTCGTGCAGGGCGAAGATTGCCTCGTTGACCATCGGCATCAGCACGCGGTTCGAGACGAAGCCCGGCGAGTCGTTGCACTCCAGCGCCGTCTTGCCCATCTGCTCACAAAGCTCGCGCGTGCGCGCCCAGGTCTCGTCCGAGGTGGCGATGCCGCGGATGACCTCGACCAGCCTCATGACCGGGACGGGGTTCATGAAGTGCATCCCGATGACCTTCTCGGGCCGCCGCGTGGCCGCGCCGAGCTTCGTGATGGAGATCGAAGAGGTGTTCGAGGCGAGCACCGCCTCGGCGCCGCACGTCTCGTCCAGCTCGCGGAAGACCGCCCGCTTGGCTTCGAGGTTCTCGTAGATGGCCTCGATGACGAAGCCCGCGCCCGACAGGTCTGAGAGCGCGGTCGTCGTCCGAATCCTCCCGACGACGGCCCGCTTCTCCTCCTCCTTCAAACGCTCCTTGTCCACGTCGCGCTGGAGGCTGCGGTCGATGGCCTTCATCCCGCGTTCGAGGAACTCCTCCGACACGTCGCGCAGGACTACGTCGTAGCCGGCGCGCGCCGCGACCTGCGCGATGCCGTTCCCCATCGTCCCCGCGCCGACGACCCCGATAACTTCAGACACCGTTCGACCTCACCGTTGAATTTTCTAGCCGCGCCAGTCGGGCGGCTCCTGCGGCGGCGTGTACTCGCGCGGGCGGCCCGCCCGCGAAGTGCGCTGCGTCTCCCAGTCGTAAGCGCTCCCTTCGCGCAGGGAGCCGCGCCAGTCCTGCGGCGCGAAGGCGTTGCCGCCGCCGCCGCCGTGGATGCTCTGCCCCTGCCCGAAGAGGAACCACAGCGTGTAGACGCACAGCGCCGTCCCGAAGGGCATGCTGATCGACTCGACGCACGCCGCGATGATGCCCGCCGTCTTCGCCCAGCGCTTGCGCTTGAGCATCGCGTAGCCCGCGAGGATGGGCGGCAGCCCGAAGATGAGCGCGATGAGCAGCATGAAGGCGCCGAAGATGCCGAAGACGGCGGCGATGCCGGCGCCCGCCTCGGGGTCTGAAGCGCCGGCGGCCATGACGGCGATGATGATGGGGATGAAGATCAGCATGACGAGCGCGTTGAAGCCGCCGTAGATGAGGTGCATGATGCCGATGATCTTGTTGTGGTCCTGGGGGGTCATTCGGGACTCCGTTTCTCGTGAGCGATCTTCTCCGGCGGCCGCGGGCGCCGCTTAACGTTCGACGGCCAGCGCCACGGCGTTGCCGCCGCCGAGGCAGAGCGCGGCCAGGCCCCTGCGCGCGTCCCGGCGCCTCATCTCGTAGAGCATCGTCGTCAGCAGGCGCGAGCCCGACTGCCCGATGGCGTGGCCGAGCGCGACCGCGCCGCCGTTGACGTTGACCCTGGCGGGGTCGAGCTCCAGCTCGCGCATGATGGCGATGGCCTGCACCGAGAAGGCTTCGTTCAGCTCGATGAGGTCGACCTCGTTGAGCGACCAGCCGGCCTTGCGCACGACCTTCCGGATGGCCTCGACCGGCGCCATCATCACCAGCTCCGGCTGGATGCCCGAGGTGGCCTGCGCCGCGACGCGCGCCAGCGGCTCGACGCCCAACTGCCGCGCCCTCTCCTCCGAAGTGACGACCAGCGCCGACGCGCCGTCGTTGACGCCCGGCGCGTTGCCGGCCGTGACCGTCCCGCCCTCCCTGAAGGCCGGGCGCAGTTTGGCGAGCGCTTCGAGCGAGGTGTCTTCGCGCACGGCCTCGTCGGTGTCGAAGACGAGGGCCGCGCCCTTCTTCTGCGGAATCTCGACGGGCAGGATTTCGTCCTTGAACCGGCCGGCCTTAATCGCCGCCGCGGCCTTGCGGTGCGAGTTCAGGGCGTACTCGTCCTGCTCCTCGCGCGTCACGCCGTAGCGCTCGGCGACGACCTCGCCCGTGTTCCCCATGTGGTAGTTCTCGAACGCGCACCAGAGCCCGTCGTGGATCATCGAATCGACCAGCTTGCCGTCGCCCATCCGCAAGCCCTCGCGCGCCTGCTTCAGGAGGTAAGGCGCGTTCGACATCGACTCCATCCCGCCCGCGACGACCACCTCCGCGTCGCCCAACTGGATGCCCTGCGCGGCCATCATCACGGACTTCAGCCCCGACCCGCAGACCTTATTAATCGTCACGGCCGAGACGCCGAACGGGACGCCGCCGTGCAGCGCCGCCTGCCGCGCGGGGTTCTGCCCCAGCCCCGCCTGCACGACGCAGCCCATGATGACCTCGTCCACGTCCTCCGGCGCCACGCCCGCGCGCCGCACCGATTCGCGCACGACCAGCGCGCCCAACTGCGGCGCCGTGAACCCCTTCAGCGACCCCAGGAACTTCCCCGTCGGCGTCCGCACCGCGCTGACGATGACGGCCTCACGTCTCTCGGCCATGATTACTCCCCTCCCGCGCGCCGCGGGCGCGCATCCATTTCAAACCTAAGAAATATAAATGATTGGCCCAAAGAGCGATTATACGTTGGCCCGAGGGGGTGTCAAGCAAGGCATTTGGGATTAAAGACTTAGTTCAGCGACCTTGTAAGTTGCGGGAAATCCTTTCACCACAGGGGCACAGAGAGTTGCAACCCTCTGTGCATCCTCCGTGTCCTCTGTGCCTCTGTGGTTAACCGCCCTTCACTCAACTCCCAAGACACGAATTGATTAGCAAACTCACTGCAATCGGTTTGTTGAAAAGCCTCCCGGCGCGGTGCTAGACTCTGCCGCGCCAACGATATTCATATGCAAGCTCTCATACTCGCAGGCGGCAAGGGGACGAGGCTCAGGCCGCTGACGGTCTACACGCCGAAGCCGGTCGTGCCCGTCTGCAACCGCCCGTTCCTGCTCTACCAGATCGACACGCTCAAGCGGGCCGGCGTCACCGACGTGACGCTCTCGCTCTCCTACCAGCCGCACAAGATCGAGCAGCAGCTCGGCGACGGCTCCGACTTCGGCGTCAGGATTACTTACACCGTCGAGCCGCAGCCCCTGGGCACGGCCGGCGCCTACAAGTTCGCCGAAGACATCCTCCGCGAGCCCGCGGTCGTCTTCAACGGCGACATCGTGACCGACCTCGACCTGCGCGCCGTCATCCGCCAACACAACGAGCGCGGCGCGGTCGCCACGGTCGTCCTCGCGCCCGTCGAGAACCCTTCCGCCTACGGCGTCGTCGAGACCGAGGAGGACGGCCGCGTCCGAAGCTTCTCGGAGAAGCCGCGCGCCGACGAGGTCAGCGTCAACACCATCAACGCCGGCACGTACATCCTCGACCCGAAGGTCTTAGACCTGATCCCCGCGGGCGAGAGCTACTCTTTCGAGTACAACCTCTTCCCCGACCTCCTGAAACGCGGCGAGCGCTTCTACGCGCACGTGCCCGACGACGCCTACTGGCTCGACATCGGCGCGCCCGCGCGCTACCTGCAAGTCCACCACGACATCCTCGGCGGTCGCGTCCGCGGCATACAGTTGAAGCAGCGCCGCGGCGAGTGCGACCTCGCGACGGTCGCGGAGATAGACGAGCTCTCGCTCCTCGCCGACGACTGCACCGTCAAGCCCGGCGCGCAGGTCGTCAACTCCGTGCTCGGCGAGGGCGTCCACGTCGAGGAGAAGGCGCGCATCGAGAACTCGGTCGTCTGGCCGCACACGCGGGTCGGCGCGGGCGCGCACCTCTCGAACGCGGTCGTCGGCCGCGGCTGTCACATCGGCCGCTCGGCGCAGGTCGGCGCGGGCGCCGTGCTCGGCGACAAGACGAACCTCACCGACTACACGCAGACCGGGGGCGCGCTGTGACCCGACGCCGCGAGCACCTCGCCGGCATCCGCTTCGGCACCGACGGCTGGCGCGCAGTCATCGCCGACGGCTTCACCTTCGAGAACGTCGAGCGCGTCGCGCAAGCCTACGCGGACTTCGTCAGACGGCAGCCCCCGCCGGACGGCGCGGAGCCTTCCGCGCCGAGGAAGGTCGTCGTCGGCTACGACCGCCGCTTCCTCTCCGAACACTTCGCGGCGCGCGCGGCGGAAGTCCTGGCGGGCAACGAGATCGAGGTCTCGCTCTTCGACGCGGACGTGCCGACGCCGCTCGTCTCCTGGGCCGTGCGCGAGCGCGGCGCGGCCGGCGGCGTCGTCATCACCGCCTCGCACAACCCGGCGACTTTCAACGGCTTCAAGATCAAGGCCCCGTGGGGCGGGAGCGCGACGCCCGAGACGACGGTCGCCGTCGAAGCTCTCGTTGACGCGAATCCGCCGCGGGCGGCGCGTCTCGACCCCGACGCGTCCTCGAATCTAGGGGCCGAAGTCGAGAGCTACAGGGCGCAGGTCGAGTCGTACGTTGACCTCGGGCGCGTGCGCGCGCTGGAGGGCCGCGTCGTCGTTGACCCGATGCACGGCTCGGGCGGCCGCTGGGTCGAGAGTTTTCTGAACGGGGGGCGGCTGGACGTCGAGACCATCCGCGGCGAACGCGACACGCTCTTCGGCGGCGTCGCGCCCGAGCCCATCGACCGCAACCTCGCGCCGCTCAAGGGGCGCGTGCGCGAACGCCGCGCGCTCGTCGGCCTGGCGACCGACGGCGACGCAGACCGCGTCGGGGCCGTCAACGAGCTGGGCGAGACGCTGACGATGCACGAGGTCGTCCCGCTCGTCCTCCTCCACCTCGCGCGCGTCCGCGGGCAGAGGGGCGGCATCGTCCGCACCTTCTCGCAGTCTGTGCTGCTCAAGCGCATCGCGGCGGCACACGGCCTGACGCTGCACGAGACGCCCATCGGCTTCAAGTACATCGCCGACCTCATGCTGCGCGAAGACATCCTCATCGGCGCCGAGGAGTCGGGCGGCATCGGCGTGCGCGGCCACCTCCCGGAACGCGACGGCATCCTCAACTCGCTCCTCTTCCTCGAAGCCATCGCCGCCTCGGGCAAGACCCCGACCGCGCTCGTGCGCGAGATGCACCGCGAGTTCGGCGAGTTCTACTTCGGCCGCCGCGACCTGCACACCGAGGTCGCGCGCGGCCTCGCCCTCGTCGAAGCGCTCGGCGCCAAGCCTCCCGGCGCGGCCGGGCCGTACGCGGTCGAATCCGTCGAGACGCTCGACGGCACCAAGCTCGTCTTCGGCGACGAGTCCTGGCTCCTCTTCCGCCAGTCCGGCACCGAGCCCGTCCTGCGCATCTACTCCGAAGCGACCTCCGTCGAGAAGATGAACGCGCTGCTCGAAGAGGGCTGCCGCATGGCCGAGTCGTTCCATTGAAATAGCGTCAGTACCACCCGCGGTAGCGGGTGGGTCGGACTTACACGGCGGAGTCTCTCTGAGTTAGACGTACCCGCCCGCTACCGCGGGTGGTACTGACCTTATTACCAATGCCCGAGCTTCCCGAAGTCGAACTCGTCGCGCGCTCGCTCGACCGCCTGGTCTCCGGCCTGCGCATCGAGGCGGCGAAACTCATCCGGCCCGGGCTCGCGCCCGAGAACACGCCGCGCGGGTTCGCGCGCGAGCTTCGCGGCGCGCGTTTCGAGAAGGTCGGCCGGCGCGGCAAGCACATCCTTTCGGAACTCGACAACGGCCGAGTCCTCATCACGCACCTGCGCATGACGGGCCGCTTCGTCCTGCTCCCCGCGCGGCGGGCGCTGCCGAAACACACGCACGCGCTCTTCCGCCTCGAAGACGGCCGCCGCCTCGCCTTCACCGACCAGCGCCACTTCGGCCTGATGAAAGTCGTCCCCGCCGAACGCCTCTTGGAGGCGCGCGAGCTGCGCGGCCTCGCGCCCGAGCCCTTCTCCGAAGAGTTCACGCCCGACTACCTCGCGGCCGTGCTCGCACGCACACGCAAAACGCTCAAGGACGTGCTCCTCGACCAGACGAAGGTGACGGGGCTCGGCAACATCTACGCCGCCGAAGTGCTCCACCTCGCGCGCGTCAACCCCTTCTCGGCCGCCTCGCACTTACAACGCAGGCAGGTCACGCGCCTGCACCGGGCCATCCTCGACGTGCTCGGCGAGGCGCTCGCGCACGGCTCCACGATGAACGTCGACCCCGAGAACATCGACGGCAGCTACTTCGGCGGCGGCGGCGACGACGGGCGCTGGCGCGTCTACGACCGCGAGGGCGAGCCCTGCCGTAAGTGCAAAGACCCCATCCGCCGCGTCGCACACGCCGGCCGCTCGACCTACTTCTGCGGGCGCTGCCAGCTCGCCTGACCGCGGGCGAAACTTGACAGACGCGGGCGGGGCGGCGTATAAGCGCCGTTGACATAAGACGTGGTGAGTTAAGGCGACTTGCGGCCACGTAAAATAAACAGCTAAACAGCTCGGCGCTTCCGTCGCCGCCAACTTCTTAGACCAGAAGTCCCGCGTTGTTTGGCGCGGGATATTTTTTTGAGCGGTCAGCTTCGTATGATTACTTTCAGAGAGCTTCTTGAGAGCGACCACGTCACCGTCTTCGACGGGGCGATGGGGACGCAGTTGTACGCGAAGGGCGTCTACATCAACCGCTCGTACG
>DASVQJ010000032.1:0-11578 GCA_036389235.1 Pyrinomonadaceae bacterium | reverse complement strand
ACATCCAGGGCCGCTACGTCGACCCGCCCGAAGAGGAGGACATCAACGTCTCGGACGTGGACGTCGTCCTCGGCGGCGAGGGCGTGCTCGCCGAGTTCAACGAGAACCTGACCGGCGTCCAGCCCGACGAGGTCAGGACCTTCACGGTCAACTACCCCGAAGACTTCGGCCCCGCCCCGCGGGAGGGCGAGGAGCGCAAGGGCGGCCTCGCCGGCAAGACCGTCGAGTACACCGCCACCGTCACGGCCGTCCGCCGCAAGGAGGTGCCCGCCCTCGACGACGACGGGGTCAAGAGCCTCGGCGAGGAGGAGGTCGAGACGGTCGAGCAGCTGCGCGCGCGCGTCCGCGAGAACCTGACGAAATCGGCCGAGCACGAGTCCGAGCACCGCCTGCGCGACGAAGTCCTCGGCCAGCTCATCGAGCGCCACCGCTTCGAGGTGCCCGAGACCATCGTCTCGTACCAGGCGAACCAGATCCTCCAGTCGATGGTCCGCGACATGATCTCGCGCGGCGCCGACCCGCGCACGCAGGACATCAACTGGGAGGCGATGCGCGACCTCGTCCGCGAGCGCGCGGGCGACGACGTGCGCGGGTCGATGCTCCTGGAGCGCGTCGCCGAGGCGGAGAACATAGAGGTCACGCAGGAGGAGATCGACGCCGAAATCGAGTCCAGCGCGGAAGGGCAAAGGCAGTCGGTGGAGCAGGTGCGGGCCGCCTTGACAAAGCAGGGGGGCGCACGTAGCATCGCCGACAGATTGCGCAACCGCAAGGCGCTCGACTTCCTCGTCCAACACGCGCAGGTGCGCGAAGAGGAGTGGCGCGAAGAGCCCGCGGAAAGTCGGCCTGAAGAGGCCGCGGCGGGCGGAGAGCAGGCGGCCGGGGCGGAGGGCAGTTGAGGCTTCCCCGTCCCGCCGGAGCGTGAGTTCAAAACCCGGAGATTTGAAATTTCAAATGCGAGTTTGGAGTTTCAAATCTCCGGTTCTATTTTGAGAGAAAAGCAGTACGGAGAGTCCAAAGATGAGTCAGTACATTCCCAACCCGACGGTCTTCGAGCAGACGCCGCGCGGCGAGCGCTACTCGGACGTCTACTCGCGCCTCCTGCGCGACAACATCGTCTTCCTCGGCACGCCGATTGACGACACGGTCGCGAACCTCATCATCGCGCAGCTGCTCTTCCTGGAGGCGGAGGACCCGGAAAAGGACATCAACCTCTACATCAACTCGCCCGGCGGGTCGATCACGGCCGGCATGGCCATCTACGACACGATGCAGTTCATCCGCCCCGACGTGGTGACGATCAGCCTCGGCCAGTGCGCGTCGATGGGCGCGCTGCTCCTGACGGCGGGGGCGAAGGGCAAGCGGTTCGCGCTGCCGAACTCGCGCATCCTCATCCACCAGCCCTCCATCGCGGGCGGCATCGGCGGCCAGGCCAGCGACATCAAGATTCAGGCCGAGGAGATCATCCGCATGCGCGAGTTGACCTCCAACATCATCGCCAAGCACACGGGCCAGCCCTTCGAGCAGGTCGAGCGCGACGTGGAGCGCGACCGCATCATGTCGGCGACGCAGGCCAAGGAGTACGGCCTCATCGACGAGGTCATCACGCACCGCCAGTAGCGCGCGGCGCGGCCCGCGCGCACGCCCCCGCGCGGACTCTCGACGAAAGGCGCGGGCGGGGGGCTCTCGCCGCCTCCCGCCCGCCGCACTTCCGGACACGGACACGGCGTCCGCCGACGCGCGCCGCCGCCCTTCGACCCCGACTTTCTCAGGTGCGCGCCCGCGCCCGTTCTGTGATACATTAACGGATGTGGAGTCCGGCCCGCTGGTCAGACGCGCCGGGCGTTGACATCCCCCTCGTAATCGTCTAGAAGACTTGCGGCGCGTCGCACCAGCGACCGAGCCCTGAACCCCTCAGGTTTCACACAGGAAGAGTAAGTCCGCCCTCGAAACAATTATGGTACGCCGAACTGACGACACGTTGCGCTGCTCCTTCTGCGGCAAGTCGCAGAACGAAGTCAAGAAGTTGATCGCCGGCCCCACGGTGTACATCTGCAACGAGTGCATCGACATCTGCAACGAGATCATCACCGACGACCAGCAGGCCGAGGCCGTCGCGTCCAGACCGCCCCTCCCCAAGCCGGCCGAGATCAAGTCCTTCCTCGACGAGTACGTCATCGGGCAGGAGGAGACGAAGAAGCGCCTGGCCGTCGCCGTCTACCAGCACTACAAGCGCATCGAGCTGGCGCGCAGGCGTTCCGACGTCGAGATACAGAAGTCGAACATCCTGCTCATCGGGCCGACGGGCACGGGCAAGACGCTGCTCGCGCAGACGCTCGCGCGGATGCTGAGCGTCCCCTTCACCATCGTCGACGCGACCACGCTCACCGAGGCGGGCTACGTCGGCGAGGACGTGGAGAACATCATCCTGAAACTGTTGCAGGCCGCCAACGGCGACGTGGAGCGCGCGCAGCAGGGCATCATCTACATCGACGAGGTAGACAAAATCTGCCGCAAGGACGAGAACCCTTCCATCACGCGCGACGTGTCGGGCGAGGGCGTGCAGCAGGCGCTCCTCAAGATTCTCGAAGGCACCGTCGCCAACGTCCCGCCGCAGGGCGGCCGCAAGCACCCGCACCAGGAGTTCTTCCCCGTAGACACGACCAACATCCTCTTCATCTGCGGCGGCGCCTTCGTCGGCCTTGAGAAGGTGGTCGAGCGGAGGATGCGCAACAAGTCGCTCGGCTTCCAGGCGCAGATCAAGTCGGCCTCGGGTCGCTACGCCGAGGCGTTCTCGTCGGTGCAGCCCGAAGACCTCGTCAAGTACGGCCTCATCCCCGAGTTCGTCGGCCGCCTCCCCGTCACCGGCGTGCTGCACGAGCTGGACGAGGCGGCGCTCATGCGCATCCTGACCGAGCCGAAGAACGCGCTCATCAAGCAGTACCAGAAGAAGTTCGAGTACGACAACGTCAAGCTCCGCTTCACCGACGACGCGCTCAAGGCCATCGCGCACCAGGCGGTCGAGCGCAAGGTCGGCGCCCGCGGCCTGATGATGATCATGGAGGAGCTTCTGCTCGACGCGATGTACACGCTCCCCTCGCAGAAGCGCGTCAAGGAGTTCGCCATCACGCGCGAGATGGTCGAGCGCCGCCGCGCCGTCCCCGGCGAGATTCTGACCGGCGTGGACGAGGCCGCTTAGCCGAAGGCGAACAGCAAACTGCCGAAGGCAGGAGGGGGACGGGAGGCACGCGGCTTCTCGCCCCCTTTAACTTTTGCCCCTCGCGCCGGACTCTTCGAGTGCGCGCGCCGAGACCGCCGACCTAAACTCTGTACACGCGCCCGCCGAATGTTTTAGACTCTTTAGTGAAGCGGCCCGCCCCGGCTGACCCGCCCCGCTCCCACGACTCCGAAAGTTTTGAGGTAAAACCCCCTTGCCGACACGAACCGTCGTTTTCGCCTGCCTGTGTCTTCTCGCGCTGGCCTCCCTCAACCTCCAACGAATCCCGAGGCTGCTCGGCGAGCGCTCCTACAAAACGGGCAGGCAGTACCTCGACAAAGGGCAGTACCGCAAGGCGGCCGCCGCCTTCCGCAATTCGTCGCTCTTCATGCCGGAAGAGCCCCGCCCCTACGTAGACCTCGGCGACGCCCTCCTCCGCGCGGAGGAGTACGACGAAGCCGGCGTCGCTTTCAAGCGGGCGCTCGGCCTAAAGGAAGACTCGTGCGCCTACTGCGGCCTCGGCGCGGCCTACTACCGGACGCGCCGTTACGGGGAGGCCGAGCGCGCCTTCCGCCGCGCCAGGGAGCTGAGCCCGAACGACGAGTGCGCCTACGACTGGTCGGGCAGCATGTTCTACGAGCTGGGCCGTTACAAGGAGGCGGCCGAGGCTTTCGAGCACGAGGTCAGGATAAAGCCCCGCGCCGTCGGGCCGCTCCATTACCTGGGCAACTCTTACGGCTACCTCGGCCGCTACGAGGAGGCGGCCGAGACCTTCCGGCGCATCATCGCCCTCCAACCCGACTACGAGGAGGCGCACTACCGGCTCGGCCTCGCCTGCGCCTTCCTCGGGCGGCAACGCGAAGCCGTCGCCTCCTACCGCCGCGCCCTCGAACTCAAGTCCGACGACGCACGGGCCGTCTACGGACTCGCCCTCGCGCACGCCGCGCTCGGCGAGAGCCGTTCGGCGACCGCGTACCACGAGCGGCTCAGGTCGCTCGACCCCGCGTCGGCCGCGGACTTGTTGAAGAAGCTCGGCCCGGGCGCCGCCCCGCGGGAACGTTGAGGCGCGCGGCCGGCCCGCGCTTATTTTCGGAAGCCCGGTGGCAAGGCCGCGCGAAATGATTTAGAATTAAGGCTCACAGCGGTGGGGCGAGCGGGTCTTGCAAGAGCGGCTCGCCCTTTGTGCCCTCTAAGGTTCGGCTGAAGCTTTTTAGATTTATGGAAGAATATTCTGATCGCACACCAGCAGACATCGTGCGGCTGCCGATGGTGCCCATCCGCGATGTCGTGATCTTCCCTTTCACCAAGGTCGCCTTCAAGATCGGCCGGCCCGGGTCGGTGCGCGCGCTCGAAGACGCGCTCGCCACCGACCGCACGATCTTCCTCGCCACCCAGCACGACGCCTCCATCGACGAGCCCAACCCCGACCAGATTTACACGGTCGGCACCGTCGCCCGCATCCTCCAGGCGCAGCGCCAGGAGAACGGCCAGACGAAGGTCGTCGTCGAGGGGCGCGAGCGCGCCACGACCATCCGCGTCGAGAACGACAACGGCGCCTTCACCGCCACCGTCCGCCGCGCGCCGGCCGTGCCCGAGACCGGCCCGCGCATCGACGCGCTCATGCAGCGGGTCGGGCAGCTCGTCGAGCAGCACGTCCGCCTCGCGCCCGAGATGCAGACCGACGCGTTGCAGACGGCGCTGCGCAACACCGACCCCTCGCACCTCGCGGACGCCCTGGCCTCGCAGGTCAAAATCTCGGTCGAGGACAAGCAGGGCCTCCTCGAAATCTTCTCCACGCACGGGCGCTTGCAGCGGCTCGTCGAGCTGCTCGAAGTCGAGGTGGACAAGCGGCAGCTCGACCGCACCATCCAGGCGCGCGTCAAGCGGCAGATGGAGAAGGCGCAGAAGGAGTACTACCTCAACGAGCAGATCAAGGCCATCCACAAGGAGCTCGGCCGCAAGGACGAGAAGGCCGAGATGGAGGAGCTGCGCAAGCGCATCGAAGAGGCCGGCATGACCGAGGAGGCGAAGGAGAAGGCCCTGCAAGAGCTGCACCGCCTCGAAGCCATGCCGCCGATGTCGGCCGAGGGGACGGTCTCGCGCACCTACATCGACTGGCTCCTCAGCGTGCCCTGGAAGCAGAAGTCGAAGGAGATCCGCGACATCTCGAAGGCCGAGGAGGTCTTGAACGAAGACCACTACGGCCTGGAGAAGATTAAAGACCGCATCCTCGAACACCTCGCCGTCCGGCAGCTCGTGAAGAGCCCGAAGGGCTCCATCCTCTGCTTCGTCGGCCCGCCGGGCGTCGGCAAGACCTCCCTGGGCAAGTCCATCGCGCGCGCCACGGGGCGCAAGTTCGTCCGGCTCTCCCTGGGCGGCGTGCGCGACGAGGCCGAGATTCGCGGCCACCGCCGCACGTACATCGGGGCGCTGCCCGGCCAGATCATCCAGATGATGAAGAAGGCCGGGACGGTCAACCCCTGCATCCTCCTCGACGAGGTGGACAAGCTCGGCGCCGACTTCCGCGGCGACCCTTCGGCGGCGCTCCTCGAAGTCCTCGACCCGGAGCAGAACTCGACCTTCCAGGATCACTACCTCGACGTGGAGTACGACCTCTCGAAGGTCTTCTTCATCGCGACGGCCAACGTGCTGCACACGATCCCGCCGCCGCTGCAAGACCGCCTTGAGATTCTGCGGCTCTCCGGCTACACCGAGCGCGAGAAGCTGGAGATCGCCAAGCGCCACCTCGTCCGCAAGCAGGCCGAGGGCGCGGGGCTCAACGCCGAGCATGTCGAGTTCACGGACGAGGGCATCCTCGAAATCATCCGCCACTACACGCGCGAGGCGGGCGTCCGCAACCTGGAGCGCGAGATCGGCTCCTGCTGCCGCAAGGTCGCGCGCAAGCTCGTCGCCGAGGCGAAGGGCGAAGAGTTCAAGATGACCATCGGCCCCGAGTCGGTGCGCGACATGCTCGGCCCCATCCGCTTCCGCCAGGCCGACATGGCCGCGACCTCCGAGGTCGGGTTGGCGCTGGGCCTCGCGTGGACGGAGGTCGGCGGCGAAGTCCTCCAGATCGAGGCGACGCTGACGAACGGCCGCGGCGGGGTCACCCTCACCGGCAAGCTCGGCGAGGTGATGCAGGAGTCGGCGCAGGCCGCGCTCACCTGCGTCAAGTCGCGCGCCGAGCGCCTGGGGATGAACCTCGAATTCATCCGCAAGCGCGACCTGCACATCCACATCCCCGAGGGCGCCATCCCGAAGGACGGCCCCTCGGCCGGCGTGACGCTGGCGACGGCGATGGCCTCGTCGCTCACGCGCGTCCCCGTCCGCCGCGACGTGGCGATGACGGGCGAGATCACCCTGCGCGGCAAGGTGCTGCCCGTCGGCGGCGTCAAGGAGAAGCTCCTCGCGGCGCACCGCGTCGGCGTCTCGACGGTGCTCATCCCGAAGGACAACGAGAAGGACCTGGAGGAGGTGCCCGAGGAGGTGCGCGCCGACATGACGATTCAACTCGTCGAGACCATCGACGAGGTCTTGTCGCTCGCGCTCGAAGACGCGTGCCCGACCGAAGCCGGGGCGACCGACGCGGCGCCCCCCGTCTGGACGACCGAGCAGCCCTCGGCCGGCGGCGCGCAGACGCTCGCCGACTGAGCGCGACAAGGGAAGTTAACCACAGAGACGCAGAGACACGGCTTGAAGGGGACTAAGGTCAACAAGCCGTGTCTTTGTGTCTCTGTGGTTAATTCATTTTAGCCTCGTACGACTTCTTCCGACGGCGGTTGACACGCCGCGCCGCCGCCTGTAAAGTTCGCCTTTCCCGGCGTCTCAAACCAGCAGGCAGCACCCAGGGCAGAAAGTCACGCACCCCCGCGCGCCCCTGCCGCTCCGCGCTTAAGACTCGCCAGAAGCTTTCGCTCTACTTCCGACTCTTCCCGAGGAGACACACCTGATGACAGACAAAGCCAAGAGCGCCGAGCTTATTCTCAAGCTCTACGAACTGCGCCGCGAGGCCGTCATGCGCGAGGCGCGCAACTGGTTCTTCGCCTTCAACCCCGAGAGCTTCGAGGACGTCCAGCGCGAAGCCATGGGCGAGCACAGCGCCTACCTGCGGATGGTGGCGACCTACTGGGACATGGCCTGCTCCTTCGTCAACCACGGCGCCATCGACGCCGAGATGTTCAACGACGCGAACGCCGAGCAGGTCTTCGTCTTCGCCAAGCTCCAGCCCTTCCTCGAACAGATACGCGCCAACAACGGCAACCCCGCGGCCTTCCGCAACCTGGAGCAGGCCGTCACGGCGATGCCCCAGGCGGAGGAGCGGCTCGCCCGCGCGCGCGCGATGTCGAAGGCGGTAGCGCAGGCGCGCGCCGCCGCCGCGGCCGAGCAGACGGAGGCCGACGCCGCGAACGCGTGAAAGCCGTGAGCGGTGGGCCGTAAGCCGTGACGAGATAAATGCAGTTCTTATCCTGTCACGGCTTACGGCCCACCGCTCACGCCCCCTATGAAAGTCACGAGCACGAAGTTCGTCAAGAGCGCCTTCGAGGAGTCGCAGTGGCCGCGCGACCGCAGGCCGGAGGTGGCCTTCATGGGGCGCTCGAACGTGGGCAAGTCGAGCATGATTAATTCGATGCTCGGGGTCAAAGGTCTGGCGCGCACCTCCTCGACGCCGGGGCGTACGCAGGCGCTGAACTTCTTCCTGCTTAATGAACGCTTCTACTTCGTCGACCTGCCCGGCTACGGTTTCGCGCGCGTCCCGCGCGAGGTGCGCGAGTCGTGGGGGCAGTTGGTCTCGGATTACCTTGCCAAGCGCGACTCGCTTGTGCTATCAATTCACATCGTAGACTCGCGCCACGAACCCACGACATTGGATTTGCAGCTCCGCGAATGGCTACTCGCGAACGGCAAGCCGTTCCTGACGGTGGCCACCAAATCCGATAAGCTCTCGCACAACGAGTCGCAAAAAAACCTCGCGCGCGCCCGCAAAGTGCTGGACGCCGTGGGACGTGGCACAGGCGGGGAGTTGGTCGCGTACTCCTCCACCACCGGGCACGGGCGCGAACGCGTCTGGCGCGCCATCGAAGAGGCATTGGCCGCCTCACCACAATCCCCCAGTTGAGTCTTGAAACCGACGGAAGGAATTGAGCGCAACCGCGCGGGGCGGTCGGGCATCCAAAAGGCGCACGGAATTCCCGCGAACCCGTTTCGAAGACAGAGGCCGCGCACCTCAAGCGCGCCCCCGCGGGGGGCATTGATAGACATCATTCCCGACACACAATCGGCAATAATTTTGACCAGATTCTAAAGGCAACGCCGTCAGCGCCGGCCCCACTTTTTTCGCCGGGCCGGCGACTGACAGCGGATTAGAGAGCGCGCGAACCCGCGGGCGAGCGCGCCGAAGAGAACAATCGAGATGTCACGAGAACGCACAACACGCACACGCACAAGCAGCAGGGTCAGCGCCAACGGCGCGTCCGACAGGGACGCCGGCAACAAGGCCGCCGCCGCCGTCGAGCCGATGCCCGACATCGACCTGCCCGAGGTGGACGAGACCGCCGAGGAGGCCATGAGCTTCGGCGGCGAGGGCGGCACCTTCAACCTCGCCACGCTCAAGGAGATGTCCATCTCCAAGCTGACGCAGATCGCCAAAGACCTCGACGTGCCCGGCGCCACCGGCATGCGCAAGCAGGAGCTCATCTTCAAAGTCCTCGCCGCGCAGACCGAGAAGAGCGGGCTCATCTTCTCCGAGGGCGTGCTGGAGACCCTGCCCGACGGCTTCGGCTTCCTGCGCGCGCCCGAGTACAACTACCTGCCCGGCCCCGACGACATCTACGTCTCGCCGTCGCAGATCCGCAAGTTCGACCTGCGCACCGGCGACACCGTCTCGGGCCAGATCAGGCCGCCCAAGGAGGGCGAGCGCTACTTCGCGCTCATCAAGGTCGAGGCCATCAACTTCGAGGCGCCCGGCGAGACGCGCGACAAGGTCTTCTTCGACAACCTGACGCCGCTCTACCCGGACGAGCAGCTCCGGATGGAGACCGCCGGCGAGAACATCGTCGGCCGCGTCGTCGACCTGGTCACGCCGCTCGGCAAGGGGCAGCGCGGCCTCATCGTCGCCCCGCCCCGCACGGGCAAGACGATGATGCTCCAGGCCATCGCCAACTCGGTCTCGAACAACCACCCCGAGGTCACGCTCATCGTGCT
This sequence comes from Pyrinomonadaceae bacterium, assembly GCA_036389235.1. Classification (GTDB taxonomy): domain Bacteria; phylum Acidobacteriota; class Blastocatellia; order Pyrinomonadales; family Pyrinomonadaceae; genus QHXN01. The sequence goes on along the minus strand of DASVQJ010000032.1, from coordinate 2,163 downwards.
CCTCATCGACGAGCGCCCCGAGGAGGTCACGGACATGCAGCGCTCGGTGCAGGGCGAGGTCATCTCCTCGACCTTCGACGAGCCGCCGACCCGCCACGTGCAGGTCGCCGACATGGTCATCGAGAAGGCCAAGCGCCTCGTCGAGCACAAGCGCGACGTGGTCATCCTGCTCGACAGCTTGACGCGCCTGGCGCGCGCGCACAACGCCGTCGTCCCGCCCTCGGGCAAAATCCTCTCCGGCGGCATCGACGCCAACGCCCTCCAGCGCCCGAAGCGCTTCTTCGGCGCGGCGCGCAACATCGAGGAGGGCGGCTCCCTGACCATCATCGCGACGGCGCTCATCGACACCGGCTCGCGCATGGACGACGTCATCTTCGAGGAGTTCAAGGGCACGGGCAACAGCGAGATTCACCTCGACCGGCGCCTCTCCGACAAGCGCCTCTTCCCGGCCATCGACCTCCAGCGCTCCGGCACGCGCAAGGAGGAGCTGCTCATCTCCAAGGAAGACCTCAACCGCATCTGGGTCATGCGCCGCGTCCTGAACCCCCTCTCGCCCGTCGAGCAGATGGAGGTCGTCCTCGAACGCCTCGGGAAGACCAAGAACAACGCCGAGTTCCTCGCCTCGATGCAGACCTAAGAAGGCGTGATGAGTGACGAGTGATGAGTGATAAGAAAAAGCCCGTCTCCCCTTCTTATCACTCGTCACTCGTCACTCATCACGCCCTTCCCCTTTCTTGACAAACCCGGCGCGGCTTCGCGATATTATCCCCTGATCTAGCAGTCAAGTTTGTCTACAAGGGCTCGCGCCCCCTGTGGGGCGCGGTGTGGTTAAGGGGATAAGTGCGCGTCGCGTTTCTCTCGTCCGAGGCCGTGCCCTTCGCCAAGACCGGCGGGCTCGGGGACGTGGCCGGCGCGCTCCCGAAGGCGCTCGTGGCCGAGGGCGTGGACGCGTGCCTCATCCACCCGCTCTACGACACGACCGACCGCGGGCTGCTGGAGGAGAGGGTCTTTGACAACCTCGAAGTGGACTGGCTCGGGGGCCGCCGCGCGGTCTCGGTCTACCTCTCTTACGCGGCGGGCGCCCCGGCGTTCCTCATCGACGCGCCGGAGTTCTTCGCGCGCGGCAGGGTCTACGGCTTCTCGGACGACCAGTACCGCTTCGCCTTCTTCAGCCGCGCGGCGCTCTCGCTGCTGGGCCGGCTCGGGCAGGCGCCGGACGTGCTGCACGGGAACGACTGGCCGTGCGGCTTCGCGGTCACCTGGCTCTGGGCGGGGCGGCGCTGGGGCGGGTTCCTGGCGAACACGCGGACGCTGATGTCGGTCCACAACCTCGCCTACCAGGGGTTGTTCGACCCAGGCGACCTGTACCGGCTCGGCTTCCGCGGCGGCGAAGAGTCGAACGTCTTCATGTCGAACGGCGCGGCCTCTTCCCTGAAGGCCGGGCTGATGACCTGCGACGCCATCTCGACGGTGAGCCCGCGCTACTCCTTCGAGATACAGGGGCCGGAGCAGGGCCACGGGCTCGACTGGCTGATGCGGCGGCGGCGCGACCGGCTCGTCGGCATCACCAACGGCGTGGACTACGACGTGTGGGACCCGGCGACCGACCCGCACCTGCCGGCGCACTACACGGCGGAAGACCTTTCGGGGAAGCGCGAGTGCAAGCTCGCGCTGCTGCGCCGCTTCGGGCTGCCGGAGGAGCCGGACAGGCCCGTCATCGCCTCCATCTCGCGCCTCGTCGCGCAGAAGGGCTTCGACCTCGTCAGGCAGGTCGCGTGGCAGGTGCTAGAGGAGGGGGCGGTCATCGTCTCGCTGGGCTCGGGCGAGCCGGAGTACGAGGGCTTCTTCCAGCGGCTCAAGGAGAGAGCGCCGCGGCGGGTCGGCATCTACCGCGGCTTCGACGAGCCGCTGGCGCACCAGATCGAGGCCGGCGCCGACATCTTCCTGATGCCGTCGCTCTACGAGCCGTGCGGCCTGAACCAGATGTACTCAATGCGCTACGGCACCGTGCCGGTGGTGCGCGCGACGGGCGGCCTGGACGACACGGTCGAGCAGTTCGACCCCGCGGCGGGCACGGGCACGGGGTTCAAGTTCGTCCCCTACAACGCGCACGCGCTCCTGGAGAAGGTGCGCGAGGCGCTCCACTGGTACGCGCAAAAGGAC
>DASVQJ010000031.1:0-18632 GCA_036389235.1 Pyrinomonadaceae bacterium | reverse complement strand
CCCCACGCCCAGCGAAAGGCGCGGGGGCGCGGGGGCGCCCCGCCGCCGACGTCGTATCGACGTCCGTTAGTAGCCGGCCGGCTCGCCGTAGTTGCGCGGGTCGCTGGCGCCGAGCCGCACGCCCGTCTTCTCCTCAATCATAATGCCCTGCGCGTCGCCCATGTAGCGCGGCCGGGCCGTGAGTTTATGTCCGCGCGCTTCGAGCGCGCGGAAGGTGTCGGCGCTCATCCCGAACGGCTCGTAGGTGATCTCGTCCGGCAGCCATTGGTGGTGTATGCGCGGGGCGTCTATCGCCTGCTGGATGTTCATGTCGAAGTCGACGACGTTGGTGATGACCTGCAAGACGGTGTTGATGATGGTGGGGCCGCCCGGGCTGCCGACGGCGAACCAGAGCGAGCCGTCCCTGCGCAGCACGAAGGTCGGCGTCATGGCCGAGAGCGGGCGCTTGCGCGGCGCGACCGCGTTGCGCTCGCCCTGGATGAGTCCGAACATGTTGGGCGTCCCCGGCTTCGCGGCGAAGTCGTCCATCTCGTCGTTCATCAGGATGCCGGTCCCCTTGATCGTCACCTTCGAGCCGTAGCTGTCGTTGAGGGTGTAGGTGTTCGAGACGCAGTTGCCCTCCGCGTCGACGACGGTGAAGTGCGTCGTCTCCTCTGACTCCGCGCCGGCGGGGCGGCCCGCCTTGACCTCCTCGCTCGTCGAGGCGCGGCTCATGCTGATGCCTTTGCGCAGGCGCTCGGCGTATGTCTTGTCAATTAGCCCGGCGACGGGGACGCTCACGAAGTCCGCGTCGCCCATGTACTCGGCGCGGTCGGCGAAGGCGCGGCGCATGGCCTCGGTCTGGACGTGGTAGCGCTCGGAGGCCGTGGCGCCCATGTGGCGCAGGTCGAAGCCTTCGAGGATGTTGAGCATCTCGATGAGGACGGCGCCGCCCGAAGAGGGCGGGGGCATCGAGATGACCTCGAAGCCGCGGTAGGTCGTCCGCAGCGGCACGCGCTCCTTCGCGACGTAGTTCTTCAAGTCTTCGAGCGTGATGAGCCCGTCGTGCGCGCGCATGTCCTCGGCGATGAGGCGCGCGGTGCGCCCCTCGTAGAACTCGCGCGGGCCGAAGCGCTGTAGGCGCGCGAAGGTCGCGGCCAGCTCCGGCTGGCGCCAGACCTCGCCCTCGTCCCGGAAGCGCCCGCTGTTCAGGTAGACCTTCTTCGACTCCGGGTAGAGGCCCAGCTCCTTCTCGTTGGCCTTCAGCGAGCGCGCGAGCCCGTAAGGCAGCGGGAAGCCCCCGGCCGCGAGGCGGCGCGCGGGCTCGACGAGCTGCGCCCAGGTGAGCTTGCCCGAGCCGTACTTCTTCAAAGCCAGCTCCATCCCCGCGACCGTGCCCGGCACGCCCGACGCGCGGTAGCCGACGAGCGAGCCGCCCTCCCCGCGCTTCAACTCGCCGCGCTCGTCGAGGTAGACGTTGCGGTGCGCGGCGGCCGGCGCCATCTCGCGGTAGTCGATGGCCGTCGTGCGCCCGTCGCGCAGGCGGATCATCATGAAGCCGCCGCCGCCGATGTTCCCCGCCGCCGGGTAGGTCACCGTCAGCGCGAAGGCGACCGCGATGGCCGCGTCCACGGCGTTGCCGCCGCGCTTGAGCACGTCCACGCCCGCCTGCGACGCGAGCCGGTCGGTCGAGGCGACCATGCCGTGCCGCGCACGCACGGGCTGGCGCGACGCGGCGCGGGCGACGCCTCTGCTTCCGACTTGCAAAACCGGCGCGGCGGGCGAGACGAAGAAGAGGAGGACGAGCAGCAGTCGGACGAAGATGTGTCTGGCAGTCATGTTTGAAGTCTCGCTTATGGTCAGTCCGTTTTGAAACTGCTTGAGAAGCCCTGTAGGGGCGAGATGTTTATAGCACTGCGGCGATAATTATCTTGCCAGCCCCGTCAGGGGCGACATACGACATGCCGCTCCTACGAAGCTTGAACAACTACAGCGGCGTTCGTTCGGGTGCGACCTCTGAGCCGGGAGCGCGGGCATCCTGCCCGCCATGAGCGCGCCAGCGCGAAAGCCGTCAGACTTTACACCTCAACGTCGAGGGAGAGCGCCTCACGGCGAAGCGTGCTTCTCGCACGCTTCGGCGGGCAGGATGCCCGCGCTCCCGGCTGGCGGTCGCGTTCGTGTGAACGCCGCTGTAACTTCTAATCCGGGCTATAAACATCTCGCCCCTGCGGGGTGAAAACTCTTCATCGAAGCTGCAACTCCATGTACAGTGTGCCTTCGACGGGGTTGAAGCGGTACGGCTCAATCTCACGGAACCCTAGCGAGCGGTAGAGCGCGATGGCCGAGCGCATGGTGGGGAGCGTGTCGAGGCGCATCCTCTCGTACCCGATTTCGCGCGCCTCCTCGACGATGCGCTCGGCGAGCGTGCGGCCGAGCCCCGTGCCGCGGAAGGCCGGGCGCACGTAAAGGCGCTTCATCTCGCAGGCCGCGTCGTCCACCTTGCGCAGCGCGACGCAGCCCGCGGCCTCTTCCCCGTCGAAAGCAAGTATCAGGCGGCCCGAAGGCGGCGCGTAGTCGCCGGGGAGCGCCGCCAGCTCCTGCGCGAAGTTCTGGAAGCAGAGGTCAACGCCGGTCGCGTCGGCGTACTCTTTGAAGAGCCCGCGCGCCAACTCCACCTGCTCATCCGTCTCCGCCCGTGTCAGTCTCACGAACGCACCTCAGAGGGTCGCGACGAGCGCGGCCAGCAACGCCCCGCGGCGCGCGACCGCGTCCGCCCGTATGTGCTCGTGCTCGGCGTGCGCGCCGTCGCCGTCAACGCCCAGGCCGTCCAGCACCGTCGCGCCGCAGGCCGCGGCGAAGTTCCCGTCGGAGGCCCCGCCGACGCTCGCCTCGCCCAACTCGATGTCGAGCGACGCGGCCACACGCTTAACCTTCTCGAAGAGGGCGGCCACGGCGTCCGTGCGCTCCATCGGCGGCCGGTTGATGCCGCCCGAGACGCGGAGCCGCGCGCGTCCGTCGAACGGCTCCAAACCGCGGACGGCCTCTTCGACTCGGCGCGCCTCGGCGGCCGTGCTGAAGCGCACGTCGAATTCGGCGCGCGCCACGGCCGGGACGACGTTGGCGTGCGTGCCGCCCGAGACGGTGCCGACGTTGACGGTCGTGCCCAGCTCCGGCCTCGCGAAGGCCGACACGCGTCCTATCTGTCGCGCGATTTCGAGGACGGCGTTGACGCCCTTCTCCGGTTCGAGCCCGGCGTGCGCGGCGCGCCCCTCCACTTCGAGCTTGAAGAGACCCGTCCCCTTCCGCGCCGTCTTCGCGCGCCCCCCCGGCGCGGGCGGTTCGAGCACCAGCACGTACTCCGCGCGGCTCGCCTCGCGCTCGACCAGCTCGCGCCCGCTGAAGCTCCCCGACTCCTCGTCGCACGTCAGGAGCAGCACGACCGGGCGCCGCGGCCGGAGCCCTTGCCCGCCGCACGCGCGCACGGCTTCGAGCGCGAGGGCGCAGGCGGCCTTCATGTCGTAGACGCCGGGCGCGTAGATGCGACCGTCCGCCTCGCGCCACGGCCGCGCGGCGAGCGTCCCCCGCGGGTGCACCGTGTCCGTGTGGCCGAGCAGCAGCAGCGGCCGCGCGCCGTCGGGAGGGTTGTCGAAGGCGCGGATGATGAGGTGTTCGCCGTACCCGTCCGCCGCGCCGACGCGCTCGACCGACGCGACGCCCTCGATGGTTTTCGCCGCCGCGGCGAGAAGGCTGACGGCCGCCGCGCTCCCCTCGCCGTCGCCCGACGGGGACTCTATCTCACAGAGCGACCGCGCGAGCGACAGAACCTCGCCGCCCCTCTCCTCGAAGTGGCGGCGCAGGCGCGCGGCGTCGGGACTGTCTGGCTCGAAAGTCATCCGGGGTTCTCAGCTCGCGGAGAGCGTTTCGGCGCGCACGGTCAGGCGCTCGACGAGGTCGCGCTTGATTCGGAAGCCGATGCCGGGCCGGTCGGGCGCGACAATCGTCCCGCGCGGCGTGACCGTGACGGGCGGGTCGATGATGTCCTCGGCCCAGTAGCGGGAGCTGGCCGACACGTCGCCGGGCAGCGTGAAGCCGCGCAGCGTCGCCATCGCGATGTTGTGCGCGCGGCCGACGCCGGACTCAAGCATCCCGCCGCACCAGACGGGGACGTTCGCCTCGCGGCACACGGCCTCGACGCGCGCGGCCTCCGCGTGGCCGCCGACGCGGCCGAGCTTGACGTTGACGATGCGGCACGCGCCCAGCTCAATCGCCTTGCGCGCGTCCTCGGCCGAGCGCACCGACTCGTCGAGGCAGACGGGCGTCTTGATCTGCCGCTGCAACTTCGCGTGGTCTTCGCGGTCGTCGTAGGCGAGCGGCTGCTCGACCATCATCAGCCCGAACTCGTCGAGCGCGCGCAGCAGCGGCGCGTCTTCGAGCGTGTAGGCCGAGTTGGCGTCAACCATCAGGCGTATGTCGGGGAAGCGGGCGCGCACCTTCTCGACCACGTCCCTGTCCCACCCCGGCTTAATCTTGATCTTGATGCGCTGGTAGCCGGCGGCCAGCTCCTGCTCGATCTTCTCGAAAAGCTGTTCGGGCGTGTCCTGGATGCCGATGGAGACGCCGCAGGGAATCTCCGCCCGCACGCCGCCGAGGTGGCGCCAGAGCGGGACGCCCAGGCGCGCCGCCTCCAAATCCCAGCAGGCCGTCTCGACCGAAGCCTTCGCCATGCGGTTGCCGCGCGCGCGCCGCATGAGCCGGCCGACGCCGGCCGCGCCCTCGGCCTCCTGCCCCAGCACCATCGGCGCGAGGAAGAGGCGCGTCACCTCCCACGCCGAGTCGACCCACTCCTCGCTGTAGAAAGGCCCCTCGCCCGCGGTGCACTCGCCCCACCCTTCGGCGCCGTCCGCGTCCACGACGCGGACGAGCATGATGCGGCGCTCGACGGTGCGGCCGAAGCTTGTCTCGAAGAAGTGTACGAGGCGCAGGCGTATCTCGCGCAGCTCGACGGTGCGGATGTTCATGCGGGCAAAGACTCCGAAGTGCGGACGATGACAGGGATATTAACGCGAGTCGCGGGCGAACTCAAAAAGAAAGGTGCTGGGTTCCGGGTTTTAGGTGTTGGGTAGGAATAGCCGTCTTACCCAACACCTAAAGCCCGGAACCCAACACCCTCCTACTCCGAGACGGCGGCCTGCGTGAGGTCGGGGCCGAGGTTCTCGGTCGTGGCCGTCTCCGCGCCTTCGAGCGCGGCGTGCATGGTGTGCCAGGGGAGGCTGGCGCACTTGACGCGCGCGGGGTAGTCGCGCACGCCCGCGAATATCGTCAGGCGGCCGAGGTGGTTCGCCTCCGCCTCCTCGTCCAGCTCGCCCGTCACCATCCGGTGGAACTCGTCGAAGAGGACTTGCGCCTCCTCGCGCGTCTTGCCCTTGACGGCCTGCGTCATCATGCTCGCCGCCGCCTTCGAGATGGCGCAGCCCGTCCCGACGAAGCTCAGGTCGCGCACCACGCCCCCGTCCATCAGCATGTAGACGGTGAGCTGGTCGCCGCACAAAGGGTTGAACCCCTCCGACACGCGGTTCGCCCCTTCCAGCTTCTGGAAGTTCCGCGGCTTCTTGTTGTGGTCGAGGATGACCTGCTGGTACAGCTCGCTCAGTTCAGACATGGTGAATGGTAAATGGTGAATGGTGAATGGTGAATGGCAGTTTCTATTTACTATTTACCATTCACCATTGACTGCCGTTAGGCGAAGACCTCGATAACTTTCTGGACGGCGGCCACGAGGCTGTCGACCTCCTCCTTCGTGTTGTAGAAGGCGAAGGAGGCGCGGGCGGTGGCTGGCACGCCGAAGTGCTGCATGACGGGCTGCGCGCAGTGGTGGCCGGCGCGGATGGCGATGCCCTCCTGGTCGAGGATGGTGCCCACGTCGTGCGGGTGCACCTCGTCGATGACGAAGGCCAGCACGCTCGCCTTCTCGCGCGCCGTCCCGATGATGCGGACGCCCTCGACGGCCGAGAGTTTCCCGGTCGCGTAACTGAGAAGCTCCTGCTCGTGCGCGTGCGCGGCGTCGCGGTCGATGCTGTTGAGATAGTCGATGGCCGCGCCGAGCCCGATGGCCGAGGCGATGGCGGGCGTGCCGGCCTCGAACTTGTCGGGGATGGCCGCGTAGGTGCTCCGCTCGAAGGTGACCGTGCGGATCATCGAGCCGCCGCCGAGGAACGGGTTCATCTTCTCCAGCCACTCGGCCTTGCCGTAGAGGACGCCGCTGCCCGTGGGCGCGAACATCTTGTGGCCCGAGACGGCGTAGAAGTCGCAGTCCAAGTCCTGCACGTCGACCTTCAGGTGCGGCGCGCCCTGCGCCCCGTCCACCAGCACGGGCACGCCCACCTTGTGCGCGCGCGCCACGATCTCCTTGACCGGGTTGACGGTGCCGAGCGAGTTCGAGACGTGCCCGACGCAGACCAGCTTCGTGCGCGCGTTCAGGAGCGCGTCGAACTCGTCGAGTATCAGTTCGCCCGCGTCGTTCATCGGGATGACGCGCAGCCGCGCGCCCTTCTCCTCGCAGAGCATCTGCCACGGCACGAGGTTCGAGTGGTGCTCCATCTCGGAGACGACGATCTCGTCGCCCTCGCCCACGAACTTGCGGCCGTAGCCGTGCATGACGAGGTTGACGCCCTCGGTCACGCCGCGCACGAAGATGCACTCGCGCGCCTCGCGGGCGTTGATGAAGCGGCGCACCTTCTCGCGCGCGCCCTCGTAGGCCGACGTGGCGCGCTGGCTCAGGTAGTGGACGCCGCGGTGTATGTTCGAGTGCTCCTCGCGCAGGTACTTCGCCCCGCGCTCGATGACGATGCGCGGCACCTGCGCCGACGCCGCGTTGTCTAGGTAGACCAGGGGCTTCCCGTTCACCGTCTGCGCGAGCACGGGGAAGTCCTCGCGCACGGCGCGCACGTCCCAGCCCGCGCCCGGCGCGGCGGCCCCGCGGTTTTCTTCGATTGTCTTCTCTGTCGCGATCATCTTCTCAACTCTCAGACTTCCAGGCGCGCGTGCAGGCGGTTCAGAATCGCCTCGTCCAACTGCGCGCGGATGGACTCGTGTTTAATGTTCCCGACGACCTCCTCGGCGAAGCCGTAGGTCAGGAGGTTGCGCGCGAGGTCTGGGTGCAGGCCGCGGCTGAGGAGGTAGAACAGCTCCTCCTCTTCGAGCTGGCCGACGGTCGCGCCGTGCGCGCACTTCACGTCGTCGTTGTAGATTTCGAGCTGCGGCTTCGTGTCCACGCGCGCGTCTGCCGAGAGCAGGAGGTTCTTGTTGCTCTGCTGCGCGTCCGTCCCGCTCGCGCCCCCGTGGACGTAGACGCGGCCGTTGAAGACGGCGCGCGACTTCCCGTCGAGGATGCCCTTGTAGTTCTGCCGGCTCGCGCAGTTGGGCTCGCGGTGTTCGATGAGCGAGTGCGTGTCGGCGTGCTGCCCGTCGCCGACGATGTAGAGGCCGTCCACGCGGCACGACGCGCCCGGGCTCGTCAGCGCCACGTCGATCTCGTGCCGGGACAGGCGCGCGCCCAGCGTCACGGTCGTCAGCTCGTACGCGCCGTCCTTCGAGACCTCCGCGCGGGTCGAGGCGATGTGGAAGGCCGAGTCGCCCTCGTCCTGCACCTTGTAGTGCGTCACGCGCGCGCCCTCGCCGACGAAGACCTCGACGACCGCGTCGGTGAAGTACTCGGCGTCGCCCGCGGCCGCGTAGCTCTCGATGATGTCGAGCCGGCTGTCGCGCCCCGCCACGACCAGCACGCGCGGGAAGGTGACCGACTCGGCCCCGCCCGGCGCGGTCAGGAAGAGCAGTTGCACCGGCGACTCGACCGAGACCCCGGCGGGCACGTGCAGGAGCGCGCCGCCGCCGACGAAGGCCGTGTTGAGCGCGGAGAAGGCGTCGCTCCCCTCGCCCGACAGGCGGCCGAGGTGCTCCCACAGAAGTTCGCCCCGCTCGCCCGCGAGGGCCGCGCCGAGTTCCTCGATGACGACCGCCTGCGGAACCGCTTCGAGCGAGGAGTGTTCGGGGCTGTAGACCCCGTTGACGAAGACGAGTCGGCTGCGGCGCGCCTCCGCCGAGACGAACGTCTCGACAGCAACACTCTCAAGCTCGACCTGCTCAAGCGGCGCGGGCCGGAACGCCTTCCGCGCGAGCGGCGCGACGTTCGTGTACTTCCAATCCTCCTCGTCCGTCGTCGGGAAGCCCGACTCCTCGAAGCGCCCGAACGCGCCCTCGCGCAGACGCCCGACCCACGAGGGCTCGCCCTCGCGCCCGGCCGCGAACTCGCGGAACGAGTCCGCGTAGATGCTCTTCTCTTTGACCGCCTGTGACATCAATTTTGACTCTTCTTCTAAGCGCCGGCCGCGGCTTCCTTGATCCAGTCGTAGCCCTTCTCTTCGAGTTCGAGCGCCAGCTCCTTGCCGCCCGTGCGCACGATGCGCCCCTTGAAGAGGACGTGCACCTGGTCGGGGACGATGTAGTTGAGGAGCCGCTGGTAGTGCGTGACGAGGACGACGGCGTTCTCCGGCGTGCGCAGCTTGTTGACGCCCTCCGAGACGATGCGCAGCGCGTCGATGTCGAGCCCCGAGTCGGTCTCGTCGAGCACCGCGAGCTTCGGCTCCAGCACGGCCATCTGCAAAATCTCGTTCCGCTTCTTCTCGCCGCCGGAGAAGCCCTCGTTGACCGAGCGCGACATCAGCCCCGCGTCCATCTCGACGACCTTCGCGCGCTCCGCCAGCAGGTCCTTGAACTCAAGCGGGTCGAGTTCTTCCTCACCCCGATGCTTTTTCTTCTCGTTGTAGGCGAGGCGGAGGAACTGCGCGTTGGAGACGCCGGGCACCTCGACGGGGTACTGGAACGCGAGGAAGACGCCCTCGCGCGCGCGCTCGTCGGGCGCCAGCTCCAACAGGTTGCGCCCCTCGAACAGCACCTCGCCCTTCGTCACCTCGTAGGCCGGGTGGCCGGCGAGAATCTTCGCCAGCGTGGACTTCCCCGACCCGTTCGGCCCCATGATGGCGTGAATCTCGCCCTTCTTGATCGTCAGGTTGATGCCGCGCAGGATTTCTTTGCCGTCAACAGTCGCGTGTAAATCGCGTATCTCTAGCAACAATTCTTCTCCTTACCCGCTAAGAGGCGATTCCCTTCCAGAACCATCTCAATCGCCCCGGCCAGATTGGCCCTCGCCTCCTCTCGCGTCTTGCCGAGAGAGACGGCGCCCGGCAGCTCCGCCACCGAAGCCCGCACGAGGTCTTCCATCTGCTCGTAAATGATGGTCAGCCGCACTTCCATCGCGGACACAGTCTCCTTCACCCGACGCTGTTCTCAAGCTTCATGCCGAGCAGGCGCTGGGCCTCGACGGCGAACTCCATCGGCAGCTCGCGGAACACGTCCTTGCAGAAGCCGTTGATGATGAGCGAGACGGCGTCCTCCTGCGAGATGCCGCGCTGCTGTAGGTAGAACAACTGCTCCTCGCTGATGCGCGAGGTGGTCGCCTCGTGCTCGACGCGGGCGGTGTTGTTCATGACCTCGATGTAGGGGAACGTGTTCGCGCCCGAGCGCCCGCCGATGAGCATCGAGTCGCACTGCGTGTAGTTGCGCGCGCCCTCCGCGCCGGGCAGGACCTTGACGAGCCCGCGGTACGAGTTGTTCGACTTGCCCGCCGAGATGCCCTTCGAGATGATGGTCGAGCGCGTGTTCTTCCCGATGTGGATCATCTTCGTGCCGGTGTCGGCCTGCTGCGCGTGGTTCGTCAGGGCCACCGAGTAGAACTCGCCGATGGAGTTGTCGCCCTGGAGGATGCACGACGGGTACTTCCACGTAATGGCCGAGCCGGTCTCGACCTGTGTCCACGAAATCTTTGAGTTGCGGCCGCGGCACGCGCCGCGCTTGGTGACGAAGTTGTAAATGCCGCCCTTCCCCTCCTCGTCGCCCGCGTACCAGTTCTGCACCGTCGAGTATTTAATCTCGGCGTCGTCGAGCGCGACGAGTTCGACCACGGCCGCGTGCAACTGGTTCTTGTCGAACTTCGGCGCGGTGCAGCCTTCGAGGTAGGAGACGTAGGCGCCCTCTTCGGCGATGACGAGCGTGCGCTCGAACTGGCCGGACTCCTGGTTGTTGATGCGGAAGTAGGTCGAAAGCTCCATCGGGCAGCGCACGCCCTTCGGCACGAAGACGAACGAGCCGTCGGAGAAGACCGCGCTGTTGAGGGCCGCGAAGTAGTTGTCGCCGACGGGCACGACCGAGCCGAGGTACTTCTTGACGAGGTCGGGGTAGTCCCTGATGGCCTCGGTGAAGGAGCAGAAGACGACGCCGTGCTTCTTCAGCTTCTCCTTGTAGGTGGTCGCCACCGAGACGGAGTCGAAGACGGCGTCCACGGCGACGTTGGCGAGCTGCTTCTGCTCGTTGAGGGGGATGCCCAGCTTCTCGAACGTGCGGAGCAGCTCGGGGTCAACCTCGTCGAGGCTCGCCTTCGTCGCCTTCTGCTTCGGCGCGCTGTAGTAGATGATGTCCTGGTAGTCCACCTCGGGGTACGTGATGTTCGGCCAGTGCTTCGGCTCGGACATCTTCAGCCACTGGCGGTACGCCTTGAGGCGGAATTCGAGCATCCACTCCGGCTCGCCCTTCTTCTCGGAGATGAGGCGGACGGTCTCCTCGCCCAGGCCCCGCGGGATCATGTCCGACTCGATGTCGGTGACGAAGCCGTACTTGTATTCCTTGTTTGCCAGCAGCTCGATTGTGCTCATCGGTTGATCGCTTCCCTACAGACTTCTCTGTCCTGACTTCCGAAAAACTTACCGCGCCCCTTCGGCCGCGGCCGACGGCCGCAGGGGTTGAATCTGGTGGAGCGCCGTGTCCACGCTCTGCTCGCTGCCCGTCAACTGCGCGAGCGTGATGGCCGAGAGCGCGCGCTCGACCGCCTCGTGGACGTTGACGATGACCGAGCGGATGCCGCAGTCGCCCGTGTGCACGCACGAGTCGAGCACGCCCGGGTAGGTCTTGCAGTGGCCGTCCACCTCGCCCTCGTCGAGCACCTTGATGATCTCGCTCAGGCGAATCTCCGCGGCCGGCCGCGAGAGCGTGTAGCCGCCCTTCGTCCCGCGGGTCGAGTTGACCAGGCCCGCCTTGTTCAAAAGCCACAGAACCTTGCCCGCGTTGGCCTGCGAGATGCCCTCGCGCTCGGCGATCTGCCCGAGCGTCAGCGCCTCGCCCGCGCCCAGCCGCGCCAGTTGCAAAAGGCACCGCAGACCGTACTCTTCCTGTGCCGAGACCTTCATAAAGCACCCGAAATGACCGCTAAGTCTTTACGCAGAGACATCCTAGCCATACCTGATTTTTTTGTCAAGATTAGTCGGATGCCCTACCCGGACCAAGCGTTGTCGGGCTAAGTTGTTGAGCATTTGTGTTTTAGAGACACAAGGCTCGGCCCGTTCGGGCAGGTCGGATGCCTCGGAATAGCAAATTTCCGCCCCCGAGCCCCGGCTCTCCTCCCCGGAGGAGGAAAATTCCTTCTCCGACAAGGAACGTTCCTCCTCCGAGAAGGAAATTTGAGGCTCGGAGGCTGAAAGTCGGGTTTTTGTGCCGCGTAGCGGCAACCTGAGTTTAGCCCGGCCTTTGAAGGCCGGGTCGGCGTCGTATCAAAGACGGACGCGTCGCGTCAGCGACGCCTGAACCGACACGGCCCGTTCAGGCGTCGCTGACGCGACGCGGCACTTTTATCGCCGTCGTCCCCGGCCTTCAAAGGCCGGGCTAAACTCAGGCGCCGCTGGCGCGGCGGAGGTCGCGCCAGCCCTCACCTTCTCCACTCGTCAATCAGGGACGCCACCAGCCCCGACCAGCCGGTCTGGTGCGAGGCGCCGAGCCCCATCCCTGTGTCGCCGTGGAAGTATTCGTAGAAGAGGATGAGGTCGCGCCAGTGCGGGTCGGTCTGGAATTTTTCGTACCAGCCGTGTGCGGGGCGGCGCCCCCGCGCGTCGCGCGTGAAGAGGCCGATGAGGCGTTCGGCGAAGCCGCGCGCCATCTCGTCGAGCTTGACGGGCGGCTCGCCGGGGACGGCGCTGTCGATTGCGAGCTGGTGGCCGTAGGCTTTGCCGAGCTTGCGCAGGGATTCGATCATCATGAAGGTCGTCGGGAACCAGACGGGGCCGCGCCAGTTGGAGTTGCCGCCCTTGAGCATCTCCCGGCTCTCGGCCGGCTCGTAGCCGACCTGCGCGTCGCCCAGGCGGAAGGGGTTCCGCTCGTGCCACTTCGAGAGGCTGCGCAGGCCGTACTCCGAGCGGAACTCGGAAGGGTCCCAGACGCGCTCCAGCAGGCCCCGCATCTGCTCCTGGTTGACGATGGCGAGGACGTGGACGCGCTTGCCGTCGTGCTCGACGGTCGTCACGCAGCGCTGCACGATGTCCTGCCGGTTCTCAAGGAACCAACGGAAGTGCCCGACGAAACTCCCGAACGGCTCGACCCAGTCCTCTTCCAGCCGCTCGACGGCGTAGAGCGGGATGAGGCCGACGAGCGAGCGGACGCGGAACTTCTGGTAGGTGCCGTCGCCGCGGCTGAGCACGTCGTAGAAGAACTTGTCGCCCTCGTCCCAAATCTCCAGGTCGTCGGCGCCCATCTGCTTCATCGCCGCGCCGATGTAGGCGTAGTGCTGGAAGAACTTCGTCGCCAGCGCCTCGTAGACGCGGTTCTCCTTCGCCAGCTCCAGGGCGATGCGCATGAGGTTGAGGCAGAACATGCCCATCCAGCCCGTCGCGTCCGACTGTTCGAGGTGCGCGCCCTCCGGGAACGGCCGGCTGCGGTCTAAGACCGTGATGTTGTCGAGCCCGAGGAAGCCGCCCTCGAAGACGTTGTTGCCCTGCGCGTCCACCTTGTTCACCCACCAGGCGAAGTTGATGAGGAGCTTGTGGAAGCAGCGTTCGAGGAAGTCGCGGTCGGCCCGCCCCGAGCGCAGGCGGTCCATGTTGTAGACGCGCCACACCGCCCACGCGTGGACGGGCGGGTTGAGGTCGGAGAACTCCCACTCGTAGGCGGGCAGTTGCCCGTTCGGGTGCTGGAACTGCTCGAAGAGGAGCATCCAGAGCTGCCCCTTCGCGTACTCCGCGTCGACGAGCGCGAGCGGGACGCAGTGGAAGGCCAAATCCCACGCGGCGAACCAGGGGTACTCCCACTTGTCCGGCATCGAGATGACGCGCATCGAGTTGAGGTGCTTCCAGTGTGCGTTGCGAAGCTGCCTGCGCGACTCGGGCGGCGGCCAGGCGGGGTTGTCGCCGTCGAGCCAGACGTTCACGTCGTAGATGTAAATCTGCTTCGACCACAGCATGCCCGCCAGCGCCTGCCGCTGCACGCGCCGCTCGTCCTCCGTCGCCTTCGGCGGGTGAACCTCCTCGTAGAACTCGTCGGCCTCGCGGCGACGTTCGGCGACGACCTCTTCGACGTCGCGCAGGGGCTCGTCCAGCAGCCCGTCCGTCAGGCGCAGCCGCACGACGACCGACCCGCCCGCCGGGACGTTCAGGTTCGGGTAGTGGAAGCAAGCCTTCGTCCCCGCCGGCTCGGGGTTGACCGCCGCGCGCTCGCCGTTCACGACGTAGCGGTGGAACGCGTCCTTGACGTAAGGCCGGCGGCTCCGCGCGCCCCAGATGCGCGGGCCGTTCGTCTCGTTGAAGGTGAAGAGCGGCAGGCCGCCGCCGTCGGCGTAGAGGTAGCGCGCGCCGAGCCGGTACTCGAAGGCGAGGCCGGGCACGGGCTCCGCGTCGGCCGCCCTGAGGCTTCGGAAGCCGGGGCCGGAGGGGCCGTGCGTGACGGAAGGCTCGGGCCGCGCCTCCGCGTACCAGGCCCAGGTGTTGCGGAACCAGAGGTGCGGGAGCAGGTGGAGCGGCGCGTCTTCGGGGCCGCGGTTGAAGGCTTCGACGCGGACGACGATGTCTTCGGGCGAAGCCTTCGCGTACTCGACGAACACGTCGAAGTAGCGGTCGTCGTCGAAGACGCCGGTGTCGAGCAGCTCGAACTCCGGCTCGTGCGCGCCGCGCGCGCGGTTCTCCCGAATCAGCCTCTCGTAAGGGTAGGGCGCCTGCGGGTACTTGTAGAGGAACTTCATGTAGGAGTGCGTCGGCGTCGCGTCGAGGTAGAAGTAGTACTCCTTCACGTCCTCGCCGTGGTTCGCCTCCGAGGCGACGCAGCCGAACATGCGCTCCTTCAGGACGGGGTCGCGCCCGTTCCACAGCGCGAGCGCGAAGCAGAGCACCTGATACCTGTCGCAAATTCCGGCGATGCCGTCCTCGCCCCAGCGGTAGGCGCGCGAGCGCGCGTGGTCGTGCGGGAAGTAGGCCCAGGCGTCGCCGTCCGCGCTGTAGTCCTCGCGCACGGTGCCCCACGCGCGCTCCGACACGTACGGCCCCCACTTCCGCCAGGGCCGCACGGGCGCGTCCGTCTTCTCCTTGAGTCGTTCCTGTTCCCTGCTCGGCATCGGGCGCTTCGGAATCGAGGCGTGCGAGTCGCGTTAGTTTTCTTCACCACAGAGGCACAGAGGACACGGAGATGGCACAGAGGAATTTAATCCTCCGTGCCCCCTCCGTGTCCTCTGTGCCTCTGCGGTTAACTTAAGTACCTCTTTACTCAAGTTGACGAGGAACGTAAATCAATCCCTTCCAGCCCCGCCGCCGCCTCGCGGTCTACGAACCATTCGAGGACGCCGTCGGAAGGGCGTATGAGCTGCGAAGGAAGCCGCGCGGGGTCGCGCACGCCCTTCAGGACTTCGCGCAGCCGCGCGGCCTTGCCCGCGCCGTTGACGAGGAAGGTGACGTGCCGCGCGGCGTTGACGGCCGGCGCCGTCAGCGTGACGCGCCACGCGCCGAGTTTTTCGACCCAGTTCGGCGCGACCCAGAGGCGACTCTCCGCCAACACCTCCGTGCCCGGGAAGAGCGAGGCCGTGTGGCCGTCGTCGCCCATGCCCAGAAGGACTTGGTCGAGCCGCGGCCAATCCGCCTCGCCGAAGAGGCCGCGCATCTCCGCCTCGTACGCGCTCGCGTTGGCCGCGGCGTCGCCGACGCCGTCGATGCGGTGGACGTTCTCGGGCGGGACGGGGACGCGCGAGAGCAGCGCCTCGTACGCCATGCGGTAGTTGCTCTCGGCGTGGTCGGGCGGAACCATCCGCTCGTCCCCGAAGAAGACGTGGACGTTCGGCCAGTCGATGCCCCCCCCGTACTCTCCGCCCGCGAGCAGTCGGTAGACGCTGCGCGGGGTGTTGCCGCCGGAGAGGGCTATGGTGAAGAGTCCGCGCGCCCCGATTGACTCGCGCGCGAGTTCGGCGACGCGCGCCGCGGCCGCGCGCGCGACCGACTCCGCGTCGTCGAAGACGAACACGTTCAGTCCCGCGTCGGCCGCACTCAAGACGCTTCCCCCCCGCCCGTCAGCGCGCAGCGCGCGGCGCCGTAGAGCGCCGTCTTGTCGTCGAGGATGACGCGGACGGGGATCGAGTTGACCAGCCCCGACATCCGCCCCTTGTCGCCGTAGTTGCGCATGAAGGTGCCGTCGGTCAGCTTCGGCATGATCTTCGGCGCGATGCCGCCGCCGACGTAGAGCCCGCCGACCGACTTGAGCAGCAGCGCCAGGTTGCCGGCCATCGCCCCGTAGACCCCGGCGAAGATTTCGAGCGCGGCCGCGGCCAGCTCGCTCCTGCCCGCGAGCGCCGCGCGCGAGATGGCGGCGGACGCGTCGCCCGTCCGTATCTCCTCGGCCAGCCACGCGGGCTCCTCGCCGTGACCGCGGTCGCGCAGGAAAGAGTAGATGTTGTGGATGCCCATCCCCGACAGCACGCGCTCGTAGGAGACCCGGCCGCCGATCTGCTCGCGCAGGTAGGTCATCAGCTCGAACTCGCGCTCGTTGCGCGGGGCGAAGTCCATGTGCCCGCCCTCCGAAGGCATCGGGTGGTAGGCCGCGCCGTCGAAGTAGATGGCGGCCATCCCCAGGCCGGTGCCGGCGGCGATGAGCGCGCGGTGGCCCGCGCGGTCGCCCTCGCCCTCGTTGAGCGTGTGGAGCTGTTCGGGGCCGAGCTCGCCGATGCCGAAGGCGGTGGCTTCGAGGTCGTTGATGAGGCGGACTGAAGGGGCGCCGACGGCCTCGGCCAGCTTCACGTCGTGCACCTTCCACGCGAGGTTCGTCGCGTCGATGTGGCCGCGCACGACCGGCCCGGCGACGCCGAAGCAGGCGTGCGTGATGCGCTCCGGCCGGTGCTGCCGGACGAACTCCCTGAGGATGTCTTCGAGCGAGGCGTAACGCGCGCTCGGGTAGCTGTGCTGCGCCAGGGGGGCTCCGACCCTTCCGCCCGACGCCTCGAAGAGCGCGACGTTCGTCTTCGTCCCGCCGATGTCACCCGCGATTATCATCTCCGTCCGAGAAGCTCCCCCGCTTGAATTGATGTTTAAGCCTCACGCCCCGAGCGCCGCCAGCAGGCGCGCGGCCGCGCCCACGGCGCCCTCGTATACCTCGTCCCTCGAAAGGATGTCGAGTTCGGCGCTCAGGCGCCCGCCCTCCGTGCGCGCCTCGTAGCCCAGGACGCGCTCGCACGCGTGCCCCGCGCCGCGCAGGCGCGCGCCCGTCCGGAGCCTGCGCTCTTCGAGCAGCAGCTCGACGAAGAACTCGTCGCCCGCGGCCGTCGAAATCGTGAGCGACGTGAGCCAGCCGTCGCGCCCCGCGGCGTCGTCGGTGGCCGCGAGCACGGCTTCGATCTCCCGGCCGCCGTCTTTCAGGATGAACCGGGCGCGGCCGCCGTCGAACGTCGCGCCCCCGTCGGCGACCTCCCAGCCGAGGCGCGAGGCTATCCAGCCGAGCGCGAGCAGCGCCTTCGGCGCTATCTCGTCGTGCGAGCGGTCGGGCGGGTCATACTCTATGACTATCTTTTCAATCCGCGCGAGCGACGCGCGGTAGTCGGCCACGTCCCAGAAGCCCGCGACCAGCGCGCGCCACGACGTCAGCCGGCCCCAGTTCAAATCGCTCAGGCGCAGCCGCCCGCCAACGAGCAGGCCGGCCAGGCGGCGCAGGTCTTCGTGCGGCCGGTCGAACGAGGCCGAGTCGATGACGACGCGGTCGGCCATGCCCGTGAGGCGCGCGAAGAGCCTGTCGCCGTAGTTCGGGATGTCCTTCCACCAGAGGAAGACCGGCACGTCCGGCACGAGCAGCGGCGCGACCGCCGAAGAGGCCGTGTCCACGGCCGCCCCCGCGGCCTCAATCGTTATCTGCTCGCCGCAGATGCGCTTCGACCCGCGCGAGGAGAGCTGGCAGCGCGTCGAGACGAACGCTTCGAGCCCCGGCCCGTCTGCCCCGCGCTCCGCCGCGAGCACGATGGCGCGGCAGGGGTGCCGCTCGACGACCTCGCTCAAAAGCTCGTCCACCTCCGCCCGCTCCTCCGCGCCCTCTGCGTAGACCACGAGGTTCAGGACGCAGGCGCGCACGACGCCCGCGGCGCCGTCAGCGCCGTCCGGCGCGGACATCTCCGACCACATCGCGTTCAGCTCGCGTTCGAGCTTCGCGGCGTCGATGCCCTTCGCTAAAGAGACTTGAGTCGTGCTCGCCTGTGTCTCCATCAGAAATAAGAGCGATGCATAACCGGGTCAGAACCACCCGCGGTAGCGGGTGGTTCTGACCCGTATGCCTCATGGCCGCCTCCACCGTCGCCCCTGCTGTTCGAGGAGCTTGAAAGACTCTTCCGGCCCCCACGAGCCGGCCTCGTAGTTCGGGAAGTCGGCCTCGGCTTTACCCGCGCCCCACTCCGCGAGGATGGGCATGACGAGTTCCCAGCCGCGCTCGGTCATGTCCTTGCGCGCGTACAGGGTCGAGTCGCCGAGGATGCAGTCCAGTATCAAACGCTCGTAGGCTTCGGCGAGCTGGACGCCGAACGACGCGCCGTAGCGGAAGTCCATGTTCACGTCGCGGATGCGCGTGACCTGCCCTGGCACTTTGGCCGCGACGCGGAGCGTGATGCCCTCGTCGGGCTGGATGCGTATGACGAGCTGGTTGGGCGCCACCTCGTCCATCGCGCGGCCGAAGAGCGCGTGCGGCGCGGCGCGGAACTGGATGGCGATCTCGGTGACGCGCTTGGCGAGGCGCTTGCCCGAGCGGATGTAGAAGGGCACGCCCGACCAGCGCCAGTTGTCGAACCACATCGTCACCATCGCGTAGGTCTCGGTGGGGGAGTCCGGGGCGACGCCCTTCTCCTCGCGGTAGCCCGGCACGGCCGCGCCGCCGATACTCCCCGCGCCGTACTGGCCGCGCACGCACTCAAGCCGGACGCGCTCGGGCGTGAACTCGCGCGCCGAGTGCATGGCCTTGATCTTCTCGTCGCGCACGTCCTCGGCCGAGAGCGACGCGGGCGGCTCCATCGCCACCAGCGAGAGCACCTGGAAGACGTGGTTCTGAATCATGTCGCGCACCACGCCCGACTTCTCGTAGTAGCCGCCGCGCCCCTCGACGCCGACCGTCTCGGCGTTCGTGATCTGGACGTGATCGACGTACTGCCGGTTCCAGAGCGGCTCGAAGATGCCGTTGGCGAAGCGGAAGACGAGGAGGTTCTGGACGGTCTCCTTGCCGAGGTAGTGGTCGATGCGGTAGACCTGCGACTCTTCGAGGTGGCGGAGTATCTGCTCGTT